>JAFLCO010000278.1 GCA_017303535.1 Planctomycetota bacterium
ATGGTCGAGAGCCAAGCCGGGTACTGATTGATCGAAGGAGAAACCGTTGTTTCATTGCCGATGAGCTTGGCCGTGCCGAGGAAGACGCTCATCGTTCCTAAAGTAACGATGAACGGGACGATGCGAAGCGAGCTGATGAGCGTACCGTTGACGAGCCCGGTGAGCGCTCCCATGCCGAGCGCCGCGAGGATGCCGATGCCGATGCCGTAGTCGCTTTTGAGGCACCAGGCCAAGGTTGTGGAACAGAGAGCCACCGCGGTCCCAGAGGCCAAGTCGATGCCGCCGGCGATGATGATGACCGTCATTCCGAGCGCCCCCATGGCGACGATAACGGTTTGCTCGGGGATCGTGCGGATCGTGTTGACGCTCAAAAACGTCGACTTCGAGCCGTCTTGAATACGGTCGGCGACGCCGAACCCGAGCAGCACCACGAAGAACACGAGCACCGGACCAAGGACCGTGGCGAGCGACCGCCAGCGACGGCGGCCTGCATTTGTCGAACGACTCGTCTCGGAAACTTCGCTCATCATTTACTCTTCCACGCTGATGGCCGCGGCCATGATTGATTCTTCCGTCCAATCGCGCGTCGGCCGAACGTCGCGCACTCGGCCGCGCGACATCACGGCGATGCGGTCGCACACGGCCAGCAATTCCGGCAGATAGGAACTCACGAAGACGACCGCCTTGCCTTGGGCCGCGACCTGCCCCATCAGTCGATAGATTTCGGATTTCGTACCGACGTCGATCCCGCGCGTCGGTTCGTCGAGCAGCAGCACGTCGGCATCTTGATGAAGCACCCGGGCAATGGCGACTTTCTGTTGATTGCCGCCGGAGAGTTCACTGATGAGCTGATCCGGACCGGCGGCTTTTACCTGGAGTCGTCGCATCCAATCGTCGGCGGCCGCACGACGCAAGCGAAGATTCAACAAGCCGAAACGCGCGTACGGCCGCAACCGGCTGAGCGTCAGGTTGTCTTCGATTGACTGCGTCTGCGCGAGCCCCTCGCCTTTGCGATCTTCCGACACCAGACCGAGGCCGGCTTTGAGGCGGGCCCGAGGGTTGGCTGCCGGCGAGTTATGAGCGATCCGCACGGTGCCGCGACGGACGGGATCAAGGGCCGCGAGGCAGCGCAAGAGTTCCGTACGTCCTGCGCCGACCAGCCCGGAGATTCCGAGGATTTCGCCGCGGCGGACCGTCAAGCGAACGTCGCGAGGTACGCGACGGCCGGAAAGCCCGTCGACCTCCAAGATGACGTCGCCGGGCGAATGCTCGACTTGCGGAAACAGTTCCTCTACCGTGCGGCCGACCATCAGAGCGACGATCTTCGGCTCGTCGACGTCGGCCAAGCGGCCCGAACCGACCGACTTACCGTCGCGCAACACGGTATAACGATCGGCGACGGCGCGGACCTCTTCCAAGAAGTGGCTGATGTAGATCACGCCGAGCCCGGCTTGTTTCATGGAGCCGATGATGCGAAACAGTTGGGCGGCGTCGTGCTGCGTGAGACTACTCGTAGGCTCGTCGAACACGACGACGCGGGCCTCTTGAACCAAGGCCCTGGCGACTTCGACGACCTGCTTTAAAGCGTTCGATAGCTCGCGAACGGGGCGATCGAGCGGCAGATCGGCATGGCCGAGGCGGGCCAGCGCATCGCCGGCCAATTCGCGCTGACGGCGTCGATCGAGAATGCCGGCCGTGTGGCGTTCCTGACCGAGCATGATGTTTTCGACCACGTCGAGGTCGGGGGCCAAGGTCAGCTCTTGGTAGATCATCGCCACACCGGCGCGGCGAGCTTCATGCGGCGAGCGCGGCTGAAACGGACGGCCGGCGAACTCAATGGTTCCGGCGTCGGGCTGGTAGGCGCCGGCCAACACCTTCATGAGCGTGCTCTTGCCGGCGCCGTTTTCGCCGATGAGGGCCATACACTCGCCGGCGCGTACGTCGAGCGAGACGTCGCGCAAGGCCTGCGTCGCGCCGAAGCGCTTGGCAATTGCCGTCATCGCCAACAGCGGCGGGGCATCCGACATCGGTGACCCTCGCCGTTATTCTTCTTGCTGCGGCGGGAAGAGGAGTTTCTTCATCTCCGGCGAGTTCATATTCTCGGGCGTCGCGACGTATTCGCCGGTCGAGATTCGCTTTTCAACTTTCTCGCCGCGAATACTTTTCACGAGCGTTTTTACGGCGAGGTAGCCCATCGTGTCAGGGTCTTGCAAGACGATACCGTGCATGATGCCTTGAGCCATGGCCTCGATGAGCGTCGGGCTGGGGTCGAAGCCGACGAACTTGATCTTACCGTCGAGCTGCGCGCCTTTCATCGCGTTGAGCATGCCGACGCCATTCGGCTCGGCAACGACGAACACTCCGTTCACCTGATCGCGATACTGAAGAAACAGACGCTGGCAGACGTCCAGCGAGCTGTCGCGCGTGGTGCCGGAGTATTGATTCTCCGAGAGCACTTTGATGTCCGGATACTTCTTCAGTTCGTCAAGGAACCCGTCTTCGCGAAGTTGCGTACTTTCGCTGCCGACCGCATAGCGGAGCAGAATGACGTTGCCTTTTTTGCCCATGGCCTCGGCTAAGCATTGCGCGCCGAGCCGGCCACCTTTTTCATTGTCGGTGGCCACGTAGCTGACGATGCTTTCCGTATCGTCGAGACCGCTGTCGAAAATGACCGTCGGGATGCCCGCTTGCTTGGCCTGTTGCACGGGCGGGATCAGCGAATCTTTGCTGATCGGGGCCAGGCAAATGCCGTCGACGCCCGCGTTGATGAAGTCTTGAACAATGTTGATCTGGGCTTCGCGGCTGCTTTCGTTGACCGCGCCCTTCCAGATGATTTCGACGTCGAGTTCTTTGGCGGCCCGCAGAGCGCCGTGATGGACCGATTTCCAGAACTCGTGGGTCGTTCCCTTAGGAATGACCGCGATCCGCAACTTACGATTCGGGTCGGCTACGCCTGGGGTGGGCTCTTTACAGCCGGCGACAAAGCAACTCACGACGTAAAACAGCGTAACGACGGCGAGATGCGGGCGCAGTCTGACATGCAAGCGCAGTCTCACGGTGACGACTCCCGGGGCGTGTGGGACGGGCGACGATGCGATAACGGACGAAAACGCCTCGCGCCTTCGGCCGCAACAGGCGCCTTCGCTTAGCCTGCCCACCGTGACTATTGCACTGGAGAGCAAGCCGCGAGTGGCACCCGCAGGTCATCGAGTATCGCACAGCGCCCGGGCGCTCGCAAACTATCGGCGATCGTTTCCGCCGCGACCACGGCCGCCGCGATGGCCTCCGCGATGTCCGCCGCGGTGACCGCCTTGCGGATTCGGGTTGCGGGCCCGAGCTTCCATGTTGCCGCTGATCACGTACCCCACGGCCTCATCCCACGTGGGAATTCCCTTGTGGATTTGGTGCAGGTCTTCGGCCAAGTCATGATCGGCATCGGCGTGATGATCATCGTGGTCATCGTGTTCGTCGTGATCATCCGAGTCGTGAATGATGCGACGATCGCGAGCATCGGCGTCCGCCGACAGATCGTCGTCGTGATGATCTTCGTGATCTTCATGATGTTCCGAACCACCGACCGTGGCCGGACGTTCCCCTTCGCGACCTCGCCCGCCGCGTCGACGACGGCGACGACGCTTGCGCCGCGGTTCGTCATCGCCGGAGCTTTCGGAACGTTGCGGCGGCGCATCGAAGTGATCGGCGTCGTCGACAACTTCCATATGCTCAAAGCCGTCGGCCTCTTGTGATTCGAAGTCGTCGGCCGGATGGAATTCGTCGTCGATGTCCGGGCGATCGACGTCGACACGGCCCGAATCGCGGCGGGCTTCCGGCGGCCTTCCGCCGTCGCGGCGACTTGGGCTTCGTGGTCCGCGATCTGCATCGCCGCGGTCGCCTTCCCCACGATTCACTTCGCTGCGCCCGGTTTCGCCGCGGCCTGCATCCTCCGGCCGTCCGCGACCACGTCCGCCGCGACGACGGCGGCGACGGCGCTGCGAATCGGCGTCTTCCGAGCGCTCACCTTCGCCACCGGTCGGACGATCGCTTAACGGTTCATCGAGCGAGCGGGGCACTTCACGCTTCAGATCGCGCTGGAGGACGTCGCGTTCTTCCTGCAATGCGTCTCGGAAGTCGTCGAACTCGCGACCTCGCGAACCAATCGAGGGTCCGGCATCGCGCGGCGGCTGTTCGACAACCGGTTCCGGTCGAGGTGCCGGTTCGGATCGAAAGGCGGACTCGCGGCGCGGGCGCGGCTCATGCGACCGCGGGCTAGCTTGAGATGGTGACGGAGCCGCCGCGGGAGCAACTGCGGCTTCCGGACGAGACTTTTTTGCACCGCCGATTCCGAGCCATGACGTCAGTTCTTCCCAACCGCTACGACGCGCCTTCTCTTCCGCAGGTGCGGCGGCAACCGGAGCGGGCGCTGGTGCAGGCGTCGTAACGGCTGGAGCAACTGGCGGAGCGGGACGTTGCGGCGCCGGCTTGGCATCCGCACCGAGTTCTTGGGCCAATGTATCCCAGCGGCTGAGTTTCTTTTCTTGGTCGGACATTCCGAGCCTTCCGTGTGTGTATTGCGGGTCTTGCGCGACGCGGCGATCGCCCGAACCGACCCATTACGATCGGTGAGGCCAAATGCCTTGGGGGCGGCGCGTCGCAGGCGAAGAAAAACGGATTATAAAGGCCGCGTGCATCGCTGTGAAGTCGTGATGGCGTACGGATTTGCGGCAAGGGCTGAGCCTGAAGCCTCGCCGCGGTTTAGCACGGCGACTAGCCAAAATCCCTAGAATTCGACAACCGCGATCAAGTTGCCGACGTTTCAACCGCTTTTGATTCCACCCCCGACGACAAGGAAGCCGCCATGACGCACTCCCATCCGGCCGGCAAGCTGCCGACTCATGCTAAACCTGCCGCAGCGATCGCCGGGAGCTTCGCGGAAGAGGTCGAGATCCGCGGACACATCATCGACAGCCTGATCCTGCCCAAGATCCTCGACATCATCACGCAAGGGGGCGGGCAGTTTCGAATTAAGAACATCTCGATCGGGCAGGCTCGCAATGATCCCAGCTTCGCGCTGTTGGAAGTGCGGGCCGAAACAGAACAGCGACTGCAGGAAATACTCGCGGTGATCGCCGACCACGGCGCGGTGCCGACGAACCAGCAGGACTGCGCCGTCGTCGAAGCCGACATCGACGGCGCCTTCCCGGAAGGTTTTTACAGCACGACCAACCAACGGACCGAGGTTCGCGCGGCCGGCCACTGGCACGAGGTCGATCTTCAGGAGATGGATTGCGGCATCCTCATCGGCGACGACGGCGCGAAGCCGCGGTGTATCGCCATGACCGAAGTCCGCAAAGGCGACCGCATCGTGTGCGGGCACGCCGGGGTACGGGTGATTCCTCCGGTACGTTCGAGCGAGCCGCACGCGTTTGAGTTTATGAACTCGGCCGTTTCGACGGAGAAGCCGAAAGGGACGGCGATCCGAGAAATTGCCCGCGAACTCATTCGTGCCCATGAGGCCGGCAAGACGCTCGTCGTCGGCGGCCCGGCCATCGTGCATACCGGCAGCGGCGAGCATTTGTGCCGATTGATTCGCGGCGGATACATCGACAAGCTGTTCGCCGGCAACGCGCTGGCAACGCACGACATCGAACAATCGCTCTTCGGCACCAGCCTGGGGGTGCGGCTTGATGAAGGCATTTCCGTCGAAGCAGGGCACGAGCACCACTTGCGGTCGATCAACCGCATCCGCAGGCTCGGCGGAATTCGCCAAGCCGTGCAACAAGGGGTGCTGAAGTCGGGCATCATGTACGAGTGCGTGCGGCATAACGTCGACTTCCTGCTCGCGGGCAGCATTCGCGACGACGGCCCGCTGCCCGACGTCATCACCGATTCGCTCGTGGCCCAGCAAGAAATGCGCAGCCGCATCCGCGACGTGACGTTCTGCCTGATGATCGCGACGACGCTGCATTCGGTGGCCGTCGGCAATTTGCTGCCCGCGTGGGTGAAGGTGGTTTGCGTCGACATCAACCCTTCGACGGTGATCAAGCTTAACGATCGCGGTTCGTCGCAAACAATCGGACTGGTGACGGACGTCGAGCCGTTTCTGCGAGCTTTGGTGCAGGACGTCGAAGAGTTTGCCGGAGAGAAGCGAGGGAGTTAGCGCAAATTTCGAGTATCTGAAGCGTGGGGTGGCTGGGGCTGAAGCCGAAGGCGAAGGCCCAGTAACTGGGGCACCGCTGCGCTATGCCCCAGGCACCCGCAACAACGTCGAGAGAAGGTGACGTATGACGCAGCCCTGGATATTGATGTGCCCGCCGGACTACTACGGCATTGAGTATGAAATCAATCCGTGGATGAGCCGCAGCCGCGCGAGCGACGCGGAAACGACGCGCGCACAATGGCGGGCCTTGCACGACGTGCTCGTTTCCGTCGGCGCCAAGGTGTCGTTGCTAGAGCCGAAGCAGGGACTGCCGGATCTCGTCTTCACGGCAAACGCGGCGTTGATCTATCGACAAACGGCCGTGCTCTCGCGATTTCGCCACGCCGAGCGACAAGGCGAGGAACCGATCGACGAGGCCTGGCTCACCGCGCACGGTTTCACGGTGCGACGATTGCCGCCGGACATCTACTTTGAAGGGGCCGGCGATGCGCTCTTTTGCGGCGATACGCTCTTCGCAGGCTATCGCATCCGCAGCCATGCCCGAGGTCATCAGCTTGTCGGCGAGTTGATCGGCGCGCGGGTGATTCCCGTCGAACTGACCGACGACTATCACTACCACCTCGACACGTGTTTTTGTCCGATCGCGCCGGACACGGCCATCTACTATCCCGCGGCGTTCGACGAGTACGGTCTCCAAGCTTTGCGAGCCCATATTCCGAACCTGATCGCGGTCGAGCGCGAGGAAGCCCGGCGGTTTGCGTGCAATGCCGTGGTCGTAGGGCGGAGCGTTGTCACGAACACCGGTTGTCCGCAATTGCACGCGGCGCTCAAAGATCGCGGGTTTGAACCGCACGAGACTCCGCTGGACGAATTCGTGAAGGCCGGCGGCAGCGCGAAGTGTTTGACGCTGCGACTCGACGGAGAAGACGCGGCCGCGTGGCGCACTGCGCCCGCGGCCCGTGAGGCATGATCGGCCGAAGCTTGGGGCACCGCTGCGCTATGCCCCAGCCACCCATTGCGTCGTCGCAAGAAGCCTAGATTTACCGCTGCATCATGATGTTGCCGTTGTCGGCGACGTTGAATAGCGGGCGGAACGGCGTGTTGTGAATGCCTTCCTTCGTACGGCCGAAGTAGAAGACGATGTTCATCGACAGGTTCCACGACTCATCGGCGCTACCGTTGTTGTCCTGACCTTCGTCCGGCAGGATGTAGTTGAAACCGCCGACGAGGTCGCATCGGTTCGACATCGGCACGCGGAAGTCGGCTCCGATAATCGCCAAGCTCTGATCGGTGGCACCACCCCACAGTCGGCCTTGTCCGCCGTAGCGCGTCGTGTGGCGGTAAAACAGGGTGTACATGTCCGTCGGGACCACGGGTGCATTCACGAGGGCCAGGCCCAAGATGTTGAACGTGACGTCGTCGTCTTTGGTGCTGAAGTTACCAGCAAAGCCGAACTCATGGCCGCACGAATTCAAGAAGCTGATTTCCGTGCGAATCTGAGCAACCGTGTGCTTCTGATAGAAGTTGTCGGTCAGCCAATCGTAGGCGACGCCCCATTGCAGGCCGTGGCCTCGATAGGCCCGATGAAACAAGCCGGCGGTGAGGAACACTTGTTCCCGGGCCGACGAATTGAACACCGTGCCTGAGAGATCGCTCTGCGTCCAGCGCGCACCGACTTGATATCCCAAGCCGCAGCGCGGGAAAGGGATCAAAGCACCGCCAAGGTTAAAACCTTCGTTGAAGCCGAAGTTGCCGTTGATGCCCAGGTCGAGCGGGCCTTTATACGCTTGCGTGCCGCCGAACACCGAGGCTTCTTTGAAGAGAAAGCCGAGGCAGTTGTTCAAGCATCGAGCCACGCGACCGCAGCCGATGCGGTGACTGCCGTAAAGACCGCATTCCGAGCAGCGCGGCGGATCGGCCCATTCGTCGTGATGACACACGCCGCTCGAGCAACTGCCGTCGAGGCAATCTGAGCAGCCGCCGCCGTGTTCGAATTCCATACCCGGATCGAGACTGACGCCGTCTTCGTGGATGATTTCGCCGTCGTGGCCGTCGTGCTCGAAGATCGTTTCGCCGTCTTGGAAGTAGTCGCCTTGGGTTTTGCCCATGCTCGGGCCGGTCGTCGACTGGCCCGAGAGATCGTCGGGGACCGGAATCACTTCACCGGCCGTTGACGACGGAACTTGCGTCGGCAGGCCGCCGCCCGCCGCGCCGCGCTCGGTGATCTTCGGTTGGCCGACGATCTTTTCGCCTTCTGCCAGGCGAATGTTGTAGTCCGCGAGAA
>JAFLCO010000279.1:0-1993 GCA_017303535.1 Planctomycetota bacterium
CTCCCGAAGGCATCGTCTCGATCGACGGCACCGGCCTCGTCGTTCCTTTGTCCGACGGCAAGACGACCGTCACGGCCACGGAAGCGAGCGGCAAAACGGCGACCGTCACATTGACTGTCGAGCACTACAAGAATTCGCCGGCGGTCAACTTTCCGAATCAGATCACGCCCCTCTTCACGAAGTACGGCTGCAACGGCGGGGGGTGCCACGGCAAGTCGGGCGGCCAAAACGGCTTCAAGCTTTCGCTGCTCGGCTTCGAGCCGTCGGAAGACTTTGAGCACTTAGTGAAAGAAGGCCGCGGTCGCCGGCTTTCGCCCGGAGCACCGGATACAAGCCTTCTGCTGACGAAGGCGATCAACGCCGTACCGCACGGCGGCGGCGCGCGAATGGACCGTGAATCGCTCGAGTACCGCGTGCTGCGCCGCTGGATCGTGCAGGGCATGCCGTACGGCAGCGAGAAAGATCCGGTCGTCACGCGCATCGAAGTCACGCCCGATCGCCGCACGATGGCCGCCGGCGGCGAGCAACAACTCGTCGTCACCGCCTTCTACAACGACGGCACTACGGCCGACGTCACGCGCATGGCCCAGTTCGACAGCAACGCGGCCGACATGGCGGAAGTCAGCCGGACCGGCCTCGTAAAGACCACGGATCTCGCCGGCGATGCCGCAATCATGACCCGCTTCCAGGGGCTCGTGGCCGTGTTCCGTTCCACGGTTCCGCTGGGGCAAAAGGTCGACAAACTGCCGCCGTCGGCGAACTTCATCGACGACCTTGTTTTCGCGAAACTCAAGCGGCTGGGCATGCCGCCGTCGGAGGTTTGCGACGACGCCACGTTCATCCGTCGGGCCACGCTCGACGTCGCCGGCCGATTGCCGACGCCCGAAGAATCCGAACAGTTCCTAGCCGACAAAGATCCCTCGAAGCGTGATCGCCTGATCGATCGCTTGGTCGACAGCGGCGATTACGCCGACTACTTCGCCAACAAATGGGCCGCGATCTTGCGCAATCGTCGTAAGAGCCCGACCTACATGCGCGGCACGTACGGCTTCCACGCCTGGATTCGCGAAAGCTTGTACGAGAACAAGCCGTACGATCAGTTCGTGCGCGACGTCCTCGGCGCCTCCGGCGAAATGAGCGACAACCCGCCGGTCGCCTGGTATCGCGAAGTCAAAGAAGTCGACCAGCAGGTCGAAGACACGGCCCAGTTGTTCCTCGGCCTGCGCATCCAGTGCGCCCGCTGCCACCACCATCCGTTCGAGGCCTGGAGCCAGCGCGACTACTACGGCTTCGCGGCTTTCTTCTCGCAGGTCGGTCGCAAGCCCGGCTCGGCCACGGACGAAGAACGCGTCTTCCACAAACGCGGCGCCGCGCGGGCGACCAACCCCAAGACCAACGAAGTCTTGAAGCCGACGCCGCTCGGCGCACCGGCTTTGGACTTGGCCCCGGAACGCGACCCGCGGCAATCGCTGGCCGACTGGATGGCGACGCCCGACAACAAGTTCTTCGCCCCGGCCTTGGTGAATCGCTACTGGAAGCACTTCTACGCTCGCGGCATCGTCGATCCTGAAGACGACCTCCGCGTGACGAACCCGGCGACCAATCCGGAACTGCTCGATGCGTTGTCGCAGCATTTCGTGAAGTCGAAGTTCGATCTGAAGGACCTCGTGCGGACGATCTGCAAGAGCCGCACCTATCAACTCAGCGCCGAGCCGAACCAGTTTAACGGTCGCGACAAGCAAAACTTCTCCCGTTATTACCCGAAGCGTTTGAACGCCGAAGTATTGCTCGACGCGCTCGATTCCGTGGCCGCGAGCAACACCAGCTTCGCCGGCCTTCCGGCCGGTACTCGAGCCGTGCAAATCCCTGACAACGGCGTGAACAGCTACTTCCTCACGGTGTTCGGTAAGCCGGAAGGAGCCAGCGCCTGCGAGTGCGAACGTTCGACCGACGCCAGCCTCGCACAGAGCCTGCACCTGCTGAACTCGCAAGA
>JAFLCO010000279.1:2003-6400 GCA_017303535.1 Planctomycetota bacterium
CTGCTGTCGTAAAAGATCCTCATTGCCCTGGAGGAGCTCATAATTCTCCGCATACCAGGCCAGCTTGCACTCCATATCTGCTACCTGGCGGGCATGTTCCAGACGCAGAGCCTGCACCTGCTGAACTCGCAAGAGATTCAAGGGAAGCTCGCCGCCGGCACCTCCCGACCGGCCCTGCTCGCCAAAGACGCGGCGCCGCTCAAAGATCGCATTCGTAAGCTCTACATCACGGCCTTCTCACGCGAGCCTTCAAATGACGAACTCGCCACGGCCGAGGCCTATATCAATCGGGCCGAAGAGAAGAACCGCCAGCAAGCGTTTGAGGACGTGCTCTGGGCGCTGCTGAATACGAAAGAGTTCTTGTTTAATCACTAGTTCGCTGTTTGCTTGAAATGCGCTGACGCGCCGAGCAAGCTCGGCGGCTAAACAGGTGCGAGCAATCGCACTCCCCGCCTCGAATTCCCACCGCCCGACTATCGCCATGATTCGCATTCGTCATCTATCGCTTGTTGCGATCTTCGCTTGCTGCGCGACTGTCGTTTGTTGTGCGACGGCGGCCCATGCGCAGTTGCCGGCCGTTACGCTTTCCGCGCTGAGTCCCAACGGCGGCAAGGTCGGCGGCACGTTCGATGTGACGCTGACCGGCCTTATCGACGGCGACGGCGTCAATCGGTTGCTTTTTTCGCATCCCGGCATCACGGCCAAACCGGTCGAACAACCCTCGGCCATCTTCGCCGGCAAAAACATCCCGGTGCCGAACAAGTTCAGCGTCACGATCGGCCCGGACGTCCCGCCCGGCGTGTACGACGTACGGGCCGTCGGCACCTTCGGCGTGTCGAACCCTCGCGCGTTTGCGGTCGACACGTGGAATGAAATCGCCGAGCCGGCGGGCAACCAGTCGGCCGATAAGGCCGCGCCGGTCGAACTCGGCTCGGTCGTCAACGGGACCGCCACCGCCAATTCTTCCGACTGGTTCAAATTCGCCGCTAAGAAAGGGACGCGGGTTCTCATCGATTGCCAAGCGCATCGTCTCGACAGCAAGCTCGACGGCACGCTGGTCCTGTTCGACGCCGGTCAACGCGAAATGGCCCGCAGCCGCGACGTCAATCGTCGCGATCCGCTCATTGATTTCGTCCCTCCGGCCGACGGCGAATACTTCGTCAACCTCTACGACTTCACCTATGGCGGCGGGGCCGACTTTTTCTACCGCCTCGCGATTCACGCCGGGCCGTACATCGACTTCGTGTTTCCGCCGGCCGTGAAGCCGGGCATCAAGAACAAGCTGGCCGTTTACGGACGAAATCTCCCGGGCGGCAAGCCTGCCGAAGGCGTGGCCGTGCAAGGTCGTCCGCTGGATAAGATCGAGATCGATCTCGACGTTCCGGCCGACGAAAAGACGGACGCTCGCGCCACGCCGACGACCGCCGCCGCTTCGGAACTTTTCGTCGACGGTCGCGAGTATCGGCTGAAAAGTTCGGCCGGCCGGACCAACGGCGTGTTGCTCGGTTACGCGTCGGAGCCGATCGTCGTCGAGCAAGAGCCGAACGACGATCCCGGTCAACAGATCGCCGTGCCTTGCGAGGTCGCCGGGCAGTTTCTGCGCCGCGGCGATCTGGATGCGTTTACGTTCGACGCCAAGAAAGGCGAGGCGCTGGCGATTGAAGTCGTGGCGCAGCGGATGGGTTTCAAGACGGATCCGATCGTGCTCGTGCAACAAGGAACTCCTTCGGCCGACGGCAAACTCGCCTGGGGCGATCTGAAGGAGATCGACGACGAAGCGAAGAACCCGCTCGGCCCGATGCTCGACGCCGCGACGAACGACGCCTTCCACATGTTCACGGCGCCGGCCGACGGGAAGTTTCGCGTGGTGTTGCGTGATCTCTACGGCGATACGCGCGGCGAGCCGCGGCTCATGTATCGCCTCATCCTCCGTAAACCTCGGCCCGATTTCCGCTTGGCCGCCTTCTGGAACAGCCAAGCCGGTGCGAAGAACTTGAACGATCTCCGCGAGTTCAAGCCGTCGGGCCAATGGATTCGCTCGGGCGACGTCGCGGTGTTCACCGTGTTTGCCGCCCGACAAGATGGCTTCGCCGGCCCGATCCGCGTGCGTTGCGAAGGTTTGCCCGCCGGCGCAATGGCGGCGGAAGCCGTGATTCCGGCTGGGCAAGATTCGGCGGCGCTGGCGATCGCAGTGGCCGAGAACGCCGCCGCTTGGAGCGGGACGGTGAGGTTCGTCGGCGAGGCCGTGGTGGACGGGAAGACGCTATCGCGCGCGGCCCGCGCTCCGACGATCACCGCCGCGGGGGCTCAGAGGAAGGCTGCCGAGGCGCGGTTGTCTCACGAGTTGGTGATCGCGGTCGGCGGCGCGGAAAAGTTTCCGGCCACGGTGCTGCTCGGCGACGGCAAGGTCGTCGAGACGAAGCAAGGAGCGAAGATCGAAATTCCGGTGCGCGTCCAGAGCCGCGGCGATTTCAAAGAGGCGCTGACGTTGGCGGCCGCTCCGCTGCCGGCGAACGTCAAAGCGGCCAACGTCGTCATCGCCGCCGGTGCGAAGGAAGGGAAACTCGTCGTCGAGCCGGCGGCCAATGCGCCGCTCGGCGAGTTCACGATCTATCTGAATACGCAAACGAAGGTCAATTACGAGCGCGATAAGCCGGGCGCCGAGGCGGCCGCGAAAGCCAAGCAAGACATGGAAAAGGCCCTGGCCGATCTGACGACCGCCGTCGCCGAAGCCAAGAAGGCGGCGGCCGCGGCCCCGAAAGATAAGAAGGACGAAGCGGACAAGAAAGTCGCCGAGGCCGACGCTCGTCAGAAGGCCGCGGCCGCCGAATTGAAAGCCGCGCAAACGGCCGCGGATGCGAAGCAGAAAGCGGCGGCCGCGAAACCGATCAACAACTACCCGCTGGCGTCAACGCACGTGGTGTTGAAGATCGTCGAAGCGCCGAAGTCGGAAGCGAAGAAGTAGTTTTTTGAGAATTGCCGAAGCGCGGACGCAAGGTCCGCGGCTAATTGACTTAATCGTTAGTGGAGTGCCTGTGATGCGGACGTCGATTCTTTCCTTGCTTGTCGTCGCCGGAATTGTGTTGCCGGCTCGCGCCGCGGATCCCACGGCGGTCGCCGAAGTGAAGCACGACGGCCCCGTCGATTTCCAAAAGGAAATCCTGCCGATCCTCAAGAAGAATTGCACGGCCTGCCACAACGCTTCGAAGAAGGAAGGGGGGCTCGTTATCGAGTCGGCCGCTTCGATTCTGAAAGGGGGCGACTCCGGCCCGAGCGCGGAAAAAGGCAAAGGCGCGGAAAGCCAACTGATTGCCCGCGCCGCGTCGAACGACGACGAACAAATGCCGCCGGCCGATAACAAGGTCGGCGCTAAACACCTCACGTCGCAGGAGCTTGGCTTGCTCAAGCTGTGGATCGATCAAGGAGCCGAAGGCAGCGCCGCCGTTGCGGAAAAAATCGAATGGCAACCGCTGCCGGCGGGCGTGCAACCGATCTTCGCCGTGGCTCTCTCGCCCGACGGCCAATACGCGGCTTGCGGTCGTGCGAACCAGATTTTCTTGTACCACTTGCCGACCGGCCGTACGTTGGGCCGACTGACCGATCCGGCGTTGCTCAAGTCCGGACTTTACACGAAGCCGGGCGTCGCCGATCTCGATCTGATCCAATCGCTCGCGTTTAGCCCGGACGGTCGCACGCTCGCATCCGGCGGCTTCCGCACAATCAAGCTTTGGCAACGGGCCGACGCCGGGAGTGAACCGCTCTTCGGCGGCAAACTCGCTTCAGCACCGACGGCACTGGTCGTCTCGGCCGACGGCAAGCTGGCCGCCGCCGCGATCGGCAACGACGTGCAACTTTGGAACATCGCCGACAAGAAAGCCGGCGCGAAGCTCGCCGGTCACAAGGGCGCTGTCCGCGCGTTGGCCTTCACCGCCGACGGCAAGCAACTCGCCACGGCTTCGGCCGATAAATCGCTCCGGCTTTGGAACACGACCGAAGGTAAGCAACTCGCCCAGGCGGATGCGCCGGTCGAACTCGGAGCGGTGGCCGTGGTCGACGACGGCACGCAACTCGCCGCCGGCGGCGCCGACAACAAGGTTCGCCTCTTCGCGTACAAGGCGGGCGACGCCAAGCTCGCCGCCGTGCGCGAATGGGTTGTGCCCGGCAAACGCGTGACCGCGCTGGCCGTGGTGCCGAATGCCGCGACGCAAGTCGTCTCCGGTGACGAAGTCGGCAACATCGTGCTTTGGAACACGGCCGACGGTAAGCAAGTGCGGGCCATGCAGAAAACGGGCGGGGAAGTGACATCGCTGGCCGTGCGACCGGACGGTCAACGCATCGCCGCCGTCGGGCCTGATAAGGCGTTGCGCATTTTTAACGCCGCCGACGGCAAGCAACTC
>JAFLCO010000279.1:6444-8430 GCA_017303535.1 Planctomycetota bacterium
GTTTGGCTCGCGACGTGGCCCGCGTGACTCGTGCGTTGGACCTCGCGAAAGCCACGGTAACGTTTGAAAAGAACGCCGTGGCGGAAGCAGAGAAGGTCGCAAAGGCGGAGGCTGACGGCGTGAAGAAAGCCGAAGAAGCCAAGTCCGCCGCCGACAAGGCGCTCAAGGAAAAGACGGACGCCGCCGCGAAGGCCGTCGCCGACAAACAGAAGGCGGATGCCGACGTCGCCGCCGCCGAGGCCGCGAAGAAGAAGGCCGACGAAGCCAAGGCTGCGGCCGACAAGCTCGTGACGGAACTCGCCGCCGCCGAGCAGGAACTCGTCAAGAAAGCGGCCGACGCGAAGGCCGCCGCCGCGAAAGACGCCAAGAATAAAGCTCTCGCTGACGCAAGCGCCGCTGCGGCGAAAGCGTCGGCCGCCGCAAGCGAAAAGACCAAAGCTGCCAGAACCGCCGCCACCGCGGCCAACGCAGCCGCCGTCGCCGCGCAACAAAAGATCGGCCCGGCCACGGCCGCGGTCCAGCGGTTGCAAAAGCCGGCAGAAGACGCCGAACGGGCCAAGAAGGAAGCCGAGAGCGCCGCACAGTCCGCCGTTCGCGCGATCACTTCGGCTCAAGCGGCCGCGAAGAAATCGACCGACGCCGTTCCGGTCGCCAAGCAACGTCTCACGGCCGCCGAAGCCGAACAGAAAAAGCTCGAAGGTGATCTCGCCGCCGCACAGAAGAAGGCGACCGATTCCCAAGCCGCTTGGAAGACCGTCGCGTTCTCGACGGACGGTTCGTTGCTGCTGGCGGGCGGCGACGACAAACTCGCTCAGACCTTCTCCGGCGACAACGGTGCGGCCTTGGAAGCTTACCCGGCCTCGGGAGCGATCGTCGGTGCGGCGTTCGCCGGCAATCGCATGATCACGGCCTCGGCCGACGGCACGGTCGTCGCTGCCGCGCCGGAAGGCGAATGGACCTGGCTCCGCACCATCGGCGACCCGGCGAGCACCGCACTCGTCGATCGTGTCACGTCGCTCGACTTCAGCCCCGACGGCAAGCTCTTGGCTTCCGGCGGCGGCGAACCGTCGCGCGGCGGCGAACTCAAACTTTGGAACCCGACCGACGGCACGCTCGTTCGCGAAGTCGCCGACGCGCATAGCGACGTCGTGCTCGGAGTTCGCTTCTCGCCCGACGGCAAGTACTTGGCCTCGTGCGGGGCCGACAAATTCCTGAAGACGTTCCAAGTCGTCGACGGTAAGTTCATCCGCGGTTTCGAAGGGCACACGCATCACGTGCTTGGCGCCGCGTGGAGCGCCGACGGCCGCACGCTCGCCAGCGCCGGAGCGGACAACGTCGTGAAGCTCTGGGACGTCGCCACGGGCGAGCAAAAGAAAACCGTGACCGGCTACACGAAAGAGGTCACCGCGCTGTCGTTCGTCGGCGTCGGCAATACGCTCGTCACCTCGGCGGGCGATAAGACCGTGAAACTCATCAACGGCGACAACGGCCAGGCGACCAAGACGTTCGCGGGAGCCGACGATTTCGTCTACGGCTGTGCGGTAACGGGCGACGGAAAGACGGTCGTCGCCGGCGGACACGACGGAGTTCTCAGAAGCTGGAACGCCGACACGGCGGCGGAAATCCGCAACTTCCCGCCGCCGACGGAAGCCGTGAACCCGCAAGCCGCGAAATAGTTGTCGCTGAGGCGCTTACCCGATTGGCTCCCCTCGCCCCTTGCGGGAGAGGGGCCGGGGGTGAGGGGTAGAACTGCGCGCGTCGTCGCCAATCAGTTCCTTGCGAAACCTTTGTCCCGGGCCGGGGTTTGATTCCTCAGCTAGGTTTTCTTCGGGGCTCACAGCGACGCGGACTCCGTCGCCGCGCTCCGCACCGCACACTCGTACCAAAGAGGTTGGCTTATGTCGTTTGTAGGAATTCGCTCGTTCGCCTCGCTCGTCGTCGCGTTGGGGCTCGCCGTTCCGTCGTTTGCCGCCGATGAAAAGAAAC
>JAFLCO010000028.1:0-11994 GCA_017303535.1 Planctomycetota bacterium
AGGTCGGGCGGCTGGTCGAGCAAGGCTTGCTGTTGGTTGAGATCGGCGAGCGCCTTCCGCTGGATCGTACGACGCTGACCAAGGCCTACAACAAGTACCGGGCCGACCAAGGCCTGCCGCCGCTCGACGGTCGGGCTCGCCGCAAACTGCTCGACCACAAAAACCGTCCCGCTTCCGACCGCGACAGTCCGTAGAAGAACGAGGAAATGCGACTTCACAAGCCCGGTTCGGCGACCCGCCGAGCCGGGCTTTTTTGTTTTCTGATCACGAAAGGAGTTTAACCACGCAAAAACTTTCCGCTTCCATCGCGACGGCTTCGCCTCCGGCGGATGACGACGTCGCAGCGCGCCGCACCGAACTGGCGGCGTTGCTCGGTCGGCTCCTGGCCCTTTGGTGGCTGGCGAAGCATGACCGTGCCTTAGACGCCGAACAAGTGCCGAAGACCGCCGCTCGGCGGCCTGCGACACGGCGACACCGCTGACATGTCGCCGCGCTGCTCATGCGCTCTCACTCCCGGCCGTCCCGGGAAGTCCCTTTGACACCAAGCAATTCCAGGCGGCTGCACACGACCATGGCGTCGGCATTACCGCCGTAATCGAGGAGACCATCATGCTTATGACTTCGGATTCGACGTCGCTCGCCGAGCGCATGGCGAGTTGGCGACGGCAAATCGGGCAGCGCCATAGCTTGGCCGAAGCCCGCGGGCCGCGACCGTTCGCCGTATTCAGCTATCTCTTGCGCGGTACGGCGGTCGATGTCAGACGTCTGCCGCCGCGTCAGTTGACCGTGCTTGCTCTCTTCGACGAGCGGCTCGACGATGATCGACTCGTCACACGATTCGTCGGCGCCGCCGTCGACGTCGATGAGTTCGGCTTGCGGATCGGCGGCGTCGAGCGCACCCGCTTTGACAAAGACCTGCGTTTGGCTCCCTGTTTCGGACGCGGCGGAATGCGGCTCGATGCGGCGGACGGCCCGCTGTTCGATTTGGCGCTGGGGCTGGAACGCTATCTGGAACGCTGCTCTCGGCACCCTTACATGCCGCGGCGCCCTATGCCGCGGTGGCCGAGTTGGTCGGCGGGCTCCGCAGCCGGCGGGCCGCCGACCATCGATCTGACGACGTTACCGAAGCGACAGGTCGTGACGCTCGCATCTCCGGCGCGCGATCTGGTCGGTCAAGCCGGCTTCGTCGCATTTGATTTCGTGAACACGCGGTTTCGCAGTTCGCAGGCGTAACGCGGCCGACCACTCGCTCTCGCGAAAGTCGAGCGCAGCGCGATTTGGCTTTTAACTATTTTCGTTCCGCCGCGTTCGTTACGAGGGCGGCCGCCTTTCACATTTCGTCACCATGTGGAGTCCGTTCATGAAAATTCTGCTCATTGATTCGACCGGCGCCGGTTTCGCGTCCCCGATCGACGTGGAGCCCGGCACCACCGTCGGCGGGCTGTTCTTGGAGCGCGTCGGCGGCGACCCGAAAGATTTTCTGATTCGCGTCAATCGCCAAAGCGCCACCATTCACCAGACGCTCCAAGAAGGTGATCGCGTCAGCATCACGCCCGTCAAGATTCAAGGTGCCGCGGCCTAAACGCTCACTCGGCCGGTGCGACGCGTTCGTCGCGTCGCACCGGCTTCTTCTCTTGAGGAATTAAATCTTGCTCTGGAATCCTTTTCTGTGGCGCACGGCCCGCCGCATCGAGGCCGCCTATCGTCAGCAACGACGTGAAGAGACTTCGCCCGACCTGCCTTGGTCGGCTTGGCAGCGGCTCTCCGAAGCCGTGCGTTTCGGCTCTCAAGCCGATCGCCGTGGTTGGCCTCACGCTCGCGACGAGCAGTGGCGACAAGCCGACGGCGAATTCGAACTGCTGGTCTCGGACTTACGAGCGCTGCGGCAAAACTTGCAATTGCGCCGTCGAGCGAAACTGCCGCAGCTGGCTGATGTGTATGCGGAACTCGTCGCCGCCCACGACGAGTTCGACGGCGTCGCCGTCGATGATTTCGAAATCTACGTGACGACGGAACCGATCACTCTCGAAGGCGTGTACCTGGGGCCGTTTGAGATTCGCTTGAACTTAGCTCGGCTCGACGAGCAGGAGCCGTACAGGATCGTGGCCGTCGAGCCGCATCCGGCGCAGTCGTCCTCCGAGACGACTCATCCGCATGTTCATTCGGAAAAACTCTGCCTCGGAGACGGCAAAGCCCCGGTGGCCGCGGCGCTGGCCGAAGGTCGGATCTTCGATCTGTTTCAGCTGCTGCGGCAGATTCTTTTGACCTACGGCGCAGGCTCGGCGTATGTCCCTTTAGAAGCCTGGCACGGCACGCCGTGCGGCGAATGCGACGACACGGTCGACGAAGACGATGTTTATCTCTGCCGCGGCTGTGACACGTCGCTCTGCGGCGACTGTGCGCGGGTTTGTGATTGCGGCGCTTCCCATTGCCATGACTGCGCCACCAGTTGTTACGGCTGTGAAGAAACCACCTGCTCGCGCTGCCTTTCGGCGTGCGAGCTGTGTGAGTCGGAGTTCTGCCAACACTGTTTAGAGGAAGGACTGTGCCATGCTTGCCAAGAGGCGGCGGCCGACGAAGAACGCTTGGCCGCCCAGCGCGCGGCCGAAGAAGCCGAAGACGCGGCCGACGAGCAGTTCGTCGCCGCAGAGTCCGAGTCTGAGATTTACGCCGTACGCCTGGGCGAAGTTGCTGTTTCTTCGCGATCTCGGCACCACCGAAATCGGCCTCTTCGCAATCTCGGCCGCCGCCGATCCGTTGCTCGTTGAGGATGTGCGGCTCGTGCGGCAGACCTGTTCGGTCGTCACCGTTCATTTCGACGACGGGGCCGTCGCGGATTTCTTTGACGAACAGGTCGATCGAGGGCTGCAGCCCGAGCGGTTTTCGCGAATTTGGCTGCACACGCATCCTGGGGACTGCCCGCGTCCTAGTTCCGTCGACGAAGCAACCTTCGCGCGGGTTTTCGGCACGTTTCATTGGAGCGCGATGTTCATCATCGCCCGCGGCGGCGCGACTTACGCGCGACTCCAGTATCGTGTCGGCCCCGGCGGCAGCTGGGAGATTCCCGTCGCCGTCGACTATTCACATCCGTTTCCGGCGACCGACCACGAGGCTTGGCGCCGTGATTTTGAAACCCTCGTGGAAGCAGAGCCGGAGTGGAACGAGGACGACGACGTTTTCGCCGGCCGACCGCCCGACGATTGGCCGTTTAACTTCGAGCAATGGGAGGATTTCTTGGATGGAGCAGCCGAACTCGGATCGTTTCGACCGCCAGAGCGGTTTGGTGCCGATGGACCGTTTGAAGACGACTTGGGCGACGATCATCGGCGTCGGCTCGATCGGCCGGCAAGTGGCGCTGCAACTGACGGCCTTGGGAGTCCCCAAGCTGCAATTGATTGACCCGGACTCTGTAGCGCTAACGAATATCACGAGCCAAGCCTACTTCGCCGACGACGTCGGCCGGCCGAAGGTGCACGCCACCGGCGACATTTGTCACCAGTTAGAACACCGGCTCGACCTGACGACGGTCGTCGACCGCTATCGTCGTTCGTACGACACGGGACCGAACGTGTTCTGCTGCGTCGATAGTATCGGTACGCGAGCCGCGATCTGGCGGGCCGTCGGCGCACGCTGCCAATTCTGGGCCGACGGCCGCATGCTCGGCGAAACCGCACGCGTGCTGGCCGCCGCAGGCGACGCCGGTCGTCGGCACTACGCGACGACTTTGTTCCCGGAAGCCGAGGCTCAGTCCGGCAGTTGTACGTCGCGCAGCACCGTCTACGCCGCGAACTTGGCGGCGGCGCTGATGGTTCATCAGTTCGTGCGTCACCTGCGTGGCGACTCTCTCGACCCCGACGCATTGTTCAATCTCGACGCCGGCGAATACGTCGTGCTGCCGCTCGCCGCCTAGTCGGCGAGCGTTCTTCAACAAGCCGTTGCCCGCAGGCCGTCGTTTCTTCGCGAAGCGACGGCCTGCTCTTTTTGAAAAGAGGAGCATTTCAGATGAATCTGCCAGAACTAGAACGGGCCGTCGCCCGGGCGACCGGCGAGTCCCGTCGTGAAGTTCGTCGCCGCGGCTTTCAGGCTCTCGCTTGGTCGGAGGCCCGGCCGGACGACGATGAGTCCAACGTCGGCGTCGTCGACTGGGATCTGCTCGAACACGAGCGTCCCGTACTGTTTCCCGTGAACTGAGGAAACGGTCATACAAATCCACCGAGCGTCCTACGCGGGCGCTCGTCTCACTCTCTTTTCGCTGAGGAGCGAACCATGGGAGCGCGACAAAAACTGAATCGGGCCTACGTCAACGGCGCGCTGATCTGCGCGGTCGGTGCCGGGCTCGTCACTCAATCCGGATTCGTCTTCGCCGCCGTGTTGGCGATCTGTTTGGCGCTCAACGTCAAAGATCGCCTCATTCGGCCCGATCGTAACCCCCGTCGTTAACGACGGGATCTCGACAAATCGTCATCGGGCGCCGTCCTGCGGGGCGGCGCCCGGTGCGTTTCCTTTTACTGGTATGAACGTGGTAGGCGGACGTGGTCGGCCTACCGGCTCGTCCTGCTTGACCGGCGTGTTATCGTGATTGCGCCGGGCCAGGGACGAGATGAGACATGTTGACCCTTTGGAACCGCGACCGTGTGAGCGGGCCGTTCATCTCGGGGCCGGCCGTTGATAGCTATGGGCTACGAGCCCGTTTTTTTAATTGGCCGCCCCACCGGCCCACCCGGGTGAGCTTCGAGCTCGAAGAGGTAGTTGCCGTTCGGCCCACCGCTCGCGTTTCGCGAGCCGGCACCGCTCATACCGTGCGGAAGGAGGTCTGCGGATGACACGTTATATCGGCTTGGACGTTCATAAGCGGTTCGTCGAGTACTGCGTGCTCGACGCCGCGGGAAAGAAGTTGACGCGCGGCCAAACGCCGTGCGTCCGGTCGAGCCTGGAAGTCTTCGCGACGAAGATTCTGCAACCGACCGATCACGTGGCGCTGGAGGCCTCGACGAATGCTTGGTCGGTGGTCGCGATCCTGCGACCGCACGTCGCCAGGGTCGTCGTCGGCAATCCGCTGCGAACAAAGGCGATCGCCGAGGCTAAGATCAAGACCGACAAGGTCGATGCCGAAGTCCTCGCTCAGTTGTTGCGTTGCGACTACCTGCCGAGCGTCTGGCAGCCGGACGCCGACACCGAACGCTTGCGGCAGCTGACGACGCAACATGCGACCTTGATGACCGAACGGGGCCGCGCGAAAAACCGGATCCAGAGCCGCCTCGCTCGTCTCTTGTTGACCCCGCCTTGTCAGGTGCTCTGGACGAAGACGGGGTTGAACTGGTTACAGGAACTCCCGTTGCCCGCCGACGAGCGTCTCGGTCTGGACGGTGATCTACGACTCCTCGTGACGATCGAGCAAGAGTTGAAGGCCGTCGATAAGCTGACGGCCGTGACGGCGCACCGAGACGTTCAGGCTCAGCTCCTGATGACGCTGCCGGGCGTGAACTTCGTCGGCGCCGTCGGGCTATTGTCGGCGCTCGGCGACGTCACGCGGTTCCGAGACGGCGATCACGCCGCGGCTTATCTCGGCCTGACGCCGACGACGCATCAATCCGGCAAGCGGTGCTTCCACGGTCACATCACGAAGGCCGGCAGCAACCAGGCGCGGTGGCTGCTCACGCAAGGCGTTCAACACCTGGCGAAACATCCCGGTCCGTTGGGAGTCTTCTTCCGCCGCCTGGCCAAGCGGCGGAATCGGAACGTGGCGATCGTGGCGACGGCGCGTAAACTGGTGACGATCGCCTTCCTGATGCTGAAACACCAGGAGCCGTATCGCTACGCGAAACCGGAGTTGATGCGGAAGAAGTTTCGCGAGTTGCATCACACGGCCACCGGCGAACGGCTGCCGGCGCAGCGCACGAACCGCCCTCGAAGTCTCGCTGAGGTGTATCGCCAACTCGGCTTGCCGAACGTCGCCGTACCGGCCGCTCTCCCCAAGGGAGAACGAGCCATGCTCGAGAAGCGCAAACTCACGGCGTGGGTCGACGAGATCCACGACTTCGACCGACAGGCTCGCTCCACCAAGTCCAACTCGAAGGCGAAGTCCGTCGGCCGAGCCTAAGAGGGGCTCGACCGACTCGTCCGCGCTGCGGAACTCTCGCGAAATCACCTCGTCATCCGCGACGTGGCCGCCCTTCGGGCGGCCACAGGGGTGATTTTTTTAAATATCAGACGCCCATCGAATGACCAAGGAACGAGCTCATGAAAAACCGAAACGAAAATCTTGACAGCGTTCAGAGGTAGCTATCAGCCGCCTTAAACCGCGCTGATGCCGATATCAACCGAGGAGTTCCGCGGGAGTCGTCCGCAACACGACCGCCAGTCGCCGCACGTTGAGCACCGACACGTTCCGCTCGCCCCGCTCGACCGAACCGATGAAGGTGCGGTGTAAATCACATTGGTCGCCGAGTTGCTGCTGGGTCAAACCGCGTTCTTCGCGCCGTTTGCGCACGCGCTCCCCCAGCCGCTGCAGAAACTTCTTGTCGTCGAGGCTCGCCATAGTTGACGAGCATCCTGCCGCGCGACATGAGGCGCTTAAGTAGCATTCTGGCGCTGGCCGGACCAACCATGATTCCGCCGCGCGGGCCGCCCGCGGCGCGCCTCTCCGAACCGTGATCTCTCGTGCGCGAGGTGCCCCGCATCATGAACGCTTCTTGTCGTTTGGCGAACTTGCTCTTTCTCGGCCTTCTGATCACTTCCGGTTGCGGCCGGGCGGAGGCCGACGTCCATCGGGAGTCGATTCTAAAGGTGCTGCAAGCCGACAAGGACCAAGGCCCGCAAGTTCGCGCCGCGCTTCAATCCGCGCCGTCCCTTGCCCACGCCGGGCCGCATTGCAGCACGACCTGCCGTTCGCCTCGGCTTATCTCGCCGCGGCTCATCACGGTCGTCC
The DNA here is from genome assembly GCA_017303535.1 of Planctomycetota bacterium. GTDB lineage: Bacteria > Planctomycetota > Planctomycetia > Pirellulales > PNKZ01 > PNKZ01. The sequence goes on from JAFLCO010000028.1 coordinate 6,929, forward strand.
GCGGTTGGCGATTCGAGCCTTGCCGGACGAAACGGAACTGCCGACTCCCGACATGTTGTTCGCCCTCGGAGTGCGTCAGGGAGATAGCTTCGGTCCGGTCGATCTTGGCGGCGAAACATGCCCCGCCGTCGTGATGGCTCTTTCGCCGATGCAACTCGAGCCGCAACTCATTGCCGGCGGCGTCGCCACTTCGGCGCAATTGTCCCGCCTACGAAAAAAGCTGGGAACATTCAACGGCTGCCCGTCCGTTTGGATGTCGGCGACGCTGGAACCGACATGGCTCGACACGATCGACGCTCTCCAGCGACCTATACGGCCTGATCGCGAAGATGGACTTAGTGGAAGCGGACGAAGGGGCCGTGATACCCGTCGATTACAAACACGGCGCCCCGCGCGAAAACAAGGCCGACGGCTCGGTCGAACTTTGGGACGCCGACAAGATTCAACTTGCCGTGCAGGCGCTCGTGCTGTGCGACAACGGCTACCGCTGCGACGAAGCGGTCGTCTACTACGTGAAGACGAAGCAGCGCGTGCGGCTGCCGATCGACGAGCCGACCGTCGCGTGGACGCTCGACATGCTGCGGCAAGCCCGCGATACGGCGGTGAGCAAACGGATTCCGCCGCCGCTAGTCGATAGTCCGAAGTGTCCGAGGTGTTCGCTCGTCGGGATTTGTCTGCCGGATGAAACGACGGCCTTGCGCCTGCATCAACCGGCGACCAAAGTGGTGCAGCAGGCGTTGTTCGAGGTCGACGACAGTTTGCAGGCCGAGCCGGCGGCGGCTGCCGAAGACCAGGATGTGCGCCGTTTGCTCCCGGCGCGCGATGACCTGCGGCCTCTCTACTTGAATAGCCGGGGCCTCAACGTCGGCAAAAGCGGTTTTGTTCTCAAAGTCAAAGAGAAAGATAAGGTTGTCCAGGAAGTACGTATCAACGAGATCAGCTGACCGCGGCCACATTGAAGCGAAAGCTTAATTAACTCGTGCGCCACCGAACAGCGATCCTCGGGTCACGTCCCGCAGGGTGCGACTTCACTCGGGAGTGATCAGCTTCAAATCTTCCGCCGAGTCGACGACTAGTCCTTTGCCGCCGTCGTTCGAATTTCTCAAGACTCCAGAAGCGCGGATTGTCTTTCCTTTGAGAAAATCCTTGAAGTCTGCTTGACCGGCCAGCTTTTCGAGCAGCCCATTGTCGACGGCGACGCGGACGGGATCGTTGCGGCCTCCTGCGGTGAGCGTGGTCAAACGGCCGGAAGGTCGCACGTGGCCGACTTCGAACTGAACGGTGTAGCGTCGGCCCGCCTCTTGGTCGGCGAGAGCCTCCAGCGGAAGAGGCGGCGACTTATCCGCGACCATCCGTTTCGCTCGGCTCCAAACGGGGAACGGTTCGATTTCCTGCGAAGGCACCAGGCGATGGGCATCGTCCGGCAGCGCGTACTTCGTCGACTGAGCACACAACCAGAACGCCGTTTGCCCGATGCCGCCGCCGTCGTATGAAATCCATTGGTAGCCGCCTTCGCCCCAGTTGAGGCCCCAAGAGTTTTGAATCTTCCAGGCGCCGCGAGAGTCGTCCCAACCGACGATCAGCACGGAGTGGTCGGGTTGCGCTTCGCCGCCGCCTTCCGAGTACACGCCGCCGCGCGCCGCGCGAAACGTTTCCGAGGCGACCACGCCCGTGATGAGTGGTCCGTGCTTCAGCAGCGCCCGCTTGAAGGCGTCGCGATCCGGTTTGGGCAAGAGTCCGAAGCCGATCGCGCGATACTTGGTTGCAACCGTCGTGCGCAACGGGGCGGGTTCGCCGGTGTAGGGATACGCCGTGGCCACGGCCGTGCCGTGGTTTAGCAGGGTTTGCAGGACGAGCAAGCTATTGCCCCCGCCGGTCTTCTGCGTGCGATCAAGAACCGGCTGCACCGAAAGTATGACGGGCAGGCCGCCGTTGCGAAGTTGCCAGTTCCACTCCAGCGCCGAAATTGCGGCGTGGGCCCAGCACGTGGCGAACTCTCCCTGCGAATGGACGTTGGGCTTCGCGTAAGTGGTCCAATCGAACGACGTCGCATCGGCACCGGGAAGTTGCCGCTGGGATTCCGGAAGCTTTTCACGACCGAACGCTTCGCCGAGGCGCTGATCTTCTCGATAGAGGTTTCGTCCCCACGGCGGTATCGACCCGAGTTCGTCGCCGAAGACCATCGCTACCGCCGGCGGTAGCGTCTCTCCCTCGCGCAGGTAAATGTCGCCGCTGAAACGAAACCCGACGACGCGCCCTTCCTTCCGGAGGAGCTGAAAATCGCGTTGTTGCGGGTCTTGTTCTTTGTAATAGGGATTCGTTTCGTCGGTGCGTAAGAGGTTTTTCTCTAATTCAGGAACGAGGTTCCAACTCACGCCGGCGCCGTTCGTCCATTGGAGCATTCGTCGCGCGCCCGGCTTGCGCGCGACGGTTCCTCGGTGCCAGTCATTCTCCGGCGACGTGCGAACGTACTTGGCGCAAAGGTCGTCGAGTTCGCCGCCGCGGGCCGCGACCGTGAAGTTCAGGCAGCACGTCAGTATCGTAGCGGCAAGGTTTTTTGGCATGGGAGTCAATTGGTAATTGAAGCGCTTGAGTGAGAGAGGAGTTTACGGCGTGCCCGGCGTCGTCGGCGGCAAATGAAAGGGCTTGCCCGCTTGATATAGTTCGAGGCGTGTTTCAAAGTCCGCGGCGTCGGCGCCCGGTTCGCGCTTGACGAGATCGATCACCTGCTTTTGGACCACCGCGGCTCGTCGAAAGCGACCGTTCTCTGCCAGCGCGGCCGCCAGCGTATCTAAGAAACGGACGTTCTGCCGCTTCGTCAACGCGCACGCCTTTTCGGCGTAGGCGAGCGCCGTTTTGCCGTCGCGAACGTTCGGATCGGGGTCGACCGCGAGGATCCAAGCCGAATGATTAAGTCGCTCGGCATTGTCCGGATCGCGCTCGACGGCCTGCTTAAGGTCGGCGACATGCTTCGTTTGATCGCCGATCACCCGCCACGCCAGCGCTCGCAGTTCGTACGCCTCGATTCCGGCGGCGTCCAACTCCGCGGCCTTGGTCCAATCGGCGATGGCCGCATCGACGCGGCCGCGGTCGACGATGCCCTCAGGTTGCTGATAGGTGAACGTCTTGCCGTCCCGCTCCGCCGCGTACTGCACGAAGCGGGCACCTCGCTCGAAGTTCAGTTGCCCGCGGGCGATGAAGTATGCCGCCGCGGCGTCGTTAAGTTCCACGGCGTGATCGAAGTCACGCAGCGCCGCGTCGAAATCGCGCTTGGTTTGCAAGACTCGTCCGCGATGAAAGTAGCAGGCGGCCGAGCGCGGCTTCAATTCGACCGCCTTGTTCAGATCGACGAGCGCTTCATCACATTTTCCGAGGCCGTACCAAGCTCGTCCGCGGCCGAGATACGCTTCGCCCTGCGGCGCCGCCGATTTCGCTTCAATCGCCGCGGTGAAATCGGCCGCGGCTTTGTCGTACGCTTTGGCTTCCAAATGCGCTCGACCGCGCATGGCTCGGGCCCGCGCCTGATTCGGCTCGTCGGCCAGAACGGCGTCGAGCAGTTTGATCGCTTTAGGATATTGGCCGCGGCGCAGCGCTTCGGCGGCATCTTGAACGTCGCCGGCCGCGGCGCGGTCGATCATCGTGATGTAGCAGAGAGCCAAAACGAACCATCGCATGCGTCTGAACTCCGAAAGGGGGCGAACGATTATCGACGGCGACTTACGGCACGTAGATGAACCGACCGCCGGTTCTATCCGCGATTCGTTTCATGACCGCTGCGCCTCGCTGGAGAGATTGAAACGACACGGTACAAATCGGAATCGTGTTGTCGGTAAGCGAGGCCAAGTAGGAGACAGTGTCGTCCGTGAACGCGCCGTCGCCGAGCAGATAGATGACGTCGGGCTTCAGAGCCAAGGCCCGCTCGAGCGCCGGTCGAGCGTTGGTCCCCAGGCGATACGGCAAGTCGGTTGCGAATTGCTCCAATTGCGCGCGCCGCTGGGGCGTGGCCGGTACGAGTCCATCGGGCGAGAGGGGATCGAACATCGGATGCACCGTGTCGCTGAAAAATACGACGTAAAATTGTTGAGTCTCGGTCAGATAGCTCACCGCGCGTTCTAACTCCGCGAAGGCGAGGTCGAATCTGCCGAACTGCATGCTGTTCGACTTGTCGACGACGAAGACGACGCGCTCGGCCGGCGCGACGTCCCCGTAAAACGCGACTTTGCGACCGTCGTTCGCCGGCGGCTTCGGCAACGGCGCTCGTCGCGGCGCGGGCGGCGGCGCGGGAACGTCGATGTCGACGGTTTGCCGCGCGCCCGGCGCGATTGTGATCGGTTCCGGATGCGCCTTGGATTCTCCGCCCGGTGCCGCGGCGGAAACTCGCCAAGTGCCCGGCGGCACACGCACGGCCCGGCGACCTTGAGGCCCCGACGTGCGCGCGAGGATCGGACCTCCCGTGTCGCGTCGGAGCCGGATTTCGGCGTTAGGAACGAGGGCCCGCTTGCCGTTTTGTTCCGCAAACGCGCGAACCTGCAACTCGCCCCCTTCCGGCTCGGCGGGTTCGTCCGGTTGGGGCGATTCGTCAGAACCTTGCGTGAGTACGAAGTCGACGACATGCACGCCGGCGGCGGAGACTTCGATCCGCCGCCGCGCGTTCTCCGTAAGAAAGCCGGCGGCTTCGATTTTGTAAGCGTATTGCGACGCGCCCAACCCGTCGACGACATAATAGCCGTCGTCGTCGGCCGTAACCGTGGCGAGGACGTCGCCGCCGAACGTCGCGAGTTCGATCTTTGCGCCCGGCACCGGGCCCAGGTGATCGCCGTCAATGGTTTGCCCCATGACGCGACCGTGCACGGAGACGTCTTCGCCGTATGCCGCGCTCGAACAGATCGTCGCGCAGGCCACGAGGCAAATCGTCATTTGTAAGACTTGAAGCACTCGCACTCTATTCATCTCCGTGACGCACAAGCTCATCTCCAATCTCGACGGTCGATCCGACGACGCGGCGGCGTCAGTTGTCGTCGGGCACGATTCGCAGACCGAAGACGCCGACGGCATCGCCCGGATCT
>JAFLCO010000028.1:12004-27171 GCA_017303535.1 Planctomycetota bacterium
GGTGACGTAGCCGACTTGGCCGCCGGGCGTCGATCCAATCGCTTGAAAGCCGTTCGCCCCGACATTCACGAGCGGTGCGACGGCGTATTTCGACTTATCGTGATTAGAGGCGGCTAGGTTGTTCGCCGCCATAAGGTCGAAGCGCAGCGGCATGTCGATCAAGAACGCCGGTCCCGGCTTGGTGCCGCCGGCCAACTTGTTGAAGGTCATGGGCGAAGGGGTCTGCATCGTGAAGAACGGCGCGGGCGAGGCCGGCCGCACCGAGACGTCGGCCCGAGTTTGCACGAGCGCCCCGCCGGGCCGATTGCCGCCGATAAAACAAACATGCCCGACCACGCGCCACCCGCGGCGCGGCGTCGGCAGAGTCGAAGGAACCGGAAAGATTCCTTCGTATTGCACGGCCACTCGTTCACCGTTGCGCGCGGTCGGGCGAACGGCCACGTTGTAGGCCGGCGTTGCGGCGGCGGGAGGCGTCGCGACGTAGGATGCGAAGGTAAGCGCGGGGCCTGCGTCGGTTTCGCCCGGCAGCGTCCACGAAACGGACGTGCCGCCGGGGTCCGCCGTCGTGGAACTGAGCCAAGATCCGGCCGGTCCCGCCGCGGGGAGCACTTGAAAGCTCGGAGGCCTCGTCGGCGAGAGCGTTCCCTGAACGAACACGGCGCCGGGCAACATGATCGACGTCGGCGGCGAGGAAACTTCGGCGGGAAACAACGGCAAGATCGAACCGAACCCCGAGGTGAGGATCGTGCCGTCGGACGCAATCGCGGAGACTTTCGGTTGGATGTAGAGGTACGATTCTTCGGCGCCGCTCAGTTGGCCGCGGATCGCGGCGACGTTGATCGCCGGCGGTCGGGCTTGCATCGACTGCGCGCGTCCGGCGGGCGCCGGCGAAGGTGAAATGCCGCGCTGCGTGGCCAACGCCGTGCCGATCAACGCAGGGTTTTTGTGCGGCAACACGCCGAACAAGTCGACTCGATAGCGAGCGACGTTCGAGGTGTCGCCGGTGACTTGCCAGAGCACCGTGGCGCGATCGCCGTCGCGAAGAATCGGTATCGCCGGGTTGATGCGAATGTTGGTCAACACGGGCGCTTTCGGACCGGGTTGAGACGTCACCGGCCGCGATCTTTGCGCCGCGGCGGGGGCCGAGGTCGGAATCGAGGCCGCCGTCGGCGCGGCGCTTGCGTCGGCGCGACGTTTGCGGCGCCGCGGCGTGGAAGGTTGCTCCTCGCCGTCGTCGCCGAGGTAGATGATCAGCGGCGGATTATCCGACGTCGGCACGTCGCCGTACACCGCCGGTTCGAGCGGCACGTCTTCCGCAATCTCTTCCAGCGGCGGCGAGTTCGGCGGAAGCAGCGTCGTGGATTTCCAAAGCGACGTTTGGCCGTTTTCTTCCGCGTTCGCGACGACACGTCCGCCGTCGTCGTAATGCGCCGGCGGAATGAACCTCGTCTGCTGAAGCGTCGCCAAATCGTCGGGCACTTGGCGACTGTCGTAGATCGGCTTCCCGTCGGCGACCACGGTCACGCGACGCAATCGCGCCCGGTCGGGTTCGCGACCTTGTCGGCCGTTGTGGCCCAGCATCCCGACGCCGATCGCGCCGACTCGACGCCTGACCACGGGGTTGGCCGCGAGTTCGGCCGCTGAGATTTGAAACGTCTGCAGTTGGCGATCGTCGCTCAGAGGATCGACTTCGGAAGTCAATTGAAACTTGCGGCCGTCGATCCACAGGTAAAGCGGATTCTCGCTCCCGGTATTCGGCCCGACCTGCGTCGTCAAACCGACTTCGATGGATCTGACGGGATCGCCGGCGATCGGCGCCGGGCGGAAATCCTCGTGCGATTCCACGTACCAAGGGAGCGCACCGTTGATGCGCAGCGCCAGTTCGGTCAATCGCTCGGAGCCCTGCTGCAACGTCGCCTGAAGCTCTTGCAGCCGCGCCGTTTCCTCCGCGCGGGCCAAGCCCGACGCCGCGACTTCGACCAACTCGGCCGCTTCGCGCGCCTGGTACTCGTACTCGGCCGAAAGTTGCTGCAACTCACCTTCCAACACGCGACGCTCCTCGCGGGCATCGGCCCTTATGCCGCGATGATTTGCGAACAGTTTTCCGTTGAGCTTGACCGAGTAGTCTTCCAACATCCAACCCGAACGCGCAGGCGAAGCAAAACCGAGCCGCTGCACGTCGCGTACTCGCAAGTCGCGCAGCAACGCGGGCGTAGCGTTCAATTCGTCGGCGCCTCGGGCGTCGGCCGAATCGATCTGGAAGGTGAATGTCGCCGTCTCACCCGGCATCAGGCCTTCAGTCAGCGACGAAGGTGACGTCGCTTGAGGATACGCCGCAAAGCCGGGGCGACTCTCGGCGTCTTGCGGAGTGTACAACCGCAACGGAAACCCGAGCCCCAAATGCAAATCGAGCGGTTCGTCGAGAGCTTCGCCGGCGGCGGAAGTCGTGAAGGAAACTTCAATCGTCGAGAGCGGTTCTTCGCCGGGAATTCTCGTCTTCTGAAATTCGCCCGCAAACGCTCCGGCGCAGGGCACGCCGAAGCCGAGCACCCACACCACGAAACTCCAGCGACTACTCGCCCAACGCGACATAGGTCGATCCTCCGTCGGATTCATTCTGCCCTGGCAATTTGTGTCCGGTCGCGGCAGCCAATCTCTTGACGCTGCGCCTTGGTGCGGCGCACTGCTAAGGTCATGGATCGACTTTGGGGGATCTGCGGATGGCGGCCCCGCGCAGCTTCCACTTGTCGTTAAACATCAGCGTGACGGCCAACTTTCCCGATCCGCCTGAAGCGACCGAGGCTTCGCCGGCGACGGCATGCCCGTCGTCGTGGGCTTCCGGCGGCGACGTCGTCGTCGGTCCGAACGTCAATTCGGGATACTTGCGCTGCGCCAAGCCGATAAACGCCTGGACGGCGCGAGTGCCGTCGACCTCGTCGTCGCACGGCAGATTCTGCCTGACGAACTTCAGCACGGCGCCGCGGCCGGAGAGGATCTCCGTTTTGCCGTCGGGATGGGCCACGAGGAAGTCGCGGTCGAAGTATTCGGCTTGCGGACTTTCGTTGGCTTCCGTCGGGGGCGCGTCGGTCGACGTCGGCGTCGGCGGCGAATCGGCCTTCTCCTTAGGCACCGGAACGATCGTCACTCCGGGAAACGCTTCGTTGACCGCGGGATCGTCGATCGGCTCCGCCTGGTCGGCGTAGTTGCGGCGCTGCAATTCGGGGGCGAGTTGCGACATCGCCTTGTCTTGCGCCGGAGTTCGCGCTCGACGCCGCGGCTTTTTCATGCTCGGAGTCGGCGCAGCGGACGCCGTTTGCATGGCGGGCGCCGCTGGTGCGGCGGCGACCGACGAAGGCGAGGTCGTCGGCAAAGTCGGCGGCGGCGCGACGGACGGTGACGGCGTTGGCAACGGCGGCGTTGGAGGCGCGGCCTTGTCGAGCGCGGCGTAGAGCAATTCCGTTTCCGACGGACCGGGAGGCGGCGGAGGCGGCGCACCGGGCTCTCGCTCGACCGGATCCGAACGCATGGCCGAGCCGGGCGCGAACGGCAACCGCATCTCTCCCAACAAAACGATGGAAACCTCCCGCTCGGCGCGAACTCCAATGATCGTACTGAGAAGATCGATGGTTTCCGGATATCGATGCAGCGCACCGCCGGGCCGGCAGGCCGCCAATTCCCAGCGACCGACGGGGAGCGGGATTCGCACAATCCCCGAATCGTCGGAATCGAACCGCTTCATCGCCGCGGTGCGAGAGTCGCCTTCCCAGAGAACGATGTTCGCGGAGCAGGGATAGTTGGGCTCGTTGTTGTACTTGGTAAACGTCTTCACCGTGAGCACGCCGATGGCACGACCGGCGGTATCGGCGTCGTTACGGATGAGCGTAAACTGCTCAAGACCCTTATTCGAATTGACTTTTCGAGTGAAGTCCGCCGCCTGATAGCCGTCGGCGACAATCCGCATTTGGTAAGTTGCGTGCCGAACCCCGGCAAGGATGAAGTCGCCGGCGGCATTGGTGGTCGTCGAAATATCTCTGCCCAAACCACTCATAATATTCGTCTCCGACGAACCTGGTTGAACGGTCAACGTCACCAGGGCGCCGGCGACCGGCCCAATTTCTTCGCCGCTTGCCAGACGTCCGGTGACTCGTCCCGTCACATCGTCCGAGGGCGCGGGAGCGAGGACGTCACGAGGCGAGCAGCCCGCGGACATCGCCGCGAAGCTCGTCAGTATGAGACTGAGAACGGCGAGCGTTGAAGATCTGACGGTCATTTTGAGAACTCCCTAATGTCGCACCGCTTCTTCGCGCGGCGGCAAAAACGAACACGACGATCACTTCTTCCTTACGCGCCGCGAAACGCAGATATCCGCTTGGTTTGTAACTGCGGAGAAGGCCGCCGAATCGAAATAGATGCTTCGACCGCCGGCGGCGAGCCGAAAGCCGGAATTGCCGGTGCTGGTCTCGTCGACCAATTGCGGAATCTCCAACGGAACGCCGGCGTCGAACGGATCGGCGATCACGCTACGAGTAAACACTCGCACCAGTCGAACCTGCTCGACTTGGTCGGCCGCGATCACCACGCGACGGTCGTCGGAGATGAAGAACGGCATGTCCCAGCCTGACGTATTGACCGCTCCCGTCAATCTTTCCGCGACCACGAACGGCGCATCATGCGAATCTCGCGAGAACATCTCGATGTCGGCGCTGGGGATTCCAAGGCGTCGCGTCGTCGCCAGCAGCGTCAGACCATCGGGTGAAAGGGCCGGATGCTTGGCGAGCGGGCTCTCGTAGTCCGCTTCGGAAATTTTGGTCGGTTCGCTCCACGGCAAAGCGACGTTCGAGCGCGTGCTGAACCAAAGTTCGAACCGCCGTCGACTCACCTCTTTGACGCCGACGGCCGTTAAGCCGTCGCCCGACATGGCACCCCGGATCAGACCAAGCAACGGCCTGACCGGAGTCACCGTCGAAAAGGGATCGTCTCTCGAAGCGCGTCGACTTTCATAGACGGTAAGTCGATCGTCGTACAGGATCACGAGTTCGTCGTCGGTGATTCCCCACAGCCGTTCTTCGCGCTCAGTGTTCACGCCGCCGCGAAGTGCTTCCGGCGCGGTCCAGACGTAGTCCGCCGACGTCAGCAGCTCGGCGAGCGAAGCGGGCGGTGTGAGTTTGATCGACGCCGCAGCTACGGTCGGACTCGCAAGATCGCGAAGCGGCTGCTCGTGACGACCGCTCGACCAATAGACGAACCCCGCCGGTATGACGAACAGTGCGCCCAGAGCGTATCGAACGTAGCGCCGTGCGAACGGCCTGCCCTCGCGCCGCTTCACGGCGCCTACGGAAGCGACGACGTTCTCCAAGGCGGCGACCGCGTCCCGCATCGTGCCGTAGCGGTCGGCCGGCGACTTGGCCGTCATGCGCGCAAAGATCTCTTGCACGGCTTCCGGCACGTCGGGTCTTTCGCGGCGGACGTCCGGAATCGGCGCGCTGCGATGCGCGGCGATGCGCTGAGCGGCGGAGTCGGCCGGAAAGACGGGCCTTCCCATGAGCAAGTAGTAGAGCGTGCAGCCGAGGGAGTAGACGTCGGAGCGCTCGCCGGCCGAGCGGGTGTCGTGCGCTTGCTCGGGCGCCATAAAGTCGACGGTGCCCATCAACTGGCCGTCGCGCGTCAAGCCGTCGAGCGACGACGATTCCGGCTTCTCGCTCTCCGGCGAATTTTCGTCGGCGTCGTTGTTGAGGCGCGCGATTCCCATGTCGAGAATCTTGACGATGCCCGCGGCATCGACGAGCAAGTTAGCCGGTTTGATGTCGCGATGCACGACGCCTCGCGCGTGCGCGAACGACAACCCTCGGGCGGCTTGGAGAACGTAGTCCAGCGCGCGTGCGACCGGCAGCGGGCCGTCGGTGACGACGGTCTTCGCGAGATCAGGCCCATCGACGTACTCCATGACGAGATAATGCCGACCATGGGCCACGCCGGCGTCGTGGGCGATGACGATGTTCGGATGCACGAGCCGCGCCGCGAGTTCGACCTCGCGCTGAAACCTGCGGACCTGTGACGAGGTCGTCAAGGCGGCGTCCGGGAGAATCTTTAGGGCGACGTCCCGCTTCATGCGGCGATGACAGGCCTTGAACACTCGCCCCATGCCGCCGGACGCAATGACGTCGGTGACGACGTAGTCGTCGAACAATAGCCCCGCCGCTCGTCCGCGCAACGCTTGTTCGGCTTGAAAGCTCGTGAGCAGTCCGCAGGCGATCAATTGTACAGCGAGGCTTTGCGGGGTCTCCGAAGAACCGGCGTCGGCCCGTTCGCGCACGAACTTCTCCCAATCGCCGTGTGAAACGATCTTTGCCGACCGAACCGCGCGCATGAATTCTTCGGCGGAAGCCGGCGCGACCACGGTGTCCGCGCCGCATGCGGAGTCGTCGATCGACGTTGCGGAACAGTCGTCGACTTGGGCCGGAGAGAACTCGGCCGAGGCCGCGTCGAGCGCCATGGCCGCCGCGATTGTTACTTCGGACGCCGCCAGCAGGGCGGGCGCATTGGCCGCGCGATGCAACAGGGCGATCAACGAATCGCCTGCCTGCGCGACGCGCACCAAAGCCTCTTGGCAATGGGCGCAATCTTCGATGTGCTCGGCGATTTCGTCGATGCGGCTCGGGTCGACGTGCCCGAGCGCATAGGCGGTCGTCCGTTCGGATTGCGCGCAAGTTGCCATGGCTGTCACCTTCGCGCGAAAGCGACGTTATGGATCGGGACAATAATTCGTGAGATCGAGCAGCGGCCCGAGTTCGCGGCGCAAACGACTAAGGACTCGCGCTTTTGCCTTGTAGACGGCGTTGACCGAGATGCCCAACTCGGCCGCGGCTTGCGGAGCCGTGCCGTTTTCCACGACCGTCGCCCAGAATGCTCGCCAAGTCGCAGGCTCGAACTCTTGCTGCAGCAGCGACAGCGCCGACTGCAAGACGATGCGGCTTTCTCGTTCGTCGTCGACTTCTTCGTCGAACTGGCCTGGAATCGCGTCGTCGGAACGGGAGTCGAGAAGTCGCAGATTTTCGCTTCCGCCGTCGGCAATGGGACGCAGCGCGTTGCGCCGATGAAAATCGCGAAGCTTGTTGACGGTAATCTGTCGCAACCACGCACGAAACGATCCGTTACTCGCATTGGACTGAAATTGCGCGAGGGAACGGGCCACGGACTGAAAGACGTCTTGAAGTACGTCGGCAACGTCGGCGGGCTGCAGCCGAGAGCTTCGGCACCAGTAGTAGATGAGCGGACTGTAAAGTCGGACAAGCCGGCTCCAGGCGACCGGATCGTTGACCCGAGCTTTGGCAAGCAGCGTAAGCGAAGTCGAGTCAAACGACTCGATCGGCGACGATGGATCGGGCATGAACGGACTCGGAGTGGATTTGCCGGCGGAGCGCCGGCCCGACGACCGACCCGTCGAAGCCCGCGACGAATAATCCAGCCGACCATTATATCTCCGCAAGAATTGCGCATGCAACTTGTCACACGAAGGCGAGTGAGCGTGAACACCCCGCTGGTTTCAGGCCGTTCGCTCGATCGTTGAGATTTGCGTTCAAGCATGCTGAAATTCCGCGATTGGCGCGATAACTCCTTGGACGGCGCCGTCACGTCCCCCATCGACTGCGCGTGGCAGTGTCGGCATCGAGACCGTGGAGTTACCAGTACCTAGAACGATCGCCCCTGCCACGGTGACGGATAGTCGCACCAACTTGCTGACTACTACGGGCAGAAAGTCGAACCTCACATGTGACTTAGAGGCACACTTAAAAGCCTTTCGTCGCCGTGAGCCGTTTGCGGTCTCCACGGTCAGCTGAGCGCGGCCAACTTGAAGAAAACTGCGAGGCCGTAGCGATCATCAAAGCCGCGGCGGCATTCCAGCAGCGAACAGGACCAATCATCTGTTTGACGTAAGCTCAATGAAATAAGCGGGTTACGAAAACAAGATCAATTGGTGTAATTGCGATTGCTTGTGTCCACGACCAAGTCGGATTCAATCAATGAGGAAATTTGCGGCCCGCAACATTTTTCCGGAATCCTGCGGATAAACGTCGGATGCGGGTGCCAATCGTAACCGCTCGCGCGCCGTTACTCATTCCTGGGAGCGTATCAGGGGGCCACGACTGCAGCGGGCAGAGGACAGAGTTTCGCCACTCACGACTGACTGCCGGTGACAGACAACCCGCATCCCCGATTCAATCGTCCGCCATCAATTCCTTCGCGCGGCGTTCATGCTCTTCGGCCGGGGTTGTCAGTTTGAGATTGCGATAAACCAAGGCTGCGAGTCGATGGAAGTCGGCGCGGCCGCGTAGCAGCGATTCGCACGCCTCGACGTCGGCCAAAGCCTTGTCCCATTTGCCGAGGCGGACGAGAATTCGCAGCCGAGTTTCGCGGGTTCGCACGGCGCCTGCGTTCAGGTCGATGGCCGCCTCGGCCAGCTTCAGGGCCGGTCCAAATCGGGTGGCGTCGCCGTCGCCAGTACGCACGGCAAGTTGTTCAGCGTCACATCGGCCTCCCTCGAACGCAGCACGCGGACTAAACACCAAACGATTCTCTCGCAGCATCTGATACTGAAATCGAGAAGGGTTCAGGTGATAAGGCTACAAGAGTAATGTCATGAAGCATCATCAGGGGAGCCGAGAGCCAGTCTCCAATAACGCAACTTCACCGTCGTCATCCGGTAACGTGATCGCCGGCAAACACCTTCGCAATCAGCTTCAGTAACACCGTCAGTAACAGGAAACCAAAAGCCCAGATTCCGGCCGTGACTTTCCACTCGACAAGACTCGGCGTGTATTCGACGATCTCGTGCAGGGTGGAGGGAATGAAACCGGGAATGATCAGCCCCATTCCCTTTTCGATCCAGATGCCGACGATGCACAACACGCACGCGGCGATGCGGATGCCGCCGCGTTCCAAGGCCGCCGGCATAAAGAACAACACGGTGCCGACGAGGTTGCAGACGATGGCCGTCCAAATCCAGGGTACCAGCCCGTGGTGGCCGTGACTGCCGAAGAACAGGTATTGCGCCGATGCTGCGTGTGCGCCGCCGGCATAGAACAGCGTAAAAAGTTCGCTGGCGAGCATGATCAGGTTGATCGTCATGGCCACGCGAATGATCTGGATGAGCGTGCGAGCGGGTCCGGGAGGCGCGGAGTAGCCGGTCGTGATCCGCAGCACTCGCATGACGAGAATGATGAACGCCGGCCCGCTGACAAACGCCGACGCGAGAAATCGCGGAGCAAGCAATGCCGTATTCCAAAACGGCCTGCCGCCGAGTCCGCAGTAGAGGAACGCCGTCACGGTGTGAATGCTGATCGCCCAGATAATCGACAGGAACACAAACGGGACATACCAAGCGGGGTTCGGCTTGCGACCGAGAAATCGCATGTACAGCAGGTAGCCGACGATGTGCAGGTTGATGAGGAGATAGCCGTTGAGCACGATCACGTCCCACGTGAGCATGGACATCGGCCAGTTCACGCGGCCGATGATCGGCAACAGATGCCAGAAGCGATCCGGGCGTCCCAGGTCGACGACGACGCTGAGAGTGGACATCACAATGGCGGCAATCGCCACCGCCTCGCCGATGATAACGACCTTGTGCATCTCCTCGTCGTCGTAGAGGTACGCCGGAATGACCATCATCACGCCGCCGGCGGCAAGGCCGACGCAAAAGGTGAAGTTGGCGATATAGAGCCCCCAACTGACATGATCCGTCATGCCGGTGACGATCATTCCTTGAGCCACTTGATTCGCCCAAGCGTTGGCTCCGACAAGCGAGATCGCCGTCAGCACGAACATCCAGACATAAAACAATATTCCGCCGTTGGTCGCCTCACCCAATCCCCACCACAAGAAATGAGGATAGCTGCGCGTCGGGTTGACGGAGTCCGTGCGAGTCGAAGACATCTTAGGAATCAAAGAAATAGAAAAAGTTGGGTCGCGTCCCGAGTTCCTCCTTCAGGACAAATACCCGCTTGTTCTTTAGTACCCAGTTGATGTCCGACTCGGGATCGTTGAGATCGCCGAAGACGCGAGCGCCGGTGGGACAGGCTTCGAGACAGGCCGGCAGCCGACCTTCGCGGGTTCGATGCAAACAGAAGTGGCATTTCTCCATCGTTCCCTGCGGCCGAATGCGGTTGGACAGGTAGCCTTGGTTTGGATTCACTTCGTCCGCAGGGATCTCGGGCTCTTCCCAGTTGAACCGTCTTGCGTGATACGGACAGGCGGCCTCACAGTAGCGGCAGCCAATGCACCAGTTGTAATCGACGACTACGATCCCGTCGTCTTCCCGCCAGGTTGCCTCCACGGGACAGGCCGAAACGCACGGCGGGTTTTCGCATTGCTGGCATTGCACCGGCATGTAGAACTTATCGTCTTGCGGGACGGCATGGTCGTACGTCGTATTGCCCTGCTCCATGTCCATCGAGCCCTTGGGCATCTCAAGCACGCGAATGTACGACTGATCGACGCCGCGGTGATGATTGTTCTCCTTGTTGCAGGCTTCCATGCACTTGCCGTTGCCATTGCACTTGCTCAGGTTGATCGCATATCCGAAACGAACGCCGGGAATGGGCGGCGGATCGAAGATCGTCACCTCGATCCCCAACTCCTGCTTCGTCTCGGCTTCCAGCCGCCGGAAGATTCGCTGCTTATCGTCGTCCGATAGTTCCTTGTAGTGCCTTTGCAAGAACTCATCGACGGAGATGTTCTCCGGGATGCTCCAGAGCGGCGAGATTGCTTGGCCGAACGCGGCCAGACCCAGCGCGGCGCCGGCGACCTTGAGCGCGGTACGACGTGTGGACGGCTGATTTAGAATCGGCAGCAGCGGGCCCGATGTGCCGCGCGGCTTGTCGGCAGGAACGTCGTCGTTATTCAATGTGCCGTCCTCGGCGGTTCCAGAAATCGATCCTTCGGCTTGAACGTCGGTTGCATCTTGGGAAACTGCGGCGCGTGCGGGTTGTGGCAATCGACGCAGTTGTTTTTCACCTGCGGGCCGCGCGACAAGTCCCAGTGCCCGGTCATTCCGCCGTGAGCCCCGTGCTCGTATGCCTTCATTTGCGGCCCGTGACACTGAGCGCACAGGGTCATGACCTCCGTGAATTCGAGGCGGCGTCCGTCGGCCAGCTTGAGTGCGTCGTAGTCCTCACCGTTGTGACAAGAAAGGCAACTGATTGCGCCGTGCGAGATTTTCAGATTGCCGTGAAACTCGTTCAAGTCTTGGGCCGTCCGATTCGTGGAATTCGGTTTCCGCGTTGAGTGACAGGTTGAACAAGCCGCGGTAACCGGGTTGCCGTGAAGGTCGGTTAGCCCCGTTATGACGCGGGGCGGACCTTCCGGCTTGCGGATGGAAACGGCAAAACGGCGCATCGACGACGGCGAGTTTTCAACGGTCCTCTGCACGTCGCGTGTGTTGGCGGTGGATTGTTTGGAGCTTTGAGCGTCGACTTGTCCGGCACCCCGGCTTGCCGACCCCGCATACCACCCCGCCGCCGTAGCGCACACCAGTAGTCCGACGACGACGCTTCGCCGCCGGCGGCGTCGGCGTGTCATCGCTATTTCGCCGGGAACGCGCATCGCTTCGCTCGCTTCTTCGGAACCAGATCGGAAACCTTGGCCTTGGCGAGCGCCTCTTCAACTTGTCGGCTTGCATCGTCCAGTAATTGATGCAACGGGCACAATGACTCGTGCTCGGCGATGCCGAGCGGACACTCGGTGATTCGCGGTATCGTGTCAACGGCCAAGAGCACGTCGAGCGCGGTCAGTTTGTCGGCGGGCTTTCGCAGGCGATACCCGCCGCGCGGCCCACGACGAGACTCGACCAGCTTCGCATCATCCAACTGATGCAGGACCTTGAGCAAGTACTCGTGCGGCACCGACGTCGCTGCCGACATCTCCGTTCGGTTGACGTACCGGTCGGGTTGTCCCGCCAGGTAAACGACGGCGCGGAGGGCGTACTTGGCCGTTGACGAAATCATCGTACAGAATGTAGACTTTCGCGTCTACAATAGCAACTCGAAGGTCGCGACCGTCGGCGGTACGACGGCGGCGAGTTCAGAAATCGCGTCTGGATTGTCTCGTTATGATCGCCGGCGTTGTCGCAACGTTGAATGCAACGGATCGTTCCGTCGGACAAGTGCTGAAGGAAATTGCCGGCCTGCCTCACGTCGAGGTGGGAGAAGTCGCCGATCCGCGGCGAATCCCGCTGACCGTCGAAGCACCGCTGCCGCGATCGCTCGAAGAAACGACGAATGCGATTCAGCGGTGCGACGGCGTTGCTTTCGTCGATGTCGTGTTTGTGCACTTTGAGGGTGAACCGGCAGAACACCCGGCATCGGCGCCACAAGGGACTGACTCGCAATGAACGACTTGCAACAGGTCGAACGGATCGGCCTGGACCGTCGCGATTTCATCAAGGCCTCGGCGATGGCCGCGGCCGCTGCGGTCGCCGGCGGCGGTTCGTATTCGCTGCCGATTCTGGCCGATGAACCTTCCGCGGGTGTGAGGTGGAACAAGGCGCCCTGTCGCTTCTGCGGAACGGGTTGTCACGTGCAGGTCGGAGTCAAGGGCGGCAAGGTCGTCGCCGTTGCGGGCGACAGGAACGCCGAAGTCAACAAGGGCCTGTTGTGCGTCAAAGGATACCACGTCAGTTCCGCGTTGTACGGCCAGGACCGGCTGACGAAGCCGTTACTGCGAGACGGCGACGGCTATCGCGAGATTTCGTGGGACGAAGCGATCAAGATCATCGCATATCGTATCGAAGCCGCACCGAAGCGGTTCGCGTTGTATGGCTCGGGACAATGGACGATTCCTGAAGGTTATGCAGCCCAAAAGTTCATGAAAGGCGGGCTGTCGAACAACCATATCGATCCGAATGCCCGGTTGTGCATGTCCTCGGCGGTCACCGGGTTTCTGGCAACCTACGGCGTCGACGAGCCGGCGGGGTGCTACGACGATCTCGATGCCTGCGACGTGCTCATCATGTGGGGGAACAACCCGGCGGAAATGCATCCGGTGCTGTTCTCGCGGGTCGTCGATCGACGGAGTCGCGAACGACCGAAGCGTGCCAGCACTATCTGGAGATGAAGGGCCACGGCGACCTTGCCATCGCCAACGGCATAGCTCATCTGCTGATCAAGAACGACGCTTACGACAAGAAGTTTGTCGAGTCGTTCTGCAACTTCAAAGCACCGGACGACGACAACCCGAACCTGAACGGCAAATCGATTTCGTTTGCCGAGTTCAAGCGGTTGTTGGAGCCGTACACGCCCGAGCACGTCGAGAAGCTTTCGGGTGTTTCGGCAGACCAAATTCGCCTACTCGCCGAGCTGTTCGGCAATCCCAAGCTGAAGATCACTTCGCTATGGTGCATGGGCGTCAATCAACACACCCGCGGCACGGCCATGAACACGCTCATTCACGGCGTTCACCTGCTCAGCGGACACTTTGGCACGCCGGGGAATGCGCCGACGAGTCTGACCGGCCAGCCCTCCGCCTGCGGAACCGTCCGCGAAGTCGGCACGCTGGCGCATGCTCTGCCCGGCGGGCGGCTGGTCGCCAAAGCGGAGCACCGGGCACAGGCCGAAGAGTACTGGAACCTTCCCGCAGGCCGGATCAACGCGACTCCCGGTTATCACACGGTCCAGATGTGGGAAAGCTTTTGCACGCCGACCGACAAGGGCGGCGACATCGGCACCATCTGGGTGCAGGTGACCAACCCGGGTCAAACGCTGCCGAACCTCAACAAGTTGTTCAACCCCAAGGGCGACGACAAGGCGGGCCTCGAAGACAAATTCCTGATTGTCAGCGACGTCTACCCGACCGCGACGACTCGACTGGCCGATCTGATTCTTCCCTCGGCCATGTGGGTCGAGAAGAACGGAGTCGTCGGCAATTCGGAGCGCCGCACGCAGCAGTGGTTCAAGATGGTCGAGCCGCCCGGCGACGCCCGCGACGATTGCTGGCAGACGATCGCCGTCGCCCACGAACTATTCAATCGTGATTTCGCGGGCATGAAAGATCGCGACGGCAACTTTCTGTTCGAGGTGAAGGGCGACGACGACAAGCCCATTCCGATCTGGCAGTGGGAGCACTACTACGACGTCAACGTCGATGAGCACCTATTCGAGGAGTACCGTCAGTTTACGCGTCTCAAACACAAGGACCTCGCACCCTACGCCGAATACGTCAAGGCACGCGGGCTGCGCTGGCCGGTGGTCGAACGGGACGGCAAGTGGCGCGAAACGCATTTGCGATTCGCCGAAGGTTTCGACCCCTACGTGGAACCGGGAAAGCAGGTTCAGTTCTACCATTCGACGACCGAAGACGACCGGGCCCAAATCTGGTTCCACCCCTGGATCGCTCCGGCGGAAGCGCCCGACGACGAATTTCCCTTCATGCTCTGCACCGGTCGCGTGCTGGAACACTGGCACAGCGGATCGATGACGCGCCGTATTCCGGAACTCAGCCGTGCGATGCCGGGCGGGTATTTGGAAATGAACGCCGTAGACGCCGCCGAGTTGGACGTCGTCAACGGCGAGAAAGTCAAGATCGAGTCGCGGCGCGGTTCACTGGTCATTCCGGTCTGGATCGACGGGCGCGGGCAGTCGCCGCGCGGCACGGTCTTTATCCCGTTCTTTGATGAAACGCTGCTCGTCAACGATCTAACGCTCGACGCCGTCGACCCGTTCTCGAAACAGCCCGACTACAAGAAGTCGGCCGTTCGCATCAAGAAGGTGTAGCGTATGATCGAGCAGCACCGACCCCGCGCTACGTTCCTGGTTGCCTTCGTCGTAATCTCCCTGGCGGTTGTCGGCTACTTTGTCGGTTTGCAGTCGCCGATGAATCCGCCCCGTGAAACCGAACGCGCGGCGATCAGCGAAACCAAAGCCGATCACGCCAAGCCTCCAGGCGACGTCATGCCCGCAACGGGCTACCTTGACATGGCCGCGGTAACCGAACGGCGTGCGAGCGTCGCGGGTCTGGCCGGCCTGAAGTCGTCGATTGATCCTTTGGCCGAATTCCGGATCGAACCCGGAGAAAAACAAGTCGCACTCGCCGCGAGGCGGCGCAATCGTGCGTTTAATGGTGCTCCGCCGACGATACCGCACGCCGTCGAGCAGCGTTCGTCTGCGGCTTGCCTG
>JAFLCO010000028.1:27181-32104 GCA_017303535.1 Planctomycetota bacterium
CGAATTGCACGCAGTGTCATGTTGAAAGCAGCCCCAAACACATGACCGCATCACAGTTTCGCGAAAACAGCTTTGAAGGAATGGCGGCGCCTGACGCCGGCCCGCGAGCCTTTGCCGAGGCGCCGCCCCAGATTCCACACACCACCTGGATGCGCAACGACTGCATGAGTTGCCATGGCTACGCCGGCTTGAACGGCATTCGGACGACTCACCCCTGGCGAAGAAACTGTGAGCAGTGCCATGCTCCGTCGTCGGAACTCGACCAAACGCTGTTAGCCGCCGAGCCCAAGTTCCTTCCCGGCCCGAAGCTAAAGTCGAATAACTGAAGAGCGGTCTTTTCCATGCCCGACATAACACGCCGAGACTGGTTTCGCCTTTCCGCAAAGTCGAAAACCGACGGTAGAAGAATCGGTCAACAGTCGCCCGGTTTGCAAGCGATTCCGCAACCCGTCAATCACGACGGCATCGACCTGTCCGAATTGCCGCCCATGCGCGAAGCGTTATTGTCCCCGGAGCAGATCCGCGAGTTGTTCGCCGATATCGAAACCCATGCCGTCGATATCCTGCTGATGCAGCGTTCGCCCGGTGCCGCGCGAGCCTCGGCGTCCCGCGCTACGACGACGGGGCAACTCGCTGCTGCGCGCGATTCGCTCCTCGCCGGAACAGTACCCCGAATCCAACTGCGCTACCGTTGGGATAACACTGACTGGATCGACACGCTGGAAAATCGCGACACCGAGTTTCGGCTGGTTCGCATTGCTCATCGCGCTCGCTTGTGACCGAACTCCGTGATCATTTCGGCCTAGCATCACCTTTCTTTGCGACGGACTTTGCTCAAAGCCGTGCGATGACTTCTATTGTTTAGTCCAGCTCCCACTATGAAATTGCTACAATCCGCTCTTAGCCTTCTCGGCGACGAGGCCATTGATGAAAGACATCTACGATGAAGTCGTTGCCAGTTACCATCGTTGCCGCCGGAATGCGGCGTTTTTTGATACCTTTTACGAGATTTTTCTCGCCAAGTCGCCGGAGATCGCCTTGAAATTTGCTCGCACGGACTTTGCAAGGCAAAAGCTGATGCTGAAGCAGTCGCTTCTCGAAGTATTGAATCATTACTGCGGGGTGACGGCGGTTCGGGAAGAGCTTGAGCGGCTGGGCAACCTTCACCAACAGCTTGACGTTCAACCGAAACACTATGAACTGTGGCTCGAGGCGCTCTGCAAAACACGATCCCCAGTACCGAGCCGAGTTGGCGGGGTTATGGCGAGAAGCGATGCGCCCCGCCATTACGCTGATGCAGTCCGTTAAATAGACGGCGCGATTGGAGCCGCTGATTTGGGCATGCGAGGCAGCACTCTAGGCTGCCGATGAAATCCGAGCGACTATTACGGTGATGTTGTCCTTACCGCCTCGGCGATTGGCCTCAGCAACAAGCCGCTCGCACACCGCCCGCGGGTCGTTCGCCTGTTTGAGATCGGCAACGATGTCTACTTCGGAGCACATCTCTGTTAGGCCGTCCGAACAGAGCAGAATCACGTCGTTTGGATGCAAGTCGAGCGAGTGTAATTCAACCTGAACCCCCGGCTCTTTTCCACCAAGGACGTTCGTTACGACATGCCGCCACGGATGCTCGGCAGCCTTCTCTGCCGAAATCATTCCCTGACGAGCCATCTCGGCGGTCATCGTGTGATCCTGCGTCAATTGTTGCAGGTTGCCGCCGGAATACAGGTAGCATCGGCTGTCTCCTGCGTGCGCCACGAACAGACGCCAGTTGACGGCAAAGGCCATCGTCAATGTGGTTCCCATCCCTCGCCATTCTGGATGTGTGGCCGACTCCTCGAAGATGCGTGAGTCGGCCTGACAAAGCGCCTCCTGCAAAGATCGCAATGCTCCTTGCTCCTCACCGGCTTGCAGATTGGAAAAGCGTCGGAGCGTGTTCAGCATGAAGTCTTCGATTGTGGCAACACTCAAGCCGCTGGCGACTTCCCCGGCGTGACTTCCACCGACGCCATCGGCGACGAGAAAGACGTAGCCTCGATGAGAACTGACGTTCGATTTCGACTGCGGAAGATTCGTGTGCTGAATCTGAAGCGTTCTCGCTAATTCTGCGATGGCGAAGCAGTCTTCGTTGGACTCCCGCTTTTGTCCTCGGTCGCTGATGCCGAAACTGCGCACGGAAAAAACGGGCCGAATATCGAAATCGGCGGTGTCGGCGAGGGTAGCCATTGGAGATTCCGGTAGAGTGACCGTGCAGCTAATTCTTGCCAAGCAGAAGAGTCACGAGGAGCGAAGACGTTTCGCCCCCCTTTACGGCGTGTAGTTCACCGGCAGCCAAATGCAACATCTGTCCGGCAACAAGCTCTTGGGTCTTCCCGTGAGCGGTGAAGGCAATCCTCCCTTCCAAGCACTGAATCGTGATCTCGCCGGGCGCTTGATGCGGTGGGATTTCTTTGCCTTCCGGAAGTACGAGACGGATCACCTCCAGATTGGCAGTCTTCACGAGTGTCGTGGTCTTGGAACCGGCCAGGGCAGTTCCGAGCGGTAAAGAAATGATCTCGCCGGATTGAGCATGTTGAATCGCCATTAGGTCATACTCTTGAAGGAACTCCCGGTTTTCAACCCTGCCACGAACCACACTAAGGCAACGGCTCCCAGGAAGAAGATCGTATCGCCCGGCACTCGCATCCAGCGGAGCCATTGCATGATGCCGGTCTGCATGAACTCCGGGCTGCGGGCGTACCAGTAACCGTGATCCACCGAGGCCCACGTTTGCATGAGGCCGACCGGCAATAGACTAAGGACGCACATCGCCATCAGCCCGCCGTTCATAGCCCAGAACGAGAACTTGAGCATCCCGTCTTTCCATTCCTTGCCGGGAATCAAGGCCCGCAAGCAGACGAGCATCAGGCCGATGCCGAGCATCCCGTACACGCCGAACAGGGCGGCGTGTCCGTGGACCGGCGTCGTGTTGAGGCCCTGCATGTAGTACAGAGCGATGGGCGGGTTAATCATGAATCCAAAGAGTCCGGCTCCGATCATGTTCCAGAACGCGACGGATACGAAGAAGTAGATCGGCCACTTGTACCGCTGCACCCAGGGCGTCAATCGGGACCGTCGCAGGTCTTCCATCGCATCGAAGCCTACGAGCGTCAAGGGGACAACTTCGAGGGCGCTGAACACCGATCCCCAAGCCAGGGCGACGGTAGGTGTGCCTGAGAAATACAGATGATGGCAGGTGCCGATGATACCACCCGACAGGAAGATCGTTGCCGAAAGTAACGCCGCCGCCGCTGCGATTCCGGGCCGGATCAAGCCGAGCCGCATGAAGAAGAAGGCGATGACCGTCGTGGCGAAGACCTCAAAGAATCCTTCGACCCACAGGTGAACGACCCACCACCGCCAGTATTCCACCATCGACAGGTGCGAATGCCGGCCCCATGTCAGGCCCGCTCCGTAGAAGAGGGCTATAGCGGCACTCGCTACGGCCAGTAACGTGACCAGTTGCTTCTGCTCTCCGGTTCGGCGCAGCGCTGGGAGCAGCACCCGCACCATCAAGACCAGCCAGAGCAGCAACCCGACGAAGAGGGCTAGTTGCCAAGCTCGACCGAGATCGACGTACTCGTACCCTTGATGGCCGACGTAAAACGACACTTCATCGGACAGCTTGTTGTGGATGCTCAACCATTGGCCGGTAAGCGAACCCGCCACGACCACAAGTAGCGCCAGAAACAGCACATTAACACCGAGCCGTTGGCCCTTTGGCTCGTGTTCGCTCACGAGCGGGCCGATGAACAACCCGGCTGCCAGCCATGCGGTCGCAATCCAAAATAGTCCGGCTTGGACGTGCCATGTTCGAGAGACGCTGTAAGGCAACCACTCCGACAGCGGAATTCCGTAAAACCCGTCTCCCTCGACGCCGTAGTGGGCGGTTATCACGCCGAGCAACATCTGAACCAAAATCAGCGCCGCCACGACCCAGAAGTATTTGATCGTGGCCTTCTGCGAAGGAGTGGCGACCCATTGGCCCAGCGGATCGTTTTCGGGCAGGGCCGTCACTTCATCTTCACTCTTACGAGCAGCATGCCACCAGACCATCGCCGAGATGCCCGCCAGCAGCATGATGATGCTGACGCCCGTCCAGACGACCGATTCCCCAGTTGGAACATTTCCCACCAGAGGTTCATGTGGCCAATTCTGGGTGTAGCTGACGGTCAAGCCGGGTCGATTGGTGACTGTGGCCCAGGAAGTCCAGAAGAAGAATGCCGACAGTTTTTTTTGTCGGTCGGGGTCCGAGACGGCACCCTTCGGGATGGCGTACTCGGCTTTGCCCTCGGCGAACACGTCCGAGTAGTGCTTGAGGTTGGCCTGAAATGCTTCGGCTCGAACGGCGGGAAGGGTGATCGACTTCGTGGCCGGGTCGTAGGTGTTGGTCCGCATGACCTTTGCCAAGCGGCCTTGTAGTTGGGCTTGTACGAGAGGCTCTGCCACATCGAGGCCATCTCGGACTGGCTCACGCGCTCGCGCAGCGAGAGCGCGCTCGGGCTGTCGGCGATGGTCTCTGCGAGGTCGGCGAAGCCGCTCATGAACTCGCGGTAGTTGTGGTCGTAGCAGGCCGAGAACCGGAAACCGTCGGGCTCGATGGCGCCCACGGGGCACGCCGCGATGCACAGGCGACAGCCGAGGCACGGATCGAACTCGAGGGGCGGCGGCCCTCCGTCGATCTCCGCGGTGGTCAGCAGCGTCGCGAGCAGCACGAACGAGCCGAAGCGCGGATGGATGACGCTGCGGTGGATGCCCATGCGCCCGAGCTGCGCGGCGCGACGCGCGAGGCCGGGATCGTCGCGCGCGACTTCCTGCGCGACCTCTGCCCGCTGGGGACCGATCTCATCCTCGAGTCGCTCCGCGACCGGACCGAGAAGTACG
>JAFLCO010000280.1 GCA_017303535.1 Planctomycetota bacterium
GGCGGCGGCGAATTGCATGGCGAGTGAACTGATTTCGGCCGGAGGCTGAATTCCTCGTTGCATCGTGGCCCGGCCTGTTTTTGATATCCGCGCAGTTTTATTTCCGCGCGGTGACGGCTCATGTGTTTTGTTCTGCGAGTTCGAGCCCCGGAGGGGCGCGAAGCCTGATTGCCGCGAGTGCGGCGCAATGTCCGAGGCACGGCAAGGGTTCTTTGAATCTAAGGTTCATTGAGTTTTTGGGCGCGCGTCGGCAACACGGCTCGGCGGCTACGTAGCCGCGGCCGAATGGAATCGAGAGATTGTTTTCGTTTTAGGGTTAGCAAGTATGTCGAAGAAGCGTCGGGGGCGGGGCCGTCAGGGCCGGGGTTACTACGGCGGCGGCGAAGGTGGCGGCGGCGGCCAGAACAACGGCCACGGCGGAGGTGGATACGGCGGAGGCGGCGGAGGCGGCGGTGGCGGAGGCTATCGCGGCAACAACAACCGCTATCGCAATCGCCGACGTTACGACCCCAACCAGCCGCGCGAGCCGCGACCTGAATTCGGCGAAGGCGTGATCGACCCGAACGCCGACCCGAACGCTCCGCCGGTCGAAGGCGCCGAAGGCGCGACGCAGGGCGGCTTTCCTCAAGATCGCCCGCCGCCGCAGCTCGATCCGGTCTCCGGCATCTTAGAGCTGCATCCCAACGGCTACGGCTTCCTCCGCAGCCCCGACAACAACTACACCCGCGAGCGTACCGATGCGTTCGTGCCCGGCACGATGATCGAGCGGTTCAAGCTCCGCGAAGGCGTGATGATCAACGCCATGGCGCAGCAGAACCGCAAGCAAGAAGGTCCGCGCGTCCGCGAGATTCTCGACGTCGACGGCATGAAGCCGGAAGAATATCCGAACGTCAAATCGTTTGACCAAAAAACGCCGATCAATCCCGAGCAATGGCTGCGCCTCGAAATCGGTCAGCAACCGCTCAGCAACCGCGTCATGGACTTGCTGACGCCGCTCGGCAAAGGTCAACGGGCACTCATCGTCGCTCCGCCGCGTACCGGCAAGACGATGCTGCTGCAAAACATCAGCGCCGCGATTTCGCAAAATCACCCGGAACTCAAGCTCTTCGTGCTCCTTATCGACGAGCGTCCGGAAGAAGTGACCGACATGAAGCGCTGCGTGAAGGGCGAAGTGATCGCCAGCAGCCTGGATCGCGACGTTGAAAGCCACGTGCGGCTGTCGCAACTCGTCGTCGAGCGCTGCAAGCGCCTTGTCGAAGAAGGGCAAGACGTCTTCTTGCTCATGGACTCCATCACCCGCATGGCACGGGCCTTCAATAAGTGGGTCGGCAACCAAGGCGCCACGATGTCGGGCGGCATCAGCACCAAGGCGATGGACATCCCGAAGAAGCTCTTCGCCACGGCCCGCGCGTTTGAAGAAGGCGGCTCGCTCACCGTGGTCGCCACGGCGCTGATCGACACCGGCAGCCGAATGGACGAACTCATTTTCCAAGAGTTCAAAGGCACGGGCAACATGGAGTTGGTGCTCGACCGCAAACTGGCCGACCGTCGCGTGTGGCCGGCGATCGACATATCGCAATCCGGTACGCGCCGCGAGGAAAAGCTGCTCGATCCGGACACGCTCCACGCCGTGACGATGCTCCGCCGCACGTTGGCGACGATGAACCCGACGGACGCGATGGAACAACTCACGACGAAGCTCGGCAAGTACAAGAGCAACCGCGAGTTCATCCACCTGATCGCGGCGGCCCGAGCGGCCGAGTAATGCCGCATAGATTGCCAACTTAAAGCAGCGAGCGGCGGGGTTCATCCCCGCCGTCTTCGTTTTGCAACAAAGTCGACTCAGATAGCGAGCCGGGAGCGTGAGCGACCGGAGTCCGCCGGCTTCAAAGCGCGGTTGCCGTCAAAAGGGCTATTCGGTTTCTGTTGAGAGGCAAAAATGCCGAAACGCGGAATTGGTGATGCCTCGTACGGCATTACCGCTACGGCACTTGGCGTCGCCATCGACGACAACTCGCTGACCGTCGAACTTTCGGACGGCCGCACGCTTGTCGTGCCGATCACATGGTATCCGCGTCTTAAGCACGCCACGCCGACCGAGCGTTCAAACAATCGTCTAATCGGCGGCGGTACGGGCATCCATTGGCCCGATCTCGACGAAGACATCAGCGTCGCCAATCTCGTTCTCGGCCAACCCTCCTCGGAAAGCCAAGCCTCGCTGGAAAAGTGGCTGGCGTCACGCGGCACCATTCCGCGAACGCCCCGCTGAAGTATTGATCTTCTTCCGGCGAAATCAGCCGACTTACGGCAGCGAGCGGCGGGGTTCATCCCCGCCGTCTTCGTTTTGCAACAAAGTCGACTCCGATAGCGAGCCGCTCGGCGTGAGCGACCGGAGTCCGTCGGTTGCTTGGCGCGCTGCGATCGTTTAATAAATGGTACGGCTCGGCCGCCGAGGTCGATGCTCCCGCCGTTCCTCGCTCTCGCCATACGCCTGCCTCGGAGAAGTCGCACCATGCGCTCGCACTTCTTTGCCGTCGTAACTCTCATTTGCTCTTTCGTCGAAGGGCTGCCGTCGCGCGCCGCCGCTTCGAACCCGATCGTGGTCGAGAACGCCAAAGCCGGCGCCGACGATTGGCAGCTCACCCGCGTCCGCCTCGACTCGCGCGACGGCACCCGCTCGCCGTGGATCGAAGGTTATTGCTCGAAGCAGAGCGTCGCAGCCGGCGAAAGGCTCGATATTTTTGTGTCGACCAACCCGCCGGTGAAGTTCCAGATCGAGATCTTCCGCACCGGCTACTACGGCGGCAAAGGGGCTCGGCTGGTGAAGCAGATCGGGCCGCTTCAAGGAATTGCCCAGCCGACGCCGGAACCGGGCGAAAAGAACTTGCACGAATGCCGCTGGCAAGCATCGACGCAACTGACGATTCCCGCCGATTGGCTCAGCGGCGTCTATCTCGGTCGGCTCACCACGCTCCCCGAGTCGCCCGACGAACCGTATTGGCAGAGCTACGTCATCTTCATCGTGCGCGACGATCGCCCGGCCGACGTTCTCTTTCAATGCTCCGACAACACTTGGCAGGCCTACAACAAATGGCCCACCAACTTCTCGCTCTACACGCATCCCCAAGGGGGCCAAGGCCCTTGGGCCGACGTCAGCTTTGATCGCCCCTACGGTCGGCAATCGCAGTTTACGGGCATCGTCAACGATCCGCTTTCCGTCGGCTCCGGAGAGTTTCTCTCCTTCGAACAACCGCTGAGTTACTTCCTCGAGCAGCATGGTTACGACGTCACCTATTGCTCCAATAGCGACCTGCTCACGCCCGACCGCGGCCTCAAATGCAAGGCGTTCATCAGCGTCGGCCATGACGAGTATTGGGACATTCGCCAATTTCGCAGCGTCGAAAAGTTGCGCGACGGCGGCGTGAACCTGCTGTTTTTGTCCGGCAATTCGGTTTGCTGGGTCACGCCGTTTCGCGCCGGCTACGACGGCCGGCCGAACCGCATCATCTTTCGAGCCGGTCCCTACGGCGGCGACCAGCCGTACGTCGCCGACCGCGATAAGAACAACGGTCCGTTCCCCGAGCGCGGACCGGACGAAGGCCTGCTGATGGGCGCCCGCAACACGCAGCCGATCAACGGCGGCGGCGACTGGACCGTCACCAAGCCCGAGCATTGGATGTTCGCCGGCACCGGCCTGAAGCCCGGCGATCGCATCCCGGGCCTCGTCGGCTGGGAATACCACGGCGGCCCGGCCGACCTACCCGGCTTGGAGATCGTCGCCGAAGGACGGGCTTGGGTCGGCGGCACGAAGCTCTCGACCTGGGCCGCGACGATCTACCCCGGCCCGAAACAGAACTTCGTCTTCAACGCGGCGACGATCTTCTGGTGCCAAGACCTCGCCATGCCGCCGGGCCACACGCTCCCCTGGTCCCACTGGAGCCGCCCCCACGGACCAGATTCCCGCGTACAACGCATCACGCATAACCTGCTGGAAAGAGCCGGCTGCGCGAGCGATCGAAGTCTTCGAAAGGCGAGCGTCGAGCCGTAAGGCCGACGTGTCTGGAGAACGCTACGATGCTTCAGTCGACTTCAATCGAGTCGCGTCGGGCGACTTCGGCGACTTGCTCAAGATCCTCTTTTTCCAAATAGGGATAAGCTTCGAGGATCTCCGCCGAGGTCCGTCCGGCCTTTTGCAAGCCGGCGATCATGGAGACGGTGACGCGCAGGCCGCGAACGCACGGCTTTCCCGCCATAACGTTGGAATCGATCGTAATGCGATCAAGTTCTTTCAAAGTTGCTGCTCCCCGGCGTTAATTGTGCCGTGTCGTGTCTGCAGACACGTCGGCCTCACGGCTCGTCGCTCGCCGTTGCCGTCGATTCGTACTGATTACTTCCGCCCCAGCATCCGATCCAGCGAATCGCTTGTCTGATGCACCAAGGCTTCCGGCCAGTGTAGGTACGGGTGGAAGTATTCGAACGTCAGGTAGCCGTCATAGCCGGTTGTTTCGAAGGCTTCTAAAACGGCGGGCCAGTTCGTTGTGCCGTCCAAGAGCGGGCGGAACGATTCGAGCGAGGTGTCGGTTCCCTTCTTCGTGAACTCCTTCAAGTGGACGTTCTTCGTGCGCGGGCCAAGTTGCGTGATCCAGTGCTCAGGGAACTGGTACATCATGATGTTGCCCGTGTCGAAGTGAACTCGCACGTGCTTGTGGTCGAACGAATCGACGAAGGCGTTCATCTCGCCCGGCGTCATCAGATAGCCGTTGAAGAAAATGTTCTCGATGTTGAGATAAACGCCGAGCTTTTCGGCTCGCGGAACTAGCTTCGCAATCGCTTCACGGGCTCGGCGGTCGCAGACGTCGTTGGGGACCGGTTCGTAATCGTCTCGCCAAGGAATATGCACGGCGCCCGGAACGACCAGCACGTTCTCCGTGCCGAGTTCATGCGCGCATTCGGCCATCAGGCCGGCAAGTTCCAAGCCGCGTGAGCGTTTGGCTTCGTCATGGCTCGTCAGCGGATAAGGCCAGAACAAGAACGAACAGAGACCGCTCACGGCGATGCCGATCTCATCACAAAGCTTCCGGATGCGGGCATAGTCGGTCGGCCCGTGCTTCGGCGAGAGATCATTGTCGAGATCGTAGTTGAGTTCGATGCCGTCGAACCCGGCGTCTTTCGCCAGCCGCAGGCATTGCTCGAGCGACATCTTCTGCGGATACGGAAACGCCCACAGGTTGATCGACTTTTTGAAGGCGTACTTCTTGCCGGTCGGCGGCGTCTTGCTCGTGTCGGCTTCCGCAGCCACGGCGCCGCGAGCGGCGGCCGACATCCCGAACGCTGCGGCCCCCAGCGCCCCGGCAACCAGCGAACGACGCGTCACGGAAAAGTCGGCGGGATGCGGTTGGTCGGACACGAGGCGACTCCTGGCGAGATTCGGCGACGCGAAGAACCGAGATTTTCGCCGGTCGAAAAGGCCCCGTCCAGCGCGGATTTGGCCGGCCAAAAACACGCTGGAATTTGGCCGGCAAATGAGGAAAATACGGGGTTGGTTCTTTGGCAATTTGACTCTTTTGTCTTAGCCCCGGGCGAGTCGCCCGGGGCAGAGTCGACTAATCATCGACGCCCGATGTTCGTTCAGTGCTGCCCCCGGCGACTCGCCGGAGGCTAAGACGGCGAGGTTGCGGCGTCTGTAGAGGGTCTGCTCCCTCATCCGCGGCTTCGCCGCACCTTCTCCCTCAGCAGGGAGAAGGGACGTTTCGACGCCGTCTGAGAATCGACGTAAGTCGCGCAAGCGAACTTGGACTTACGTCGACGCGCGCTGCGTGCAAAATCCGGGGGGTGCGTGCAACTTTTGCTTTTTGCACGCACGACATACTTAGGAATTAAAGGTGCGTGCAACTTTCGAAGTTTGCACGCACTCGTAATTGCAACTGAATTGCGCTTTCGTCGTAAGTCGCGCAAGCGCTTTGGCACTTACGTCGATTTTCGACTACCGCAAAGTCGAACCGGCGGGGGCCGTGGCCGTGAAGATTGTCTTAAACGAGCCCTCGCGAGCCGAAATCGGCGAACCTTCCGGCAAGCGACGGCCGACGACGACGCAATCCGTCGACTGGGAGCGCTTGTTCCGCTCGATCGAGACCGTGCCGATCTGTTCCCAGCGGAAAGGCCACGGCTCGGCAGGCGGCTCCCAAGTGTTGAAGCAGAAGTATTCCCATTCGGCGGGAGCTTGCGCGGCCGCGCCGCTCGGGTCGGCTCGTAGGATGCTCTTGCCGCTGACGTCGGCGACGTAATACGCGAACAGATGATGGATCGTCGTGAAGCTGACGAGCTTCGCGTCGGCCGGAATCTGCTTGACCACGGCGGCGACGTCGGCGTGCGGATCGGTGCTGCGGCGTTGATAGGCGTTGACGATCACGACCGTGTACGCGAGCCCGCAGAATACGGCCACCGAGCAGGCGGCGAGATACGTGTTGCGGCGCGTGTAGCGGGCCAGCGCCTCGCGGCAGAACCACGCCGTGAGCAGGGCGAACGCCGCGAAGACGGCCACGGTCGTGGGAGTTTGAGCGTAAGGGCCTTGCGACCAAAGCGGCACGTACGAGGCCGCCGCAATGAAGATCGCCGCCGCCGGTGCGATGCCCGCGCTGACGACGAGGAAACATCGCCAGGCGCGGGATGTTCGCCACCCGGCCACGGGCGACAGGCTCAGCTCGACGACGATGCCGGCCAGCAAAGCCCCGCACGGATAAAGCGGCATGTAGTAGCGGCCGCGAGCAAACGTGGAGATCATCAGCGGCGCGATGCCGACGAGCATCGCCAGCCCGAGATACTGGGCCGGGCGTTTGAGTTCGCCGAGATGTTTGCGCAGCGAGCGATCGCCGTAGGCGACTAGCAAACCGGACCACGGCAACATGCAGCCGAGCGCGATCCAAGGAAACTTACCGAGATGTAAGAGGCGGTCTTTCAGCGGAATGACGGCGGCCATGCGATAGCCGGCTTCGTAGACCCAAATGTCGACCGCGTCACGCAAGCCGACGCGGAGCATCAGCGGAACTTGCCACACGGCGGTAACCGCGGCAAACGCGGCGAGGCCGGCGAGATGCCCGCGCGTGAGCAAGTAGCGGCGATCGAACAGCAGGCAGAAGGCCCAAGTCGTGCCGAAGGCATAGGCCGGCCCTTGCGGACCTTTCGCGAGCCCGGCGAGGGCGGCGAAACTGTAGCAGACGCACCACGTGACCCAAGCCGGCGACTGCCGCACGTAGCAGACGAGCCAACCGAGGAGCGATGCGGCGACGAACAACGTCAGCACGGCTTCGCTTTCGGCGTGGCGACCAAGTTGGAGCACTTGCCCCATCGTCGCATAGGCGAGTGCGGAGACGATCGCGCCGGTGCGCGAGAGGAGTTGTCGGCCGACGGCGTAGATCAGGAGCGTGGTGAGCAGCGTCGCGAGCATCGTCGGCAACCGCACGGCCCACTCGTCGTGGCGGCCGGTGACCGTCATCGAAAGGGCGAGCAGCCAATTGGCCAGCGGCGGCCGATTGGCGAACACTTCCCCTTGCTGTCGCGGCACGACGTAGTCGCCCGTTTGCAGCATTTCCCGAGCGATGTTGGCCCAGCGCGATTCTTCGCCGCGGAGGCTCAGCGCCGTCGGCCGAGTGAAGTAGACGGCTATGACGAACGCCGCCAACAGCCAAAACTCTTTCTCGCGCCACCAGCGGGCGCGACGTACGATGAGGCCCGCCGACGGCGAGCTTTGAACGACAGCTTCCATGCTGCAATCGACCTTCCGTGGTACTGCGAACCGGCGACCGACCCGACGGCCGGGCCTGCGACAAGCGCGGGCCGTTCCTTGGCCGACGCGCAGGCAGGCGGCAGAGTGTCGCACAAAGCCGGCTACCCGACTAGCCGACTTTGCACCGCTGCCGGCATGGTGTTGCCGGCAGGTTTTGAGCCCGACTACTCAAAGCCGAGTTACTCAAAATACTCGGCGACCTTCGGCGGGCCGGAAATGTAGCCGAGCGAAGCGAGGAACTTGTCGGTCCGCTCCAGAGTCGCCAGGAACATCTCGTTGCCACCTTTGCGACCGACGTTGAAGAAGCCGTGCGGCATCTTCTGGTAAGCCTCGATCTCGGCCCGATTGCCGGCCTTGGCCATGTCGGCAATGAATTGCACGTTTGTGTCGTACATGCCGTCGGCCGTGCCGATGAGGGTGAGCGTCGGCGGCAGCCCGGCGCGGATGTGGCTCGCCGGCGAAATCTTTCCCGGTTCGACGCCCGCGCGGGCCATCCATTCTTCGGTCTGTTTGGCGGTGACCTCCTGGCCCGGCTTCGGCACCAGCGCGACGGCCGGGTTGAACAACACTAGCGCGTTCGGGGCCGACGACACCGTGGCGTCTT
>JAFLCO010000281.1 GCA_017303535.1 Planctomycetota bacterium
ACGCTCTTGGTGTCGCTGATCGCCTTGCCGTTCGCCGTGTCGCCGGTCGTCGCGGGGCTGATGCTGCTTTTGATTTTCGGCATGCAGGGCGTGCTCGGCCCCTGGCTGCGGGCGCACGACATCAGAATCGTCTTCGCTCTGCCCGGCCTGATCCTGGCGACGATGTTCGTCACGCTGCCGTTCGTGGCTCGTGAACTTTTGCCGGTGATGGAAGCGATCGGCGATGAGGAAGAGGTCGCCGCCGTCAGCCTCGGCGCCAACGCCTGGCAGATGTTTTGGCGCGTGACGTTGCCGAACATCAAGTGGGGCCTGCTTTACGGCGTGATCTTGTGTAATGCCCGGGCGATGGGGGAGTTCGGCGCCGTGTACGTGGTGTCGGGACGCATCGAGAGTCAGACCTACACGATGCCGCTGCGGGTCGAAAAGCTCTTTCAAGATTACGACAACCCGGCGTCGTTCGCCGTGGCCTCGGTCCTTACGCTCCTGGCTCTCGTGACGCTCGTCGTCAAAGTCGTGCTCGAACACAAAACTCAAGGCGAATTGGCCGAAGTGGCCGCGCTGCGAAAGACGGAGGAATAACAGATGGGCATTCGCATCGCCGGCGTCACCAAACAGTTCGGCAACTTCAAAGCCCTCGACGACGTCTCGCTCGACGTCAAGCAAGGCTCGCTCTTGGCGCTGCTCGGCCCCTCGGGCTCCGGCAAAACCACGCTGCTGCGGATCATCGCCGGCCTGGAAGGTGCTGACGCGGGCAGCGTCTATTACGATGAGCAAGACGTCACAAGCCGCTCGGCCCGCGATCGCAACGTCGGCTTCGTCTTTCAACACTACGCGCTCTTCCGTCACATGAACGTCTTCGAGAACGTTGCTTTCGGCCTGCGGGTTCGCAAAACGCCGAAGGCCGAAATCAATCGCCGCGTTGAAGAGTTGATCGGCCTCGTAAGGCTTTCCGGTATGGAACGCCGGCTGCCGTCGCAACTTTCCGGCGGCCAGCGGCAGCGCGTCGCGCTGGCGCGGGCCTTGGCGATTCAGCCGCAAGTGCTGTTGCTCGACGAACCGTTCGGCGCGCTCGACGCGAAGGTCCGCCAAGAATTGCGTCAATGGCTCCGCCGACTGCACGACGAAATCGGCATGACGACGGTGTTCGTCACGCACGACCAAGAGGAAGCGTTCGAAGTGTCCGACGAGGTCGTGGTGATGAACAAGGGCCGCATCGAGCAACTCGGCACGCCGCGCGACGTGTTCGAGCATCCGGCGAATCCGTTCGTGATGGATTTCCTCGGCCACGTGAACGTCTTCAGCGGTCGCGTGCAAAACGGCAAGGCTCATTGGGGCGGCGTCGAAGTCGCTTACCCGGCCTATCCCCACGGCGAATCTCGCGAGGCGGCCGTTTATGTCCGGCCGCACGAACTCGATATCGAACGCTTCGAGCGCGACGGAGCGTTGCGCATCGAGGTGAAGCGCGTGAACCCGACCGGCGCCGTGGCCAAGGTCTACGGCGTGTCCGTCGATTTCGGCTCGGCCGTGCATGTCGAACTTCCGGCCGAGCGGTACGCCGAACTCGACTTGCAGGAAGGCGAATTCGTCTACGTTGCCCCGCGCCGCGTGCGCGTGTTCCTGCCCGAGTACAGCATTTGACGGGCGGCGCGGCAGTTCGCAAGCTGACAGATCTCAAGCTTGTCTGCCCGACGCGTTTCTCCGCAGCCTCGAAATTTCCGCCGATATTCGGCGGCGGTAGTGCGTCTGTGTCATGGAAATTCCTCCTGACGCACACGAAGGATTGCTGCGATGTGTCGACGAATGCCGTCCGTTACGCGATTCGCCCTCTTCGCGATACTTGCTCTTTGTTCGACTTTGACGGCCGAAGTGTTCGCCGCCGGCGAGTCGCCGAAAACCCCGAACATCATCGTCGTGATGGCCGACGACTTCGGGTTCGAATGCGTCGGCGCCAACGGCGGCGAGTCGTACAAGACGCCGCACCTCGACCGACTGGCCGCCGAAGGGGTGCGGTTCGAGCATTGCTATGTTCAACCGCTGTGCACGCCGACCCGGCTGCAACTGATGACCGGGCTCTACAACGTCCGCAACTACGTCAACTTCGGCACGCTGCCGCGCGGCGAAACGACGTTCGCGCATCTCTTCCAGAATGCCGGCTACAAGACCGGCATTTGCGGCAAG
Organism: Planctomycetota bacterium; assembly: GCA_017303535.1. GTDB lineage: Bacteria > Planctomycetota > Planctomycetia > Pirellulales > PNKZ01 > PNKZ01. Next base: position 2,179 of record JAFLCO010000281.1, read on the forward strand.
TGGCAACTCGGGAGCGAGAAAGATTCGCCGCAGCATTTTGGTTTCGACGAAGCGTACCTCTGGCAGCACACGCGCCGTCCGCCACGTTATGCCAATGCGGGCCTGGAGCGTAACGGAGTCGAAGAAGATTTCACGCGCGGCGAGTACGGCCCGGACCTCATCAACGATTTCGCGCTCGACTTCGTCGCCCGCCATTGCAACGAATCGTTTTTGTTGTACTACCCGATGATGCTGACGCACGATCCGTTTCAACCGACGCCGGATAGCGACGATTACGACCCCAAGGCGATCGGCGAAAACGTGAACCGCAACGTGCGGCATTTCGCCGAGATGACGGAGTATATGGACAAGCTGATCGGGAAGCTCGTCGCCCGGCTCGACGAACTGAAGATTCGCGACAACACGCTCGTGGTGTTTCTCGGCGACAACGGCACGTCGCCAAGCGTTACTTCGAAATTTCGCGGAGGCGCCTATCGCGGCGGCAAAGGCCAGACGACGGCCCGCGGCATGCATGTGCCGCTGATCGTGAACTATCCGAGCGGTGCGGCGTCGGGCAAGGTGTGCGACGACCTCATCGCGAGCGTGGATATTCTGCCGACGATCTGCGCGGCGGCGGGCATTCCGCTTTCGGCCGAGATGAAGACCGACGGCGTCAGCTTCTGGCCGCAAGTTTGCGGAAAGCTAGGCACCCCGCGCGAGACGTATTACTGCTGGTACGCGCGCGACGGCGGACAGGCCGCCGAGTTTGCCATGAGCAAGACGCACAAGCTCTACGCCGACGGCCGTTTTTTCGACCTCACGGCCGATCCGTATGAGGAACGCCCCGGTCAGGCTTCCGCTCTCACGGAAGCGGAGGCGGAAGCGGCGGGCCGGCTTCAAGCCGTCTTAGATCAATATGACGACGCTCGCCCGACGGCGCTGCGAGCCGGCGCGAAGCCTGCCAAGCCGAAGAAGCCGGGAGCCGCAAAAAAGGCCGGGAAGCAAAAGGCCGCGGCAAAGTCTTAGACGTCTTACGTCGCGACGCCGGCAGACGGGATGCCTCGTTCAGGCCTTCGCGCAAGCGGAGTTCTCGCGGTTCTCTCACCGCGCCGATTCCCAACAGCGAGGTTCAAAGATACTATGTATTTACCCTAAGTGAGACTTGAGCCCCATTTCAACCGCAGCGACCCTTCATCGGCCTGCAATTACCTCAGGCACGTTCCGGAATGCGGCTGAAAATAAGTCCGAATGCGACGAGCGGCCTGGCGTTGGCCGTGGGTCTGCTGGCCATGGCCGCGATTGTCGCCTACTTCAACATTCGCACCATTCAGGACAACGAGCGGGTCGTCGTGCATACGCACGAAGTGCTCGACTCGTTGCGGTTGGTGTTCAGCGACGTCGCCGAAGCGGCCAACGGGCAACGCGGCTTCTTGATCGTCGGCGATGAAGCCTATCTGCAACCGTACGACAAGGCGCTCCGCGACATCGATCAACACCTGGCTCAGCTAACGAAACTCGTCGCCGACAATCCGGAGCAAGTCACACGGTCGGAGGCACTGAAGGCGGCCGTCTCGGCACGCTTAACCAGCTTGAAGCGCGGCATCGACTTGTTGAAGAGTGAAGGACCTGATGCGGCCGAAGCTCATATTCGCAGCGGCATCGGCAAGACGCAGCACGACGCCATTCGCGAGATCGTCAACGAAATGGTCGCCGAAGAAGAGCGTCTGTTGGCGGAGCGGGCCGAGGAAACCCGCATCGGGTATCGCACGGCGTTCTTTACGACGGGCCTGACGACGCTTGTCGGCATGGCGCTGGTCGGCATCGTTTACGGCTTGGCGCTCAAGCAAGCGCAGGCCCGCGAGCGGATGACGGCCGAGTTGGAGCGATTGGTCGAAGTGCGCACGGCTGAACTCAATCAAACGAACGACGCACTACGGGTCAGCAATCGCGAACTGGAACAATTCGCTTCAGTCGCCTCGCACGACTTGCAAGAGCCGCTGCGAAAGATCGAAGCCTTCGGCGATCGGCTCAAGTCGCGCAACATGGAACAGCTCGACGAATCGGGCCGCGACTATCTGGAACGCGTCTTGGTGTCGGCCTCGCGGATGCGGAGCCTGATCAACGATTTGCTCAATTTTTCCCGCGTTACGACCCGCGGCCAAGCTCCGCAACCCTGTAACCTGCAAACGGTTGCGGAGGAGGTCGTTTCCGACCTCGAAGGTCGGCTGCAGCAAACGTCGGGCAGGGTAGAATTGGGCAACCTGCCGACGATCGAGGCCGATCCGCTGCAGATGAGGCAGTTGCTGCAAAACTTGATCGGCAATGCGCTGAAGTTCCATCGGCCGGGCGTGCCGCCGGTCGTCAAAGTGGAATCGCGCGGTGCGGATTCGGAAAAGCTTGGCCCGGCCTGCGTGATTTCCGTAGCGGACAACGGCATCGGCTTTGAAGAAGTGTATCTCGACCGCATCTTCAACGTCTTCCAACGTCTGCACGGCCGCAACGAATACGAAGGCACGGGCATGGGGCTGGCGATCGCCCGCAAGATCGTCGAGCGCCACAACGGCACGATCACCGCTCAAAGCAAACTCGACGAAGGTTCGACGTTCATCGTCACCCTGCCGCTCGCTCAACCCAAGAAGGAAGTTTGACATGATGAACGCCCGCCCGGTGACGATTCTGATGGCCGACGACGACGCCGACGACCGGCTGATGACGCGCGAAGCGTTTGAAGCCAGTCGCTTGGCGAACGACCTGAAGTTCGTCGAAAACGGCGTCGAACTGCTCGACTATCTCTATCGCCGCGGCAAGTACTCCGACCCTGCGAGTTCGCCCCGGCCGAGCATCATCTTGCTCGACCTCAACATGCCGAAGAAAGACGGCCGCGAGGCGCTGGAAGAAATCAAGAAAGACCCGAATCTGCGCGGCATTCGGGTCATTATCCTCACCACGTCGAAGGCCGAGGAAGACATCTACCGCACTTACGATCTTGGCGCGGCCAGCTACATCACGAAGCCGGTGACGTTTGAGTCGCTGGTCGACATCATTCGGACGCTGGGCAAGTACTGGTTGGAAATCGTCGAGCTCCCCGACGAAGAAAAGGCCGGCTAAATGGACGACGCGGTCCGGGTTCTGCTCGTCGACGACGACCAGGACGACTACCTTCTGACGAGCGAGCAATTGCGCGACGCGTTCGGCGCCCGGCTTGCGCTCACGTGGGAAGGGAGCTATGAAACCGGACTTGCGGCCCTGCGCGAACGCGAGTTTGACGTTTGCTTGCTCGACTTCCGTCTCGGGGCCCGAACCGGATTGGAGCTACTCGTCGAGGCCCGAGCCGCGGGCGTCGAAACGCCGATCATTCTGCTCACCGGTCAGGGGGAGCGCGAAGTCGACATGCAGGCCATGCAGGCCGGCGCTTCGGACTATCTGACGAAGGACCAGCTCTCCGCCGGCCTCGTAGAACGAGCCATCCGTCACGCGCTCGAACGGCATCGCGATCGCCGGGCCTTGCGGCTCTTGAACGATATGCTCGAAAGCCGGGTCGCCGAGCGCACGAAGCAACTCGAAGAGGCCAACCGTGCGCTGATGCTGGCCGACCATCGCAAAGACGAGTTCCTCGCGGTGCTGGCTCACGAAATGCGCAATCCGCTCGCGCCGATCACTAACGCGCTGACACTGCTCAAGCACGTGGCCGACGACGAAACGGTCCGCAGGGAATCCCTCGAAACCATGGAGCGGCAGCTTCGTCAACTCGTGCGGCTGACCGACGACCTGTTCGAAGTCAGCCGGATCAGCCGAGGCAAAATCGAGCTGCGGCGCGAGTCGATCGAACTGGCCGACATTGTGCATCAGGCCGTCGAAGCGGCCCGGCCGCTTTGCAATGTGCGCAACCAAAAACTGGTGCTCAACCTGCCTGCGGAATCGCTCCGCCTCAAGGCCGACGGCGCCCGGCTGGCCCAGGTCGTCGGCAACTTGCTGACCAACGCCTCAAAGTTTACGCCTCGCGAAGGCTCTGTGACGCTCACGGTCGAGCGCGACGACGACGTCGCGGTGCTCACCGTTCGCGACGACGGCATCGGCATCGCGCCCGATCAGCTTCATCGCATCTTCGACATGTTCGCCCAGGTCGGCTCGGCGCTCGAGCGCTCGGCCGCAGGGCTCGGCATCGGGCTCACGCTCGTGAAGAACCTCGTCGAACTTCACGGCGGCTCGGTCGTCGCCCGCAGCCAGGGGCTCGGGTACGGTAGTGAGTTTGTGGTGCGGCTGCCGTTGGAATCGGCCGTCGCTCGTAAGAATTCGACGAAGACGCCGAGCACGGCCGACGATTTGCGCACGCCCGTTCGGCGCATTCTGATTGTCGACGACAATCGCGACGCCGCCAACTCGCTCGCCCGGTTGCTGCAGATCGCCGGCCACGAAGTTTCCACGGCCCACAGCGGCGCCGCGGCCATTGATGCCGTCGGGCAAGCGCCGCCCGAAATGGTGCTGCTCGACATCGGCCTGCCCGACATCACGGGCTACGAGGTTGCCGGGCGTTTGCGTCGCGATCACGCGAATCAAAAGCTGACGCTCGTCGCGCTGACCGGCTGGGGGCAAGCCGCCGACCGACAACGGGCCAAAGAAGCCGGCTTCGACCACCATCTGCTGAAGCCGGTCGAGTATCGCGACCTGACGCGGCTCATCGCGCAATTACCGGAAGCCCGGTAGAGCAATTTTCATCGCGTCGTCACGGGTGGCTGGGGCATAGCGTAGCGGTGCCCCAGTTACTGGGCCTTCGCCTTTGGCTCAGACCCAGCCACCCGGCGCTTCAAGCATTCGCAAAGTTCGCGAGCTTTAGAAGCCGCCGCGGCGCACGCCGTTTGCCCGCGCGCATAGAATTCTTCGATCAACCTTCGGAGAACTTCCATGCCGCTGAACTTTCTCAACGATTCCCCTTCCTCGCAGCAGCACGGCTCGCAGCCGCAAAGCTCGCAGGCCTCGCCGCACCCGACTTCGCCGCCGCGCGATGACGTCGACTTGCTCGACGCCTACTCCCGCGCCGTGGTCGGCGTCGTCGATGCCGTTTCGCCCGCCGTGGTCAGCGTGACCGGCGTCGGCGAAGAACGTGCGCAAGGGAGCGGCACGGCGTTCGTCGTCTCGGCCGACGGTTTCGCCCTGACCAATAGCCACGTCGTTGCTCGTCGCCGCAAACTTCTCGCGGAAACCAACGACGGCGATCGGATCGAGGCCCAAGTCGTCGGCGACGATCCGGCGACCGACCTCGCGCTGCTGCGGCTCTCCGCACGCGACCTGCCGTTTGCCAAGCTCGGCGACAGCGAAGCCCTACGCGTCGGGCAGCTGGTCATCGCCATGGGAAGCGCGCTCGGTCTACATGCCACGGTTTCGACCGGTGTCGTTAGTGCGCTCGGACGCAGCATGCGCGCCGGCGACGGCCGCTTGATGGAGAGCATCATTCAGCATTCCGCGCCGATCAATCCCGGCAACTCCGGCGGGCCGCTCGTCAACTCGCGGGGCGAAGTCATCGGCGTTAACACGGCGATCATCGCCAACGCCCAAGGGCTCGGCTTCGCGGTGCCGGCGGCGTCGGCCGTGTGGGTGGCGGGCGAACTGCACGACCACGGCCGCGTCCGACGCCGCGTGCTCGGCATTTCCGCGGGCATGCGCCGAGTTCCCCGCGATCTCGTGCTTGAGCACGATCTGCTTTCCGACGAAGCGATCGAAGTGCACGAAGTCCAACGGGGCAGCGCCGCCGAAAAGGCCGGCCTCCGCGCGGGCGACCTCGTGACGGCGCTCGACGATCGCGTGCTGGCGAGCATCGACGACGTCCATCGTCTGCTGGCGCGCAACGAAGCGACGTCGACCGAACTCACGATTCTCCGCGGCGAGCGGTTGCTGACGCTCGTCGTCGCTTGGTGATAGCAGCGCCGCCGGCAAGTCGTGATGCCCGTTGAGAATTCTTCCGTGTGCCATGCCGTCATGGCGCAGCCGGGTCGGCATGTTTTTGCAACGGACATGCCGACCTCGCCGATGGCGATGACGGCATGGCACGCAGACGGAACCACGACCCGCAGGCAAGTTCTCTTCATTCGCCGGCGGCGAGTTGCTACCATTCCGCCCCCTCTGCCGGTCGGGGCTGCAGCGAAGTTC
>JAFLCO010000282.1 GCA_017303535.1 Planctomycetota bacterium
GTTGTAGCGGGTGTGCGGTACTCGGCGGCCGAAAAGCACAAAATGTATCGAGCATTTTGCCGCCCGGGCGATTCTGACCTATGGTTGCGTTTGTCCGCGTTATTGATCGCGATACCGACCCGCCCGCAGCTCGCCAGTTGGCCCCAGCCCGCCTGAGACAAATCGAAACCCGCAGTCGATTGTCGCCCGCCGCTCGTCCGCTCACATCAGCCGATTCACACCCTCGACGTCCGGACCCGACCATGATGACCTGCCAAGACCTTGCTGCGCGCATTGAGATGCTGCAACCCGACGCGCCGGCTCGCGACGTCGCTCGATTGTGCCTGCTGCTTACGAATCTCGTCGACGACTTAGACGAACTCACCGACGACAAGCGTCTCTACGAATCGTGGGTGCGCGCCGGATTGAGGCTGCAGGCGGTGACCGACCAACACTCGGCCATGACCGAGGAGCTAGAAGCACTTGCGCTGACCGAGCCGAATCAGCTTTCGCAGGAAGACTTCTTCACGCTCTTCCGCGCGATCAAGGTGCAAAGCCGAGTGCTTGATCTTTACGTCGGCCAGGAAGTCGCGACGGATTGAGCCGCCGGTTCGCAGGGCGATTCGAGCAACGCGGGCAATAGCTCCGCGGCACCGAAGTGAATCTGCATCAGTCCGCCGACGACGTTACCTGTTGCGACCAACGTCGGCGAGCCGTCGACTTCATGCAAGGTCTCGATCGGCTCCAGTAGCTCGAGTTTCCAGCGCCGATTGCGGTAGGCCCTGAGCGTACGGCACTCCGGCAAGAGCCAATTCTCTCCGACCGGCGTGAACTCCACCGGCACCGGAAGGCCGCCGTTTTCACGCCGCTCGGCCGCCAACGGCAGCAGATTGACCATTGGGTAGACAATCCCGTCGGCGCTCTTGAGTGTGCGGCCCAGATAAGCGCAGCCGCCCCCTTCGGCATAGATACGACCGCCGCGACGCGCGAAATTCCGCAACGAGGCGTGCATGCAAAGATTGTCGGAAAGTGCTTCGGCGTGGAAATCCGTGCGGCCGCAGCCTAACCAAACGATGTCGGCTCGCTCCGGGACGCATTCGTCGTGAAGCGGAGAAAAATCCACGATCCGCGCTCCGCCGCGCTCCAGTTCCTCTAATAGCTCGGGAAAGTAACCGCAAAACGCGTCGTCGTAGGCGATGGCGATCGTCGGCCTTTCCCCGTCGACCGGTTTGCGAAAGTCGGCGGCCGGCGTCGACGCGATGGGGAGCGCCGGGCGATCGACGATCGCATTGAGTAGCCGCGGTTCAACGAACTGCGCGAAGGATGCGGCCAAGGCCTTACAAATAGATTCCGGCACCACGCGCCCCGGCGGCAGCGAAACCAGCGCCTGCCGAATCCCTTCATCGCGCGCTAGGCCGCCGACGACCGGCACGCCCCAAGCTCCCTCGATGCAGGTTTGAATCTGGAAGAACTGTTCGTAGTCGGAGATGCCGTCGATGAGCACGCCGTCGACGGCGTCGGGCCTGGCCGGAATCCGACAATCGGCTGCTTGGGCAGCATCGAGAATGATCAGGCGCGGCAAGTCGAGCATTCGGCACAGCGCTTCCAGCGAGCCGCCGTCCGCCGAGCTTGGCTCGTCTCCGGAAGAAAACTCCCCTTCGACAATCGCGAAGTCGGCCGCCGAATACGCCTCCATCAACGCCCGTCGACAGGCATCTCGCGACATCAGCCAACTATCGAGATGTCGCGACGGGCTGCCCGTCGAAGTGAGCGCTCCTTGTGGACCGCAGTAGCAGCCGCGGGCTCGAAAGTGCCGGACTTGTCTGCCTTGAGCGACCAAGTAGCCGGCCAAAGCCCAGGCCATTGGAGACGCGGCGGGTGTCCGCCCCGAAGTCGATTTCGCCAAATACCCGAGCGCCGCACGGGGAAAACAAGACATAGATTCAGAGCCCGACTGGTCCGCAGTGAAGTCCCCAAAGGTCGCCGTTTGCAAAGGCGAGGCCGTTCGGACGCGGCGAAATACTCCGCCGACGGAGGACTCGATAACAGCAATTCTTCGAGCGAGGGCTTCTCAGTCAAGTTTTCGCCCTGGCCTTCCCGCGAAACGGCGCGAACCTCACAGTGTCCGCGCGGACGAGAAAGGGTGCTGTTCCCGCAGAAAAAGCCAACCGGCCGCGGCCCGACGGTTGGCCGTATGCTGCTGCGGGCAACATACGGGACACGACGGGCACGCGGCAGGCGGAAGCACGGCAGCCGACCGGAAGTCGGCCGCCGCCCAGGTTTTTCAACCTACGGAATCAATTGCGCTCAACCACCACGAACCGGTTGCCCTGCTGGGTACGAACCAGGAGCAACACGCCTTCGTCCTTCGGCTGGGCCTCGAGCGCCTTTTGGAAGCTTTCCACATCGGTGACGTTCACTCGTCCGACGCGACGGATCAACATCCCTTCGCGAATACCGGCCGCCGCCGCGGCACCGTTGGGATCGACGTTGGTCACGACCACCCCGTCGGCCCCGTCGAACCCGAGCTGGCGAGCTTCGGCGGTGGACAAATCGGCGACTTCCAGTCCAAGCTCATTGCTCTGGGCCGCGTCGCTTTTGCCCGGTGCCGGTGCTTCGTCGTCGGCCGCAACACCGCGGCGACCGAAGCTGTTCGGCAGCGCCTTGGCCACGACTTCGACGATGACTTGCTTGCCGTCGCGCAGTACAGTCGCGCGGTTCTTCGTGTCGAGCTTGGCCCGTTCGACGACTTCTTGCAGTTCGCGCGGTTCGTGAACCTTGACGCCGTTGAAGTCGAGAATCACGTCACCTTCTTGAATGCCGGCCTCGGCGGCAGGCGTTTGCGGATGAACTTCCGTCACGAGCACACCTTCACCGCGTTTCGTGCCGAAGCGTTCGGCCAATTCGGAGCTAACCATCTCGATGCCGACACCGAGATAAGCTCGCTCGACCTTGCCGCCGGCGATCAATTGTGGAGTGACCCAGCTCGCGAGGTTCGAAGGAACCGCGAAGCCGATGCCATCGTTGCCGCCGCCGTTGGAGGCGATGGCCGTGTTGATGCCGATGACTTCTCCTTCCAGATTCACTAGCGGACCGCCCGAATTGCCCGGGTTGATGGCCGCGTCAGTTTGGAGGAAGTTCGCACGTTGAGCCGCGCCGATTTGTCGACCTTTGCCGCTGATAATGCCGGCGCTCACGGTTTGTTCGAGCCCGAACGGGTTGCCAACCGCAATGACCCAATCGCCGATTTCCAGCGCGTCGGAATTACCGAGCGTGGCGGCGGGCAGGTCGCCTGCGTTCTCAATTCGCACGACGGCCAAGTCCGTTTGCGGGTCGGTCTTGATGTCGGTGCCGGTAAACTCGCGACCGTCGGCCAAGCGGACGGTGACGACGTCGGCGCCGCTGACGACGTGGTTGTTCGTCAGCACGATGCCGCTCTTGTCGATGATCACGCCCGAGCCGGCGCCTGAGCTACGCGGCGTTTGTTGCTGCTGCTGGAATTGCCGCTGCATGTCCTCCAAATCTTCCTCGCTGAAGAAACGTTCGAACGGTGTTCCTTCAAACGGGTTCTGGCCTTGTTGCATGCCGGGCCGACGGCGGAACTGGTTGCCGCCCGCACCGTTGCGAATCGCCTTCGGCTTGGTCGTGGTTTCGATCGTCACGACGGCCGGCAAAATCTTGGCCGCCGCGCTGCGGAAGGCCGACGAAAGTTCGTTGGCGTGGGACTTCGCCTTTTCGTTGGCCGGCGAATCGATAGGCGGCCCGCTAACCTTTGGGCCGCTGGTCGGAGCGACACTGGCCGGCTGTTGGGCCGTCGAATGAGCCTGATTCCAAAGTAAACCACCGCCGAGCGTCACCGCGCTGATGGCGGCAACGGCCGACCATTTGCGTCCGACTTGAGAAACCTGAGACATACCGTGCTTCCTCCCTGGAAAACAACGCAATGTTGTTACGAGTTCAAAATTGGAGAACGATCGAGACTTGCGTAGCACCTGGTATCTACGCTGTTTCAAGACATCGGTTCGAGCAGCTTGCGGACGTTTAAGCTGCCGCAGCCCGCCTCGAATCGGCGTCTTGGGCATTGTTTCCGTTCTCCGGCCGTTCTTGCAGCGCGAACGATTTGTAAGCAACGACTTTCGCACGCCGGAACAGCGCCGGGCGACACAAGCTGTCGCGGAGCGACGTTGACAAAAATTGGCCCGCCCATTAGGGTTAGGTAAGAAGTCGTGTAATTTTCCACCCACTCACTGTTTTGGTTGAGTGCGGGAACGGGCTCCTTGGCGATGCCCCGGTCATATGAGCCGGACATTCGCCGATCCTCGGTGCCCCTTCCCCTATTCAGCCCCTCTTGAAGAAAAATATGGGGACGAATGAGGCGGTCGCGCCCGAATTACTCGGCGACGACCTTTTGCGGGCTTGCGAAGCTCGTATCGGCTACGAATTCCGCGATCGCGCTATGTTGCGGTCGGCCCTGACTCACGCTTCCGGCGCACAGCATCGCTTGGCGTCGAACGAGCGACTTGAGTTTTTGGGCGACGCCATTCTCGGCGCGGTTATCTGCGAACTCCTCTTCCACCGCTTTCCCGAGTATCAGGAAGGGGAACTCACGAAGATCAAGTCCGTCGTCGTGAGCCGCATCACCTGTGCGAAGGTCAGCCGTCGGCTAGGGCTCGACGAATTCTTGCTGCTCGGCAAAGGCATGTCACTCGCAGACGGTCTGCCGCAATCTCTCTTGGCCGACGTTTTCGAATCGCTCGTCGCCGCCGTTTATCTCGACGGCGGACATGACGCCGTGCGCGACATGATCGATCGCCACATCGCGCCGGAGATCGACGTCGCCGTCGAAGGAGAACACGCCGGCAATTACAAGTCGGTGCTTCAGCACTTGGCCCAGCGCGAGTTCGGCACAACGCCGACTTACCAACTTCTCGACGAGAAGGGGCCTGACCACAGCAAGTGCTTTCAGATCGCCGCCGTTATCGGCCGAAATCGTTACGCGCCGGCCTGGGGTCGCAATAAGAAAGAATCGGAACAACGCGCAGCCCACAACGCGCTCTGCGAAATGCGCGGCGAGGAAGTTCCGTATCCGTGCGAGTAGCGCCGGCCGCCGCTTCCAGCTACGTAAAACATCGGCGCCGAAAAACAAAGAGCCCCGCGCATTACGATGAATGCACGGGGCTTGTTCTTTACGAACTATGGTGCGGCGCAATTGTGCGCGGCCCGCGCTGTTTAGCCTAACGCTTCTTCGGCGAGTCGCCGTCGAGGCCGAGGTTGGCGATGATCACTTCGGCGCCCGGCGTCAGATTGCGGATCTTCTCGACAATCACCGCCTTCTCGGAAGCTCCGGCCTTCTTCAGCTTGCGCTTGAAGATCGACAGCTTCTTCTTGCGATGACGGCGACGCTTGATTTCCTGCTTACGATCCGTAATCCCGCCCACGTGGTAGCTCCTCGACGTGTCTATAGTTTGTTCATTTTCGACGAATTCGAACCAGAATTTCTAGCACGCCTCGCCCCGGGGGTCAACCGCGGCCGGCCGGCGATCAACGGCGGCATCTAATCCCCGAACGGTCGAATCTTGCGGTACCACTCGCGCCATTTGTCGGCTTCGACGCGCCGCGCGATCGGATCCGCCGGTAACGTCTTGCCGTAATTGGCAAAATCGCGCGAAAGGTAACGCAGCCCGTCGACGGCCGTTTGGTAAACCAGCGGGTCGGGGTCGCCGAGTGCTTCAATGAGAATCGGCGCCGCCCCGATGTCACGACCGCGCCCCAAGGCCCGTAGCGCCGCGGCTTTGGCTTCCGGCGTGTCTCCCTTGGCAAGTTCCGTCAATCGCTTGGTCAACTCACTCGGCGCCGGCTGGTCCTTGAGCGGCTGCAAATCTTCGAGCCCGGTGAGCGATTGCGCGAAGGCCGGATCGTCCATCCGCTTGAGCAATCCCTCGAGCCCGGCCTGCGGCGCCGTCACGCCCGGAACACTCGCGCCGCTGCGCGCGGGACGAGTTGTCGGCAATCCTCGGCCGCCGTACAGCGTGCCCGGCCCCAAGGCGTCGATCTTCTGCAGCGCGGCCCGCGTCGAGCGGATCAAAAAGAGCACGGCGAACGAGGTGCCCGCGATGCGCCCTTCGCCGCCGTCCCAGCCGCCGTCGGTCGCTTGCTTTTCCAACAAGTAGCGGACCCCTTCGTCGTACCAAGCGTCGGCGTCGGGCTTCTTCAGCGCGGCCGTGCGAAACGTGTGCAGCCGCTCCAAGGTATAGAGATGGTAATACGGAAACTGCTCGCTGATCCCGTCTTTGGTACCTTGCAGCCACAGAGAACCGGACGACAAAGCCGCGTTCATCTCGCGCGGATCTTGTCGGGCCTCGCGGACCGGCGGCGCATTCACCGGCTTGAGCAACGACGAAACCGCGGGCTTCTCCGACTTTGGCCGAAAGTCGAAGACGTCAAAATAATTGCCCGAGAGGTACAAGCTGGCGACGGCCGCTTCGGTCATGCTGCGTCGCAAGTCTTCCTGCCGCGTGCGACCGCCGCTCTCCGGCACGGCGCCTTGATACGGCCACGCGCCGCCGACGTCTTGCACGGCGAGTAACCAGTGCGTGGCGCTGGTCCACACGTTCTCCGGCGCGGCGACTCCTTGTTGCCCGGCCGTCCACAAGCCGTAGATGGCATACTGCGTCATCGACGTGTCGCCGGTCGGTCGATTGTGGTAGCCCCAGCCGCCGTGCTGCTTCTGCTGCTTCGTCAACAGGTCAGCGAGCGCCTCGAGTTCCTTGCGGTACGTCGTTGCGTCCAACTCCGAGAGAAACACCAGCGACAAGCCGAGGCTATAAATCAGCGTGACGTCCGTGACGTCGGGCGATTGCAATGTTTGCCGAATCGCTTGCACCGCCTGCGTGACGAGCGGATGGTCGGGCTTGCCTTGAAACACCATCACGCGCCCGGCTAAGGCCATTGCGCCGAGTCGTTGGTCGGCCGGCGCCTTTTCTAAAAAAGCGACTGCGGCGGCCACTGCCTTTTTCACTTCCGGACTTTCCGGCGAATACGACGGTGCGGCCATGGCCGACGAAGTAAAGCCGACGAAGTACGCCAGGCCGAGGCCGACGACGAGCCGACGCAAACGGGCTTCGCAACAGAATCGGATGGGCAAAATTGCGCGAAGCATGTGACGCTGCGACGGGAACGATTGAAAGAAGCGTGTGAAGCCGACGGCCGGTCGATTGTACTTGTCACGACGGGCCCTGAAACATCGCCCGGGCCGGCGAACGCATTTCTCACGTTTGTCCGCGAATTGAACGCGACGTCGCGGACGGAATTCATTGCCGATTGACAAGTTTTTCCCCAGAAATTAGGATTTCGAGTCTCGCAGGAACGAACTCCGCGGCCTTAAGGGGTACTGCTCCCTTTCGGGTTGCCGGATTTCAATATTCCCGCGCGGGGGTCAGATAGCTCAGTTGGTAGAGCAATGGACTGAAAATCCATGTGTCGCCGGTTCGATCCCGGCTCTGACCACTTTTTGAACTCCTCAAACCCTTGTTGCGACTCCGGTTGCAACAAGGGTTTTTTTATTCTTCCGTTGTTAAACACAACAGGAGACCAGGGGGACCGGCAGACGGGGACTGGGGGGACGGGAGACAAATGCTGACTGCGGACTGCGGACTGCTGAACAGGCCGACACCGACAAAAAAGGCCTCTCTCATTTCCAAGTTCCGTCTCCCTAGTCCCCGACTTACGTCCCCCCAGTCTCCTAATGTGTTTTGTCCGTGGTCCGTAGTCCGTGGCAACTGACGACGGACAACTGACGACGGACCATCAGACATCGTGAACCAAAAAGTTCCGTCGTGGAATCGTTCGCCCGAGGGCTTTGTGCGGGGCGTCCGGTGGTCCCGGTCGCGGTTAAAAAAAGGAATGCAGCAGCGGGCGATCGGTCCTTCGTGCGCTACGGCCTGCCGGCGATCAACGCCTGTCACTGTCGCAGGTAGGTAGCCTTGCCGAACACCCCGCACGGGAAATCCGCCCTAGTCCGCGCTGAGCTTGCGTCGAACGGAAGCCGCTTCCTCGGGTGGCTGGGGCATAGCGTAGCGGTGCCCCAGTTCAGCGTTCACCATACTGGGCCTTCGCGAGTACGCTCCAGACCCAGCCACCCGATACGTCAACTTGTTCGAACGGCACTCTGCTTTTGTCGATTTTTCATCGTCACGGCTCTGTCGTGGTCGGCTTATGAGGCAGCTGATCGGGCTGCGTCACCGAAAGTCTTTCGACTCTCGTCCGCCGAGAGTTAGTAGTTCGCCGAGGCGAAGCACACTA
>JAFLCO010000283.1 GCA_017303535.1 Planctomycetota bacterium
GCCTGATTCGCATTGATCGTCGCGCCACCCGTGGTGCCGGCAAGTACGACGGCTTTACTGGTTACAAGGCCGAGCGTTGTCGCCGCCGTTGTGGTGCCGATGTTGAGCGTGACGCCGGTCGTCGTGGTGCCGAGATTGAGGGCCGAAGTGTTATTGGTGAGCGAGCGAAAGTCGGTGATGGTCAGCGCACCGCCCGTGACGTTCACGACGCCGTCGAGCGTGGAGTCGACGCCTGCGATGGTGAGCGTGCCGGTACCCGACTTCGCGAGAATATGGTCGAAGCTCGCGCCGCCGTTGGCCAAGAGACTGCCGCCGACGTATGTATCGCCCCCGCCCGCGATCGTCAGCGTGCGGGCCGCGGACGTGTCAGCATTGCCCCATAAATCGCCCGATATGGTCAGAAGGCCGTTGGAGTTGTTGGTAAATGTGTTACCGGCGGTGCTGCCTGCGATGAGAGCTGAAGCAAAGGTAAAGCCGTAGCCGTTGCGACCGTTGAAAGTCAGCGAATTCGAACTGCTGCTGTTGTAGGTTAATGCACCGAGCGCGACGGTACCGTTGAGAGCGATGCTGCCGACGGCATGGTCGGCGAAGTACGTTGACGAGATCGATTGATAGACGTTGGTGTTCGCGGCGAACGTCGGTGCGTCGATGCGAACCTCGAGCGTACCGCCGGCCATGTGGAGTACGCTCTTATCCGTCATGCCGGCGGCGACCTTGCCGTCGCGCGTGCCGAAGATCGAGTTGCTTCCGGCGGTCGTCGCGGTGACGCGCATCGAACCGCTCGACAGGATGAAATTGCCGGTAAATGACGAGGTGTTTGTGGGGCCGTAGATCAGAGCGCCGGTGCCGAGTTTGGAAATGGTGCCTGTGCCGCCGACAGCACCGCCGATCACAACGCTCGCCGTTCCGGCTCCGGTCCCCGCCGTCGAGCCGAAATTGAGAATACCGCCGACCTGCAAACCTCCGCTGAACGTCAATCGGCCGCCGGTGGAATAGATCGTGGTTTCGGTCGACGACGTGCTGACGATGCCTGCCAGGGTGTTGGTTCTCACGCTGATGAGGGCCGCGCCAGTATCGCGCGCCGGCGTAGGACCCAGCCCCTGAAGACTGAGCGTGCGGTTGAGAACGACCCCGGAAGCGTATCCTCCTTCCAGGACCAAAACGCCGCCGGCGACGCCCTGAGCGCCGGAGCCCGTGACGATGATTGCGTCGGGATTGGCAAGGCTATTGTTGCCCAGCGCTCCGCCATGAGCGATGACCAGAGCGCCGTTGTTGATCGTCGTGGTACCAGTGTAGTTGTTCAGCGAGTTGCCGAGTCGCAAAGCGCCGCCTCCGGTCTTGATGAGGCCCGAAGTCCCTTCGATTCGACTGTTGATCGTGGCCAAGTCTCCCATCGCCACTCGAATGGAAGGAGAGGTTCCGGCCGCGGTAAGGTCGCCGCCGGTCAGTAGGTATCCCGGTTTTCGGAACACGAGTGAGTTGGCGACGATCCCCGTATCCAGAGTAACCGTGCCCGAGGTACCGTCGAAGATCGCCGAATCGGTATTAAAGTTTGGCCAATAGAAGCTTGCGGCGCCGTCCCACCAAACGGAGTCGAACGTGTTCCAAGAGCCCGTGCCGCCGAGCCCGGCGCCGAACGGTGAATTGTTGCCGATGTTCGTATCCGGATCCCAGTAGTAGACTTGCGAAGTCGCCTCGCGCGGGACTATTGCGAAAGCCAGGATCGCCGCGACGACAAAGCTTGTGTGATGCCGGCGGCGAGATGGCGCCGCGCCGCCTTGCGTTTCTTGAAACTCATCGATCGGGCTAGGCATGAAACGTTCGCTCCTACGGTTCGGACGCGGGTGACGGCGGCCGTAACCGTCTTCGTTGCCGGAAGCCAACTCTTCGCGCATCGACGATCGCGTCGATTCCCGGCGAACATCGGTTGACCGCCAGTAGGCGGGGTGTCAGTGGAAACGAGCGGTGATCGCTAGTTCCGGTGAGCGCGACCGGCGATTGGAAATGCCGTCGCGACACGTGACAAAGCAAGCGCGATGCCGCGCGATACTTGATGCGCGGTAAAGAAGCCGGGCGAGTTACGAGAAACGCGAGTCGAATGCTTCTTGTAAGAATTCCGCGGCGGAAGTGGTTCACACCTGGAAGGTGTATTCAGATGCCCGCCGTAGCGACATCTTTTGCTACGCTGCGCGGCAGCGTCGAATAGCAAAGAGATACGTAAGGTCGTCGGGCGTGCGGAGAACAAAATTAATTCGGCGCGCAGTCCTTGTCGCGACGACTGCGTGTTGCGACGAATTGTCGTGGTCGAATGACCTAGAAGAGGCCAGGTACCAAACGCCGACGAACGACCTCGCAGTAGGCCGCGTACTCGGGATCGGTGCGGAGCAATCTTTCTTCGGCAAAGATGCGCGGGATCTGTGCTGCGTAGGTGAGGAGCAGAATCACGAGGTTCCACGCCGACGGTGATGCGGCGACAAACGCGACATGCGTAATCAAGTAGCCGAAATAAATTGGATGGCGTACGAGTCCGTAAGGACCGGTGGAGCACAGGCCACGATGGGCGGCCACCATGCCGAAACGCCGACCGAGGTAGAGCTTGGAGATGATTTGGAAACAGATACCGACAAAGCACATGACTACCGCCGTCTGCGTAATGGACGTCAGCGGCGCGTCGGTGGGGCGGAACATCAACGGCATAAGCGTCGCTGCGAAGGCCAAAAACCAATCCCATGGCCGCCGCGAAAGTCGATCGGTCGGTTTACGAAACAGGATCAGCAGAAGTACCATCGTTTCCGAAACGCCGATAAGTGCCGCACTGACGCTGCCGCGATCGACGACGGCACCCAGCATTTGGTTCAAGAATACGGCATAGAAGCCCAGCAGCACGCACTTCTCCAGGAAGTCCGCAACCGCTGCCCGGCGGACCGGCGGCGTGCCGTGGGCGTCGAATGTTTCAGGAGTGGCCGACATGTGTGGCAGTGAATTGGGTAAACGATGGATAGGTAAGTCGACGGAGATTCGTTCGCGTGGGAAACTTTTGAGCGATCTCGCGGTCGATACTCGGCGCAACACATCGTTCCAGGTTAGTTCGACGAACTGTCGGCGAAATGGGAGGGTTTCGCACATTCTGCGGAAACGCCGGCCAGATCACCTCGGGCGAAAGCTGGATTGATCAACGAAATCGCGGCATTTCCGCGTGAAATCCGCAAATGTCCACGAATCTGCTGAGGCCAGGGATAATCCAAGTTCAACTCGATCTGACGATCGTTTAGTCTCTGGAACTCGGCCGGCGGGTGAGAGAAAATGCCGCAAACTGTCTTACCCGCCGTTTCTTACGTTGCTGAATCCATCATTTCGGGCCGCGCCTCGGAGTGACCGACGCTAGGGAGTTGCTGATGAAGGCCTCGTTTTCCTCACTGCTTGTTCTCTCGTTGTGCGTTTCGCGTGCGCTCGCCGACGACCCGAAAATCGTCCGCGACGTTCCCTACGCCGAGCCCGCGCATGAGCGGCAGAAGCTCGATATCTACACGCCGACGGGCGCGAATAAGGCCCCGGTCGTGTTTTGGATTCACGGCGGCGGTTGGCAGACGGGTGACAAAGGCCCCCTGCACTATAAGCCGGCGCTGTTCACCGGCCGCGGCATGGTGCTTGTGTCGACAAACTACCGGCTGCTGCCGGACGTCGATATGGGAACCATTATTCGCGACGTCGCTAAGTCGCTCGCCTGGGTTCACAATCACATCGTCGAATACGGCGGCGACCCGCAACGCATTTTCATCATGGGGCATTCGGCCGGGGCGCAACTCGCGGCGATCATTGCCGCCGATGATCGTTATTTGAAGGCCGAAGGAATTTCGCCGGAGATTCTTATCGGCTGCGTCCCGGTCGACGGCGACACCTACGACGTGCCGCTGATGGTCAAGGTCGGCGAAGACCGTCGCAAGGCGGAAGGAAAGCCGGAGCCGAAGTTCGGGCACCGCGCCAAGTTCGGTACGCCCGAGCAGCATGTGGAATATTCGGCGGCCTTGCAATGTAAGTCCGATAAATACATCGCGCCTTTCTTGCTGTTGCATGTGGCCGCGCATCCCGACGTCACGCAACAGGCCAAGCGGTTGGCCGAGGAACTCGTAAAAGCCGGCAAGAGTGCGACGCTGTTCGGCGCCGACGACACTGATCATGTAAAACTTAACGCGAACCTCGGTGCGCCCGATGATCCCGCGACAAAGTCTCTCAATACGTTTCTGGACGACGTTTTGAAGAAGCACCCGAGTCGGTAGTTCCACCGCGGTGTTTCACCTGCGTCCGTTCGTTCTTCGCCCTGCTCTCGTGAGTCGCATCATGCTTCGTAGCGTTCGACTGGCCGTCGTTCTAATCACCGGCTTCGCTCTTCTGGCAACTTCGACGCAGACGTCCGTGGCCGCCGAGCGACGCGAGCTTGTGCTCTTTCCGTTCGACGACTACGCCCTGCCGTTCAACAAAGGCTTGATTCTCACGCTGCTGCCGGGGCGTAAAGGAAGCACCAATAACGTCCTGGGCAGCGATCCGGACCATCCGGGTAACCCGGTGTTGAACGTGGGCAAGCCGGGCGATCCTGATTTTCCGCGGGCCTATTTCTATGGCACCGTGCTGCACATCGACGGCGAGTATCGCATGTGGTACTCGGGGCGAGACAACGACAAATCTCGCCACATCTGCTACGCCGTTTCCAAAG
Organism: Planctomycetota bacterium; assembly: GCA_017303535.1. GTDB lineage: Bacteria > Planctomycetota > Planctomycetia > Pirellulales > PNKZ01 > PNKZ01. The sequence goes on from JAFLCO010000283.1 coordinate 4,712, forward strand.
ACGGCCTCAAATGGGAGAAACCGAAGCTTGGGCTGGTCGACTATCACGGCAGCAGGGCCAATAACCTCGTGGCGACCGACGACAAGCTCACGCCTGGCATGATTGCCCTGGTCATTCACGACAAGGACGATCCCGATCCAAAGCGCCGCTTCAAAATGATCCGCGAAATCACGCCCGCGGAGATCTGGGCTTCGGTCAGCGCCGACGGCCTCACGTGGCACAGCATCAATGAAGGCAAGGACGTCATCAAAGGCTCAAACCTCGAGCCGAGCGGCTTCATCCGTCACGACGGCGTGTACTATCTCAACGGTCACGGCGGCCCGATCCCGCACCCGATTCAAGCTCGCGGCACGTTGCGACCGCAGAAGCGGATGATGGTCACGCTCATGTCGTACGACTTCGTCAATTGGACGGAAGCGGGCCACCTGAGCTACCGCCGCGACAACATCCCGCCGCGACCGGTGCTCGATTTCGATTTCAACCGCGGCGAGCAGATGCACTTGGGCGCTGGCCTGTGGGACCGCGGCAACGTGATCCTCGGCTTCTACGGCATGTACCACAATCCGCTCACGGATCGCCGTGAGGTGACCGTCGATATCGGCCTGCTCGTCAGCCACGACGCGATTCACTTCAAAGAACCGGTGCCTGACTTTCAAATCATCCCCGGCGCGGAGGAGGAAGATCGGGCTGAGCAACGAATCACGCAGGCCCAAGGTTTTCAAAACATCGGCAATACGTCGTACGTCTACTACGGAATCTGGACCGAGATCAATCGCGACAGCGCGACCGGCGTGCGCGTGGCGACGTGGCCCCGCGATCGTTTCGGATATTTCTCCCCGGCGATCGGCGTCGAAGGGGCGCATTGCGTGTCGTCGCTCGTGAACGTTGATGCTGAGCAGCCGCAGCGCGTTTATCTCAACGCCACCGGCATGACGGCCGAAAGCCGGATCACCGTGGAAGTGCTCGATGAACAGTTCCGTCCCGTCGAAGGTTACACAGCGACCGACCTTCAACCGATCAATGACGATTCCGGGCTAAAACTGCCGCTCGCTTGGGGTAAGAATAAGACCCTGCCGACGGGCAAGCCGGTGCGATTACGCGTCAACTTCGACGGCCTTGCCGCCGAAGCGGCGAAGTTCTACGCGCTCTACGTCGAATAGCGTCTCTCTAGACGCTCTGAGGCGGTGCTAGGCGCAGCTGCGAATTTATCGCAGCAAAATCTCTGACACCGCCGCATCGCCGGCGAGGCGCGCCGTTTGCTAAACTTCGGCCGTGTCCGTTCGGGAGAATGATCGCATGATTTGTCACGTCGGGTAGGAACTATGGCGGCTTGGATGCGGCGGGTTGCGGAACAGTTTGGCCTTGATCGGCAGGTATTCGGCAACCCGGCTTACATTTGGATATTCGGCGTGGCGCTCTTCGCGCTACTCTTTCTCGGCTTCTACTTCGCGACGGTGATGGTCCGCCGACGGGCCCAGCGGCTGCACGACTCCAACGGCCATTCCGATTGGCCCAAGCTACTCAAATCGCTGGCCGACGGCACGCGCACCTGGTTTCTGCTGCTGGCGGCGGCGTATTTGGCTTCGCAGTCGTTTGATTTTCCGACGCGCGGGGAGGCCAATTTACGCACGCTCACGAAAATCGCCTTTCTCATTCAAACGGCCATTTGGGGAAGCGCAGCTCTGGGCTTCTTCACGCGCCGTTGGATGAGCGCGCGCATCAAGACGGATCCCGGCAGCGTGATGCTCGTGTCCGTTTTGACGTTCGTCGGCAAAGCGGCGATGTGGACGATCGTCGTGCTGCTGCTGTTGGAAAATATCGGCGTGCAGGTCACCGCGCTTATCACGGGCCTCGGCATCGGCGGCGTGGCCGTGGCCTTGGCGGCGCAGAACATCTTGGGCGACCTCTTCGCATCGCTGTCGATCGCGGTTGACAAGCCGTTTGTGCTCGGCGACTTCATCATCGTCGGCACGGAGATGGGGACGGTCGAAAAAATCGGTCTTAAGACCACGCGCGTGCGGGCTCTCTCGGGCGAGCAGATCAGTTTCCCCAATAGCGACCTCTTACAAAGTCGGATCAGGAATACGACGCGGCAATTCGACCGGCGCGTGGTGTTCAATATCGTCGTCAATTTCACCACGCCTACGGAAAAGCTCGCGGCCTTGGCCGCCGAACTTGCGAACATCGTACGCCGGCGCGAGCGCGTGCGGTTCGATCGGGCTCACTTCCTGGCGGTCACCGACGCCGGCTTCCAGTTCGAGATCGTGTATTTCGTCGACTCGCCGAACTTCAATCTCTACATGGATATTCAACAGGCCATCAACCTGGAACTCGTAGAGTATCTACGCCGAGCGGAGATTCCGTTCGCCGCCAAGCAGACGATGGTCGTGCAGCCAGAGGGCCCTTCGGAAACATTCAGCGCCGCCGAAGCCGCCTCGGCCGCAGTCGACGCCACTTCTGCAAAGTCAGGCGGCTAAACGAGAGGGCACGCCGTTCGAGATGGGCCGCCCACGCCAATTCGGCTAGACTAACCACGCCGCCGCTTCGTCGAACGTCCTCGCCTGGGAACAGTTCCGCCATGTCGCAATCGAGCCCCGCCGGCTACCGCACCGCGCCCGAACTCCGCACCACGATGCCGCCGGGCATCCCGTACATCGTCGGCAACGAAGCAGCCGAGCGGTTCAGCTACTACGGCATGCGCACGATTCTGATGCCGTTCATGACGAAGTTTATCGTCGACCACGCGGGCAAGCCTGATACGCTCTCCGATACCGATGCCGCCGCCTGGGCGCATACGTTTTACACGGCCGTCTATTTCTTTCCGGTCCTCGGCGCGATTTTTGCCGATCGCTTCTTCGGCAAATACACGACGATCATCTGGCTCTCGCTCGTCTACTGCGTCGGGCACTTCGCCCTGGCGCTCGACGATACCCGAACCGGCTTGCTGATCGGGCTATCACTCATCGCCGTCGGTGCCGGCGGCATTAAGCCTTGCGTTTCGGCACACGTCGGCGATCAGTTTGGCGAGCAGAATAAGCATTTGCTGCCGCGCGTCTACAGTTGGTTCTACTTCGCCATCAACTTCGGGGCGTTCTATTCCACGCTCATTACGCCGGCGATTCTCAATCGTCAGGGGCTCTTCGCGAATTGGGTGCCCGAAGGGCAATCGGCGAAGTATGCGTTTGCTTTGCCCGGCATCTTGATGCTCTTGGCGACGTTCGTCTTCTGGTCGGGCCGCCGTAAGTTCGCCCATATCCCGCCGGCCGGCCCCGGCTTTCTCGCCTCGGCTTTTACCAAAGAAGGTATTTCCGCGCTCCTCCGCTTGGCGTTGCTCTACCTGTTCGTAGCCTTCTTTTGGTGCCTCTACGATCAAACGAGTACGTCCTGGGTCACGCAGGCCGAAAAGATGGATCGCTACTCGCCGACGCTGTCCGCCTGCATTCGCGCATTTTCGCTCGGCTTGGTTTCCCCGAAGGAAGACGTCATCGCCGCCGAACAGGTGCAGGCCGTCAATCCGCTGTTGATTATGCTGCTGATCCCGTTGT
>JAFLCO010000284.1 GCA_017303535.1 Planctomycetota bacterium
CTCCGCGTGTGAATACTCCGGGCCACGAGTTCTTTGCCGGTGCCGGTTTCGCCGTGGATGAGGCAATCGACGCCGCTGTCGGCCACCTGCGCGATGACGTCGAACACCTTGCGCATCGCCGGACAAGTGCCGATCATGTCGTCGAACACATGCGGCCGCTCAATCTGACGCCGCAACAGCGCGTTCTCCGCGCCGGTGCGCCGCTCCGACAGAATCACGTCGACCGCCGCCGCCAATTGCGCATCGGCGATCGGCGGCGTGAGAAACTGAACGGCACCAAGCTTCAGCGCCGCCACGGCGTTTTCGGCCGTCGGCTTGCGACAAACGACGACCGCCGGCAATTCGGCGTCGCTCGCACGCGCCGCGGCGACGAGACTCAGCTCCGCGCCGTCGGCCGTGTCGACCGCGACGACCAGCGCGTCGAACTCTTCGCGCTCCAGCGCCGCTCGGGCCTTGGCGACATTCCCCTCGATGAGGAGTTCGGTCGGCTCCAAATTCGCCAGCGCCGGTTCATAGCGGGCTCGGGCCGCCGCGTCCGCGTCGAAAATAAACAGCCGAGCCGAAGCCATCGCCGCCGCCTGATGAGAGTTCGTAGAACTCTAATCTAACTTGCACGGTCGCGCGGCGGCAGACCTTCGCCGTCGCAACGGAAAGCGACCCTGTCAGTGAATTCACGCCGTTTTGTGGCCCCCGACGGCACTGGTGTGAGTTATTCTAAGGGGCCTTCCTCATGAGTGACGGTTGCCACTGGTGGCTTGCCCACCAGTGCTCCGATCGACGTCGAAACGGCACTCATACTTCCCGCCTTACCGCTCTCGCTCGCTACCCGCTATGCGCCGATTCTTTGCGCCGACCGTTTCACCGCTGGGCAATCCGACGCCGCTGCGTCGCACCTTCGCACTGCTGCCGCTTGTGCTGCTGGCCTGCCTCGCCGCGCCGCTCGCGGCTCAGGACGACGAGGAAGATGAAGACGATCCCGGCTTGCCGGGGCTCATGGCTACGCACGCGCAACTGCTTTCGACAGGCCGCGACGGTCTCACGGTCGTCGACACCGCGCCGCAGCGGCTCGCGCTGTCGCTGGCGAGCGACGAGTCGCCCCATCCCGCGATTCCCGCCGGCCGGTTTCGCACGATTTATATGGGCCGGCTCTTCGTGCAACGGGCCGGCAAGTACACGTTCCGCGTCGAGACGACCGGCGGCTTTCAACTCGACGTCGGCCCGCACCAGGCGTTCAACAACGTCGGCCCGGAAGGTTCTGAGCGGCCGGCCGCGCCGACGACGGTCGAACTCAAATACGGCTTCGTCCCGCTGGTCGCCACCTATACCAAGCGCGAACCGACGGACGCCGCCGAGTTGCGCGTCTTCTGGCAGCGCGAAGGAGAAGCGGAGTTTGCGCTGCCGATCGGCGTGTTGAGCCGCGAACGTCCGAAAGCCGCGGCGAAAGGGATGCCGCCGGCCGTCGCACCTTCGACGCAGGAACCGACGTTCGAGCAAGGCCGACGTCTCGTGGCCGACCACCGCTGTGCGGCTTGTCATGAAGTCGCCGGCTTGTCGAGCGCCGCAGGCGCTGCGCCTGTTCCGCGCGCGGCCTTGCTGCCGGGCATCGGCGATCGCATCTCGGAAGCTTGGATACATCGCTGGCTCGCGAACCCCAAGGCCGTACGCCGCTTGGCGACCATGCCGGACCTGTTCGGCGACACGCCCGAGGAGCAAGCCGATTTGTATGCGGCGACGAAGTATCTGGGTTCGTTGAAAGATAAGAAGAAGGTCGTCGCCAAACCCGCCGCAGAAGTGGAACGGCCCGATGCAGCCGCTGTGCGTAAGTCGATGGCCTCGGTCGGGTGCGTCGCTTGCCACACGTTGCCGGGCGAAGACGCGGCGAAGTTCCCCGACCTGCGGCCGCTCACGAACCTCGGCGATAAGACGACGGCCGCCGTGCTCGAAAAGCGAATCGCCGAACCTCGGGCCTATCATCCTTCGAGCCGGATGCCCGACTTCGAACTCGACAAAGAACAGCCGAAGTTGCTCCGCGATATCGCCGCGTATTTGGCCGACCAGCACGCGACGGAGGCCTTGCCGACGCCGCAGGCACCCGCAGGTGACCTACTGGAACAACGTTGGAACACGCTCTTCGCCGACGATTCCGTACGCGGCAAGTTTGAACAGATGGCGGAAGATGAGCGGTGGCGCGTGCTTGGGTCGCGAGTCGTGGAAACGCGCGGCTGTTTGAATTGCCACGACCTCGACAAACGGACGACCCGCCTCAAAGCTCCGTCGCTCGTCGGCGTCGGCGATGCAAAGGTCGGCCTCGGTTGCTTGAATGCCGCGCCGCAAACGCCCGCCGCTTCGTATTCGTTCGACGACGGGCAGCGCGTGGCGGTGGTGAAGGCTCTGCAATTGCCGGCCGAACAGAAACCGGCCAAGGCGCCGCTTTATACGGCTCAGCGACAGTTGCAACAGAACCAGTGCACGAGTTGCCACAATAGCGGCGGCGGCGAAGGGGCGTTTGCCAAGCGGATACTCTCGTTTGTGCCGCTGGGGACGGATCAGACGTTGCACGACTTGGCCCCGCCGAACCTGGCGGGCATCGGCGAGAAGCTCACCGCCAAGACCATGCAAAGCGTGATCGACGGCAAGACCAGGGCCCGGCCGTGGATGGCCCTGCGGATGCCGCACTTCGGCGAAGAGACGATCAAAGGGCTCGGCACCGGCTTGGCCGCGCTCGACGGCATCAGCCCTGAGACGGACGCCGACGAAGCAAATCTCGCCGCCACGATGAGCGACGAAGATATTGAAATCGGCCGGCAACTCGTTGGTCGCACCGGACTAAACTGCGTGAGTTGCCACGATATTCGCGGGATCCCGAGCATCGGCGTCCGCGGACCCGACTTGGCGCGCGTGCCCGGGCGCGTGCGGCAAGAGTGGTTCCGCAACTGGCTTTTGGATCCGCAACGGTTTGCGCCCGGCACGCGGATGCCGACCGTGTTCTTCGGCGGCAAGAGCGCGGCCCCGCAATATCTCGACGGCGACCCCGAGCGGCAGATCGCCGCGCTGTGGGCCTACTTGTCGCAAGGCTCCAAGATGGAATTGCCCAGCCTCGCGCCGCCGGCGAATGCGATCGTGCCCGGCGGAGAAAACCCGCGGTTTACGCCGACCGATCGACCGCTGATTGCCCGTGGATTTATGCCCGGCGTGGCAGGCCTGCGGGGCGTGGCGATCGGCACTCCGGAGAAGACGCATTTTGCGTTCGATAGCGAACGATGCGTGCTCAGCGCGGCGTGGACCGGCGACTTCGCCGAGATCGGCGGTTGGTTCGACAACGGCCGCGGCACGCCGGAAGATAATGCCCTGAAGCCGCTGGGGAAGATCGTCTGGCGCGCGCCGACCGACATCCCGACAATTGTCGCCGACGGCGCCCAGTCGGCGAGCGACGCCCCACCGCTTGCGGCTCGGTTCCGCTCGGCTTGGGCGGAGAAGAACGAAGCGGGCTTCGCTTACCGGCTCGAAGTCGAACCGGGTAAATGGCTCGACGTCGAAGAGCATCTGCAGCCGACCGAAAAAGGTTTCCGCCGCAAGTTTGTTTTCCGAACGGACGTCGAACTTCCGACGTTGCGAATGACGTTGGCCGACTTGGAGTGGACCGGCATCGTCGTCACGCCAAAGGCGCTCGGCCCGGCGAGTAAAGTCGGAACGATCGTCGTGCCGCCGTTTCTTCTCGGGGAGTCTCGCGAGATCGTCGTCGACTACGACTTTCCGACGGGCGGACGACATGCCAAGAGCGAAGCGAAGACGGAGGAGACGAAGTAACATGAGCGTCACTAACTTTATCAATCGTCAGCAGCTTAAGCCGCGTCAACAGCGAGCCGGGAGCGTGAGCGACCGGAGTCTTTCGCTCTCCGTTTTCCTCTTCGTTGTCCTCACGTTCGCAACGTTCACCGCCGCCAGCGCCGCCGAACCGACGCTGACGTACACAAAACAAGACTCCCGCAGCGCCACCTACGCCGCAACTCTCAAAGCCGCAGGGCTGCCGATGTTCGGCCCCTGGTTTCAGGTCGGGCCGTTCGATGCGCTGCTCCGCAAAGTGCAAGGGCCGGACCTCGACGCCCGGCTCGGCATTCAATACGAACTGCTCGGCGGCAAGCGCGGCACCTGGCGCGAAGTGCCCGGCTATAGCGACGGCCGCTGGAACGCGCTCGACGTCGCCGACATCGATGCCAAGACCATCGCGAAGCAGCCGACGATCTACTTGCGCCGCACCATCACGACCACGGCCGCCGAGCGACGCCGCGTGTTCGTCGGAGCCGACGCCCATTTCATCCTCACGCTCAACGGCAAGCAGGTTCTGTACGCCGGCAGCAAAGACAAGTTCGACGCCGGCGAAGAGTCGGTCGAGTTGCCGCTGGCCGCCGGCGAAAACGTACTGATGCTCGAAGTGAAGCACGCCCTGCCGGTTACGCGGTTCTTCCTGCAGCCCGACTTCGGCCCGACGTTCGAGAAGGAACTGTACGCCAAGCTCGACGCCGATTTCCCGACGCCGGAGCCTTTGGAAACCGAGTTCCGTCGGCGAGCCGCTCTCGTGTCGTCGGCCGCCGAAGACGGGTACTATCGGGCCGTCGAGATCGACTCGCCCGCCGGCGACGTCATCGAAGGGACCGGGCTGGCCTCGTTCGACGACGGCCGACTCGCCGTCGCCACGCGCCGTGGGTACGTCTACCTCGTCGAGAATCCCGGCAGCGACGATCCGAAGCAGATCAAGTTCACGCGCTTCGCCGAAGGGCTGCACGAACCGCTCGGGCTCGGCATTCACGGCGGTGCGGTACATGTCGTCAATCGGGGCGAAGTGACCAAGCTCGAAGACACCGACGGCGACGGCCGCGCCGATCGCCAAGAGTGCGTCGCCAACGATTGGGGCGTCACCGGCAACTATCACGAATACGCTTACGGTCTGCCGGCCGACGCCGCGGGCAACCTTTACGTCGCGCTGAATCTTTCGTTCGGCCAAGGGGGCCAATCGTCGAAGGTGCCGTATCGCGGCTGCGTGCTCCGCGTGACGCCGGAAGGGAAACAGGAAACGGTCGCCGTCGGGCTGCGCAGCCCCAACGGCATCGGCCGCAACGCCGCGGGCGACATCTTCGTCACCGACAACCAAGGCAACTGGGTGCCGGCCTGTCCGCTCTATCACGTCGAACCGGGCGACTACCTCGGCGTGCCGCAGAGCTTGCCGTGGCTGGCGACCGTACCGGGCCGCGGCGGCAGCGGCGCCGACGCCCCGCGTAAACTGCCGGCCGTGTGGTTCCCGTACGACGAGCTGTGCCAGTCGGCCACGGACATTCAGTGCGATACCTCGGGCGGCAAGTTCGGGCCGTTCGCCGGGCAGATTTTCGTCGGCGAAATGACGAAGGGGCTGATCGCGCGCGTCGCCTTAGAGAAAGTGAACGGCAAGTATCAGGGGGCGTGCTTCCTGTTTCGCCGCGGCTTGGGAGCCGTGAACCGCATGGCGTTCGGGCCCGACGGTAAGCTGTACTTTGCTCGTGTCAATCGCGGTTGGGGCGGCGGCGGCTTGGGCGACGGCCTCGCGCGCTTGGAATTCACCGGCCGCACGCCGCTGGAGATTCAAAGCGTGCATCTTCTGAAAGACGGCTTCGAATTGAAGTTTACGAAGCCGGTCGCCGAACAGAAATCGGTCGACGCCTCGGCAGCCCCAAAGTTCGCCCTGGAACAATACGGCTATCACCACTGGGCGACGTACGGCTCGCCTCGCATCAACTTGGAAACGGTCGAGGTGACGGCGACCGCGTGGGCCCCCGACCGCCGCAGCGTGCGGCTGACCACCTCAGCGCTGAAGCCGGAACGAGTCTGCAAGATCTCGCTCTCGAACGTCACAGCCGAAGACGGCGACGCCCTGCTGCACGCCGATGCGTTTTATACGATGAACGAGTTGGTGAAGTAGATTCAGGGTTCAGGGGTCAGGGGTCAGGGGGCAGGGTTTGAACTTCTCGCAATCGCGCAGATTGCACGGAAATTCTTTCGGCAGGAATCGAGAAGCTTCCGTATCAAGACTCTGCCGGGCAAGAATTGCCCGGGAAATCGGCGCGATATAGAACGGTAGCAAGTGTTTGCAGAGAAACGACGTAGCGGCGGCAGGGCTTTTGCGCGGACTCCTATATCCCGCGCCGGCGTTTGTTAATGACAAGTTAGGCGGCAATGGGAGCGTCGTTTCGACAATGATGCGGCTCGACGAACAGCAAACGGCCTTTCTGCGCGATTTGGCCGAGGGAAGCTTGGATCCTGGTGATTGGCTCGCTTGGTGGGACGCAAATGCAGCCGCTATCGAGGCTGTAACCTCACCAGGACTGTTTCTAGCCATCAAGCCGCGCGGCGTTGAGTCGAATGGCGCAAACGCGGCCGCGCTGGGTAGTCAAAAGGGTGCGTGCAAGGCTTTAGACCAGCTCAACATATCATACGAACGATCTAACCGTTATCAGCTTGGGTGGCAGCAGGACTTTCAGCAGTTCCTTAAGGCGAAAGAGCTCAAAACCGCGGCGCGCTTGGCCGAGTACGAGCCGCGCATTGCGGAGCTAAAATCGCAGTTCCCGCGATTCGCGAAATTCCTGATGGCCAACGTCACGCGCATTGTAGAAATGGGCGCCCCAGCACGCGAGGATGAACTCGCACACATCGAGGCTGAATTAGGCCGATCGCTACCCGTCGCCTACGCGAAGTTTCTGCGGTGCGCCCGGACGCTCGTGGTGGACGATGTGCTTCAATTCACATCGACCCATCCGTTCATTCACCATTCGACAGGCTCAGGCCTTTCGACCGAGAGAATGCTTTGCATCGCGGATTTCTGGCTCGACGCTGACGGCGATCAAGCGATGATCGACGTCGGGGCCGACGTAACCGAGGATCCACCGGTGCTGTATTACGCCCACGAAGCACCGGGATTGAAGTTGCGAACGATCGCGACGCATTTCACGGAATGGGTCGAGGCTTTGCCGCGTGACTTAAAGCAGTGATCCGTCTAACAAGTCGCTCCATCTGACGCGGCGGCTTATACTCAGGTTTTCAATTCAACGTCTCGCCTGCCGCCTCGGCAGGTGATCTTTTACGTTAGGTGTCTAGTGCGACGTGACGGGATCGAGATCCATTGCGACGAAAAGCGCGGCTGGATCAGTCTCGCTTGCGAACCCGACGCGTTTAAGGACTTTCACGACTACGTCCGATCGCAACTTCGTGATCTGCCTGAGATTGACCTCAACCAAATCGACACGATTGAAGTTACGAATACGGCACATAGTGCTGCAAAGCGCGAGTTGCCGAGTAGACGTGCTATCGACGTTGCAATCTTTCTTGTGTTGGTCCTCGTTCCTGTATCGTCCATCGTCGGATTCGGTCAAATCATCAAAATGATCATCAGGTGGGTTAGCACCTAACAATCAGCTGCAGTTGACCCTGCGGGCTATCGCGCGTTTGGCTCGTTCGCTTTGGTCACGGTAGAATCCGCTGCAGACGCGCTCGACATGAGCAGGGCAAGTGATCTTTGTCGTTCGACGATGGAGGGCGCGGTGGCTTTGGGTCGGTTCAGAATGATCCGCATCCCGGTCCCCGACTGGGTACCGCCATACGCCCGCGGTGAGGTGACGTTCGAGATCGCCGCCACCAAATACTACGATGCCATCACCCCGGCCGAGCACGCCGCGCTCTTAGCACGGCATGCCGATATCCTGGCCCTCGCCGACCAAATCGTCGAGGAGTACGCCAACTCCATGTGCGCGCCGTCGGATGAGGACTGGTTCCCCGCGCAGGCCCGACTGACCGGTGAGTTCTACGTCGGTAGCGAGTCCTACCATCGCCTGCCCGGCGAGCTGTGGGTTCAGGTCTGCGTCGAGGCGCGCTGCCTGGGGCGGAGGACGGACAAGATCAGCGACTACCTGGGTTTGGACGTGTGGCTCCGGTACGACCCGGAGGGAGGTCAGCTCTCAAACCACCGCAACACCGACTCGAAGGTAATCTAAAGGACGACCAGTTGTCCGTGCGCTGCAAGCGCCTGAGGCTTTCTCTAAAGCTCGGGTTGAACGGCCGGTGCAAGTAAGGCCCTGTTCGTTTCCTCTTTCGCCTTCGGCGCACGGACAACGAGTTGAGGCCGTCCGGGAATTGAAGTGATCTAAACACGCCGATCTCCGTGGTTTACGTTTTTTGCGCCAACAGAAAACGTTTGCCAGGAGACCGGCGTTATGGGTGTCGCCAAGGAAGGC
>JAFLCO010000285.1 GCA_017303535.1 Planctomycetota bacterium
TACCGCCTACCACTCCGCCCCAGCCCCCTACATCCTAGAAGCCTGTTTTATGACAACTTTGCGACTGCTGATTACGTTCGGTGCTGTAGCGACATTGTTCGCCATCGTCTCGGCCCACGAAGATTTTCCTCTCCCCCCCAACACCGAGAAAGACACCGCCAGCGCCCCGATGCCGCCGGACGAAGTCGTTCGCACGGCCAAGCTTCCTCCCGGCTTCAAGCTCAGCGTCTTCGCGGCCGAGCCCGACGTTCACAACCCCATCGCCATCACGTTCGACGAGCGCGGCCGCCTGTGGGTCGCCGAGAGTTACAGTTGGGCCGGCAATGGCGACGGCGGCTTCCGCGCGGAAATTCGCGACCGTATTCTGATTTTCGAAGACACCGACAACGACGGTCGCCACGATCGTCGCACCGTCTTCTGGGACGACGCCCGCAGGCTCACGAGCATTGAAGTCGGCTACGGCGGCGTGTGGGCCATCTGCCTGCCGAACCTGCTCTTCATTCCGGATGCCGATCGCGACGCCCGGCCCGACGGCGCGCCGATCGTCAAGCTCGACGGCTTCGACGGCGGCTCCGGCAGCCACACGCCTGCCAACGGTTTGAAATGGGGACCCGACGGCTGGCTCTACGCCCGCCAAGGCATCCAAGTGACGAGCCTGATCGGCAAGCCGGGCTCATCGGAATCGCAACGGCTCAAGTTCAATACCGGCATCTGGCGCTATCATCCCGTCCGCGGCACGGTCGAGGCCGTGATGCACGGGATGACGAACTCTTGGGGGTTCGATTTCGACAAGCACGGCGAGATGTTCTGCAGCAACACCGTGATCGGCCACCTCTGGCACGTCGTGCCGGGCCTCCACACCGAGCGGATGTACGGCGCCGATCCGAACCCTTACGTCTTCGACCTCGTCAAGCAAACGGCCGATCATGTCCACTGGGACACCGGCGAAGTGTGGAACGACGTCCGCAAAGGCGTCACCGACAAAACCAGCGCCGCCGGCGGCGGGCACGCGCACATCGGCCTGATGATCTACCAAGGCGACAACTGGCCGGCCGAATACCGCGACAAGGCCTACACGCTCAACCTCCACGGCAGGCGGATCAACTGCGACGTGCTCAATCGCGACGGCTGCACCTACACGGCCACGCACGGCGAGGATATTTGCTTCATCCAAGACCCCTGGTTCCGCGGCATGGACCTGATCACGGGCCCCGACGGCGGCGTGTTCATCGCCGATTGGTCCGACACCGGCGAATGCCACGACCACGACGGCGTGCACCGCACGAGCGGACGGATTTATAAGTTGACGTATGGGGAGCCGCGGAAGTTGCCGGCCTTCAATTTGGCGAAGGCATCAGACGAGGAACTCATCATACTCCACAACGAGTCGAATCAATGGTGGCCCCGCCAAGCGCGCACTGAACTTCTCCGTCGGTTCGCGACGTTGTCGTATTTGCCGAGCACGATTGAGAAACTTAGCGAGCATCTAAACTCTGGCGGGCAGTTTCAATTGCTTGAGACTTGTTGTTTGTTGAACCTAAGTGACCTAAAGTTGAAATCGCAATTGAAGGAGGGCACGGAGTTCGAGAGGGCCCTTGCCGTCATTCGATTTGTAAGCAATTCTCGGCACACGCCACCCGTAGAGCCGCTTGCAGACCGCGTGCAATTTGACTCCTCCGGACTTGTTATGTTGAAAGTGGCGTCTTCGTTGCAAGGCATGACCGATGATCGCATTCGTGAACTGTCAGTGAGCTTGTCGCAACGCGACGACTTTCCCGAGGATCGCCTCTTTCCACATTTGTTGTGGTACGGAATCGAGCCGCTCGTGCCGCGTGATCCTGCTTGGGCCGTTTCGCTGGCCAAACAGTCGCGATTGCCGAATATCACGGAGAACATCGCTCGCCGGTTATCGCTCGACCTTGAGCATCGCAGCGGTGAAGTCCAACAATTGCTGGTGGCGGCCCTCAGTGGCGACGTCGCGCACCCCGAATCCGTCATCGCCGGTATGGCCAAGGCGTTGCATGGCGTACGTCGCGCCGAGGCCCCCGCCTCGTGGTCGGCCGCGGCGGAGAAGTTTGCCAAGTCTTCCAACGAAGAAACTCGCAAGCACGTTCAATCCTTGAACGTCATCTTCGGCGAAGGGGTGGCGATCGTCGAACTCAAGAAGCTCGCCGCCGATACGGTTGCTGATCCACAGGCTCGGCGGCAGGCTTTGACGGCGCTCCTTGAGGGTCGGCCGGAAGGGTATGCGCCGACGCTTCTGAATCTGCTCACCGATCGGGCCGTCACCCTCGAAGCGATTCGCGGGCTCGCCTACTACGACGATCCGCAGATCCCGAACCGGATTCTCAATCGCCTCCGAGCCTACGGCGCCGCCGAACGGGCCGAGGCGATCAATACGCTCGCGGCCCGGCCTGCGTCCGCTAAGGCATTGCTCCAAGCAGTCCGTGACGGCAAGCTCGCGGCCGGCGAGATCTCGGCCTTTCATGCCCGACAACTGAGCGACTTCCACGACCCGGGGATCGACGCCGACCTCAAAGAACTCTGGGGCGAAGTCCGCGTGAGTGCCGCCGAAAAACGGGCTCTTATCGACCGCTACAAAAAAGAACTGACGCCCGAAGTGCTGGCCAAGGCCGACGCGAGCGCCGGCCGGGCGATCTTCAACAAGTCGTGCGCGAACTGCCATGTGCTGTACGGCGAGGGTCGCAAGATCGGCCCCGACCTGACCGGCTCGAACCGCAAGAACCTCGACTACCTGCTGGAAAATGTCGTCGACCCCAGCGCGAGCGTCGCCGCCGATTTCCGCAGCGTGAGCGTCACGCTCGCCGACGGTCGCGTCCTGAGCGGAGTCGTCGGCGAGCAAAACGACCGGACCGTCACGCTGCTGACGGCGCAAGAACCGCAGGTCTTAGATCGCAACGAAATCGAAGAACTCACGCCGACGGGCCAATCCCTCATGCCCGACGGCCAACTCCAGCAAATGGCGCCGGACCAAATCCGCGACTTGATCAAGTATCTGATGTCGACGGAACAAGTGCCGCTCAAGCCGTAGCCCAGGCACTTTCCTTCGCCACCTTCGGGGAGACTGTTTTTTTACTTCTCCCCTGGCGGGAGACTGCGTTGTTTGTCGCCTCCTGCCGGAGGCGAGTGCCGCGAAGCGGCGGATGAGGGGGCCGAAGCGAGTACCCGGCAAACGGAACGCCACGGAGGGCGTTCCCTCCATCGCGTCAAGCAACTTTTTGGCCACGCCGATTTTGGATCACGAATCCAGGCCATTTTTGGCCGGCGGCCATTTTGTGGTTGGTCGTTGCCGCCACACAAAATGTGGGCCGGCCAAAACTTTCCTGGAATCGCTTGGCTCGATCCGGGAAACTACGTGATGCGCGATTGCGCGCCGGCCGCACGGACTTTAGCCCCCGGCACTTCATGCCGGGGGCAAACGACGCGGCACCGCCGTGAACCGCAACCACCGCTCACTAGCCCCGCTGCGCAAGCAAGGGGACATGCCGCTTTACGCCTTATTTCACGGCCGAAACGAACAACTACCCGCAATGCCCCCGGCATGAAGTGCCGGGGGCTAAGGTCCATGACTATGAACCACCAACGACATCAACAGCGAGCCGGGAGCGTAAGCGACCGGAGTTTTGCGACGCCGATAAGAAGGTCTGCCCCCTCATCCGCCCTGCGGGCACCTTCTCCCACAAGGGGAGAAGGGACGGCCACGCTTTCTGTTCGGCGGCGCGACTTATCGTCAATCGTTTTGCAATTACAACCGCGCTACGGTTACTGCGTACAAAACGGAAGGGGTGCGTACATCGACGATCGTTTTGTACGCACGGAATCACTTAGAACTAAGGGTGCGTACATCTCGGGCTCCGATGTACGCACTTGCAATTTTGAGGCAGTTGCAAATCTGTTGCGATTAGCGCCGGCGAAACGCCGCGGAGGGCGTTCACTACCTGTGGCGATTTATGCTCGGGAGCTTGCTCTGCGTCTTAGCCCCGGGCGAGTCGCCCGGGGCAGCGTCGCGTCAAGTATCGACGTCGCCGGTCGTTTGACGCCGCCCCCGGCGTACGCGGCTGCGCCGCTATCGACGGGGGCTAAGACTTGCACAAGTCATCGCAGCGCCGGGTTGCGCTCAAATGTAACGGGGGCCTTACGGCCCCCGCTCGCCGTAACGTGTTCGAGCTTGAAAAGTTCGCTTTTGGCCCCTGGGTCGAGTATGCTGCCGGTCCCGCCTGTCTGTTCGTTTTGCGGTTCGCAAACATCCCGCCTGATTCGAGGAGTCGCACGATGAATCGTCGCAAATTCTTGGGCAACGCCGCCGCCGCCGGTTTGGCCCTTTCGGCCGCCGGCTCGCTCGTCGCACCGCGGCCGCGAGCCCGAGCCAAGGACTTGGCCAACGGCCGGATCGTCGTCTGCTGCACGGGCGTGAAAGGGCGCGGCAACAGCCTCTTCAACGGCTTCGGTGCGGCCGAAGACGTCGACGTCAAGTATGTTTGCGACATCGACTCGCACTGGCTCGGTCTGCGGCAAGGGGAATTCGAAAGCAAGTTCAATCGCCGGCCGCAAGCGATCGGCGACTATCGCCAGGCGCTCGACGACAAAGGCATCGACGCCATCGTGCTCGGCACGCCCGACCATTGGCACGCCTTGCCGACGATTCACGCCTGTCAGGCCGGCAAAGACGTGTACACCGAAAAGCCCGACGGCCACAACCTTGTGGAAGGTCTGGTCATGTCGGCGGCCGCGAAGAAATACGGCCGCGTGGTGCAACTCGGTACGCAGGCTCGCAGCGATCCGGCCCTGCATGAATTGCTCGCCTACGTGAAGCAAGGCGTTCTCGGCCGCGTCGTCATGGCCAAGGCCTGGGAGAGCATGCAACAGAAGAATCTCGGCAAACCCGCCGACACCGACCCGCCGCCGACGATCGATTACGACGTCTGGCTCGGGCCGGCGCCGAAGCGGCCGTTCAATCCGTTGCGGTTCCACGGCAACTGGCGATGGTTCTTCGATTACGGCGCCGGCGACTTGGCGAACGACGGCGTGCATCGTTTGGACTTCGCGCGCTGGTTTCTCGAAGCGGCCGTCGAAGGTTCGGGCGAGAAGCCGATCGGGATGCCTCGCAACGTGTCGGCCTCGGGCGGCAAGTACTACTTCGACGACGCTCAAGAATGGCCCGACACGATGCTCGTCACCTACGACTACCCGGGCCGGCTGCTGACGTACGAAATGCGCGTCTGGGCGCCGTACCCGATTGAAGGCGAACCGGAAGGTGCGGCGATTTTTGGTGACGAGGGTTATCTCATCATCGGCGGCGGCAGTTGGCGGCACTTCGGCCGCAAGGGCGTGCTTGTCAAAGAAGGCAAACGCGGTACGGGCGCCGATCAAGCGCATATCCGCAACTTCCTCGATTGCATGCGATCGCGCGGCAAACCGAACGCCGATCTGGACACCGTCGGCCGGCAATCGAGCTTGCTGTGTCATCTCGGCAACATTGCGTGGCGCGTCGGCCGTACGGTGAAGTTCGATTACGACGCGTATCAATTCGTCGGCGACGACGAAGCGAACGCCCTGCGGACGCGGGCCGAATATCGCAAGCCGTACGTGTTGCCGAAGGTGGAAGAAGTATGAGGACAGGCGCTAGGAGCTAGAGGCTAGGCTCTAGCGGGAGAGAGCTTGCTGACTAGCGGCTAGCAGCTAACGCCTAGCGCCTCCTCAACGATCGTCACAGTTTGACGCGGCAAGCAAGTCGACGCGTCTGAGAGTTCGAAAAGTGCCGGCGGCGATGAGTGGAAAAGCTTGCGGCCCGCCGGCACGCACGACATTATGAGTGGCTCCGTGCCGCTCACGCATCCCGCCCTAGGGCACGCCCGCGCCCGCCGAAGTGAAGTGCTTATGGCCGTCCACGAAGCTATTGAAACGCCGCCGCCCGCGGAACTCGCCGCCTTCACGCCGCCGCATCCCGGTTCGCCGTTGATGCCGCGCTGGGACAAAGGCGAGTTGCCCGAGCCGCCGGTGTTTTCGTGGAAGAAGATCGCGGCATTCGTCGGGCCCGGGCTCGTTGCGGGAGCATCGGCGATCGGCGCCGGTGAATGGCTCACGGGACCGATGGTCACGGCCCGTTACGGCGGCGCGCTGCTCTGGTTGGCGACGCTCAGCATCTTGGGGCAGATCGTTTACAACATGGAGGTGAGCCGGTACACGCTGTACTGCGGCGAGCCGATTTTCACCGGCAAGTTTCGCACGTTGCCGGGCCCGCTGTTTTGGATGTGCGTGTACTTGGTGCTCGATTGCGGGACCATTTTTCCGTATCTCGCAGCCAGCGCGGCGACGCCCGTGGCGTATGTGATCCTCGGCGAGATGCCGGACAAAATTACCAACGGCACGCTGCTGCGCGGGCTGTCGTACGGCATCTTCCTGTTGGCGATCGTACCGCTGGCGTTCGGCGGCAAGGTTTACAACTCGATCCGCGTGCTGATGACGTTCAAGATTTTCTCGGTGCTCGGCTTTCTGCTGGTGCTCGCGGTGCTGTATTCCAGCGCCGACACTTGGCGGGAGATTTGTACGGGGTTCCTTAAGTTCGGTACGATTCCGGTCATGCGGGGTGAAGATCGCAACGGCAACGGCGTGCTCGACCCGGGCGAAGATTGGGACGGCGACGGCCGGCTCGACGGCGTCGAGAAGCGAATCGACAAGAACGGCAACGGCGACTTCCACGACGACGTCGAATCGTTCGTCGACGAAGACGGCGACGGCCGGTACGACGGTTACAAGATCGACAACGTTTTCGTGCGCATGTTTGAAGGAAAATCGCCGCTGCCTGCCGGTGAGTTTGACTGGAGCATGATCGCGATTCTCGGCGCGATGGCGGCCTTGGCGGGTAACGGCGGGCTGACGAACACGAACGTCAGCGGCTACACGCGCGACCAAGGCTGGGGGATGGGCAAGCATGTGGGCGCCATTCCCAGCACCATCGGCGGGCATTCCGTCAAGCTCTCGCACGTGGGCATGGTGTTTCCGATCACGGCCGCGAGCCGAAAAAGGTTCGCCGGCTGGTATCGGCATATCTTCCGCGACCAGTTCTTTTTGTTCGGCTTGGCGAGCTTCGTCGGGCTGGCGATGCCGAGCATGCTCAGCGTGCAATTCTTGGAGCGTGGAACGGAAGCCGATCCCTGGCTCGCCGCCGGCATGACCGCGCAAGGCGTCTATGACACGATCGGCGTCCCTTTCTTCAAGCCGGTCGGCTGGTTTATGACCCTCTTCTGCGGCTTCCTCGTGCTGGCGCTGAGCACGACGACGACGGCCGACGGGTTCTTCCGCCGCTGGCTCGACGTGCTCTGGACCGGTCTGCCCGCGCTGAAGAAATGGGAGCCGCACCGTGTGGGCAAGCTCTACTTCGCGATGCTTTGCGCGTACTGCACGTTCGGCATCATCATGCTTTCCGTCGTCGAGCCGAGCAAAATCTTGGCGTGGTCGACGAACATCTACAACTACGCGCTCGGGTTCAGCTGCTTTCACGTGTGCTACGTGAACCTCGCGTTGTTGCCGAAGGAACTAAGGCCGAACTGGTTCGTACGCATTTCGATGTTCTGCGCCGGCGTGTTTTTCACGACGATCGCCGCCATCACGACGATGAAGCTGTTGGGCTTGCTGCAGGCCGTTTCGCCGCCGGGTAGTGTTTAGTCGGGGCGTCTAACCAAGAGCGTCTAACGAACGACGTCTTCGGCGACCGCGTATTTGGCAATGGCGTCGCGGTTGAGCGTGATGCCGAGGCCCGGACCTTGCGGGATGCGGAGGAGGCCGTCGGCGTCGAGGCGGAACGGTTCGGTGAGAATCTCTTCGACGTACGGCACGCCGGTTTGAAACTCGACCCAACGGGCGACCGGCATGGCCGCGGAAAGGGCCAAGTCGGCCGCGATGCCTACGGCCGTATTCCAACCGTGCGGCACGAGCAGCACGCCGTGATCGTAGGCCAGCCAAGCCAGCCGCCGGGCCTCGCCGAGGCCGCCGCATTTGGTGAGGTCGGGCTGAATGATGTCGAGCGCGCGCGAAGTGATAAAGGGTAGGAAACTTTGGCGTCGCGTGAAAACCTCGCCCGTGGCGATCATCACGGGCGACGACTGCTTGAGTTCGCGATAGCCTTCGAGATCATCGGGTTTGAGGGCTTCCTCGAACCAGACGACGCCGTAGCGGCCGAGCATCTGCGCGGTGCGGCGGGCCCAAGCGACGGAGT
>JAFLCO010000286.1 GCA_017303535.1 Planctomycetota bacterium
CGGGAGATACAGCGGAAAGCATTTCGATTTCTCAGCCCGCCGCGTTGCGGAAAGCGTCGATATCAGCCTGGAGCGGATGGGTGTCGATTACGTCGACATCATGCTTTGCCACGACCTGGAATTCGTCGACATGCAACAGATCGTCGACGAAACCCTACCTACGCTCCGCAAAGTTCGCGACCAAGGGAAAGTGCGGTTCATCGGCGTCAGCGGTTACCCGATGAAGATGTTTAAGTACGTGCTCGACCAGACCGACCTCGACGTCGTGCTTTCGTACAACCATTACACGTTGCAGAACACGATGTTCGCCGACTTGGTGCCGTACCTGAAGCAGAAGAACGTCGGCATCATGAACGCCGCGCCGTTCTCCGCACGGTTGCTGACCAACGCGACGTTACCCAAGTGGCACAAGGCCACGCCCGAGGTTCGCGACTGCGCCCGCCGCGCCGCCGAGCATTGTGCGAAGCGCGGCATCGATATCGCTCAATTGGCCCTGCAGTTTTCGATTGCCAACGAAGACATGGCCACGTGCGTCGTCGGCTCGGCCAATCCCGAGAACGTTCGCAACTGGGTCCGCTGGTCGGAACAACCGCTCGACGAAGTGCTGCTCGGCGAAGTCCTCGAAATCCTCCGCCCGATCCATAACTGGCACTACATCGAAGGCCGCCCGGAAAACAACGACGCCAATTAACGAAATCCGATCACATGAAAGCGCTGTCTCTCGCCGAACCGAAGCATTGGGAACGTCTCGACATTCCTGAACCCGCCAAACCGGGGCCGGGCGAGGCCGTCGTGCGGGTCCATAACGTCGGCATTTGCGGTACTGACCTGAGCGGCTACCTCGGCAAGATGCCGTTCTTCAGCTACCCTCGCATTCCCGGGCATGAACTGGGAGTGGAAGTCGTCGACGTCGGCGAAGGGGTGACGAACGTGAAACGCGGCGATCGCTGTGCCGTCGAGCCGTACATCAATTGTCAAACGTGCTACGCGTGCCGGCGCGGACGGAACAATTGCTGCGAGAAGCACCAGACGCTCGGAGTCCACTGCGACGGCGGACTGCGACCCTATTTCACGGTGCCCGCCCGGAAACTGCACATTTCGACGAAGCTCGCCTTCGAGCAACTCGCTCTTGTTGAAACCTTGGCTATCGGCTGCCATGCCGTCGATCGCTCGGGCCTCAAGAGCGACGAATCGTGCCTCATCATCGGCGCCGGACCGATCGGACTTTCGGCCTTGGAGTTTGCCAAGCTCACGGGTGCAAAAGTCATTGTGATGGACATGCACGAGGGCCGGCTCGAGTTCTGCCGCCGGGTAATGGGAGTGCAACACACGCTTAAACCGGGCGAATCGCTAGAAAAGGAATTGCGCGAGTTGACCGACGGACACGGGCCTGACGTTGTGATCGATGCCACGGGGAGCGTTGCTTCGATGTCGGCCGCGTTCGGGCTCATCTGCCACGGCGGCCGGCTCGTGTACGTCGGCATCACGACCGAAGAAGTGAAGTTCCGCCACCCGTTGTTTCACCGACCCGAAGGCACGCTGCTCTGCAGCCGCAACGCACTCTCGCCGGACTTCTCGCGAATCATCGGCCTGATCGAAGCCGGGAAGATCGACACAAACCCCTGGATCACGCACCGCACGCCGTTCGAAGAATTGATCGACGTCTTCCCCAACTACACGAAGCCGGAGACAGGCGTGATCAAGGCCGTAGTGGAAGTCGGACTGTAGCGGCAGGCGAACCGAACTTATGCCGCCCGAGTTTGTGGCAGATTTTTGGTCGCAACGGCCGCAGCAAGTTCTTTGGCCAGCGCTCGGTAATCTTCCGCCCCATGCGAGTCGGGTGCGTAGGTGAAGATCGATTGCCCAAAGCTGGGCGCCTCCGCCAAGCGGATGTTGCGACGAATGCGGGCCTTGAACGGTCGGGCTTGCGACCAGGGCGTATTGCGAGCTTTCGCGTGTTCGAAGAACTCATCGACGTCGCGCGTGACTTCGTTCGCCAAACGCGTGCCGGCCTCGTACATGCAGAACACGACGCCGCCAAGCGTCAGGCGGCCGTTGATTCGGCGGGCCACGACTTCGATCGTCTCCAGAAGCTTGCTCAAGCCGTGCAGCGCCAAGAAGTGCGGCTGCAGCGGAATGACCACCTCCTCGACGGCGGCCAAGGCGTTGAGCGTCAGCACGCCGAGGGACGGAGCGCAATCGACGAGCACGTAGTCGTAGCCGCCCGCGATGTTCTCTAAGTGGTCACGCAGCAAAAGTTCGCGGCCGACCTCGCCGGCAAGTTCCACTTCGGCGGCGGCTAAGTCGATGCTCGAAGGAATCAGATCGAGCGTCGCGTGAATCGGGCGGATGATGTCGGCCAAGGGCGTCTCGCGGCAGAGCACGTCGTAGATGCTCGGCACGTCGTCGCCCGGCACGACGCCGAGGTGCAACGTCGCATGGGCCTGGGGATCGAGATCGATCAAGAGCACACGTTTGCCGAGATCGGCCAAAGCGGCGCTCAGGTTGACGGCGGTCGTCGTTTTACCGACGCCCCCTTTTTGGTTCAAAATCGCGATCTGCGGCATGTTCCGTCCCTTGAATTTAGCCGCGGAGTTTGCCTCCGCGCGAGTGGGGCGGAATCGTAGTTTCACCTGCTATCGTCGTCCAGAGCAGCCGCTTTGCTCGTGCATCTGGGGACGCCGCCGCTTGCGTATTACAATGCTTTCCTGCTGCCGGCAGGCGACGCGAAGTCGTTGCCGGCAAACGTCGTCGCCCGATCTCAAACACAACATCGCGAAGAAGCCCCGCATGCGTGTCATCGTTGAATCGTCTCCCGAGCAAGTCGCCCGTACCGCCGCCACGTTCGTCGCTTCGCTCGTCCGACGTAAGCCGGCCTGCGTACTCGGCCTCGCCACGGGCAGCACGCCACTCGGGCTCTACAAAGAATTGATCCGGCTGCACCGCGAGGAGGGGCTCAATTTCTCGCAGGTCACGTCGTTTAATCTCGACGAGTACGTGGGCCTGGAACCGTCGCATCCGCAGAGCTACCGCTACTTTATGCAGACGAATTTCTTTCAGCACATCAATATCGACGCGCGCAACACGCACGTGCCTGACGGGCGAGCTCTCGATTTTGAAGCCCACGCCGAGCAATATGAGCGACGCATCAAAGAGGCCGGCGGCATCGATCTGCAGGTACTCGGCATCGGCAGCGACGGACACATCGCCTTCAACGAACCAGGCTCTTCCCTTGGTAGCCGGACCCGATTGAAAACGCTCACCTCGGAAACGGTGCGCGACAATGCCCGCTTCTTTGAACACATCGACGAAGTGCCGCGGCTGGCCCTAACGATGGGGGTCGGCACGATTCTGGAATCACGACGCTGCCTACTCCTGGCCTGCGGCAAACACAAAGCTGAAGCGATCCGGGCAACGGTCGAAGGCCCGGTGACGGCGCAAGTAACGGCGTCGGCGCTGCAACTCCATCGCGACGTCGTCGCAGTGATCGACGACGACGCTGCCGGCAATCTCTACCGCCGCGATTACTACCGCGAAGTGGAACAAGCCCAACAAGCGCTCCAGGCGGGGAAAATAAAGTTCGGGGGCTAGATTGATCCGACGCAGGGAGTAGACGATCTTCGGTATCGTTTTAGATGAAAACCCAGTATTACACCGCCGCGAGCCTCGACGGGTTCATCGCTACGGAAGACGACTCGCTCGATTGGTTGTTTCCGCTGGGCGATCCCGAGGAGACGAGCTACCCGGAGTTCATTCGCGACGTCGGAGCCCTGGCGATGGGCTCGGCGACTTATGAGTGGATGCTCGGGCATGCGAAAGAGGTCGTTGCCGCAACCGGCTCGGCTTGGCCTTATACGCAGCCGGCGTGGGTCTTCACTTCCCGAACGTTGCCGGAGTTTACCGGGGCCGACGTGCGGTTCGTCCGAGGCGACGTGCGGCCGGTCCATGCCGCGATGCGGGCCGCAGCCGGCGACAGGAACATCTGGATCGTCGGCGGGGGTGATTTGGCCGGCCAGTTTCACGATGCCGGCCTGCTCGATGAGGTCATCGTGCAAATCGGCAGCGTTACGCTCGGGCAAGGCAAGCCGCTCTTGCCGCGGCGACTGACCAATCCGCCTTTGAAGTTGACTTCGGCAAAGTACGTCAGTTCAGGCTTCGCAGAGTTGCGATACCAAGTGCCGAGGGCCGAGTAGCGCAACCGCCTGGCAAACCCTGACGCTTATGCCGACTGCGGGCTCTCTCGCGGTTGCGAAAAGGCTTCGTTTTGCAGTCTCTCTGCGGGCATTTGCTTCCGCGGCGCGCATACTTGCGTGTCTCTCGCGCCGTGAGTTCTTTCGCAGCCGGCAAATCCGGCACGATCGGCGCCCTCCTCAAGCTTCGCGAGCCCGCCGTCGACCATGCTTCGTCTTGGGTTGCAACTCGTCGTACTTTTCGCGGCCGCCGTGTTGGCGATGGCTCCGACCACGGCACGCGCCGGCGATGCGACGTTCGTCTTTCCGGGCCAGGCCGCTTCGGCCGGAATCGACGCTTCAACGAGTACCGCCGCCGCCGAAGCTGCCCTGTTGGCCGACGCCGCCGATGGGCGACTTGACCAACTGCCGCTGCTCGAAGCCGCCTGCACGGCCGGCGGCATTGCTGACCCGCGAGTTCTGGAAACCTATCGACGTCGGTTCGAGCACTGGGTCGCCGAGCTGCAAGTCTCCGGGCAGGTCGTCGGCTCGGAACGCGACAAAGCTCGGGCCGTTCTCGAATATCTGCATAACCGGGTTCTCACCGCCGGCTTCGTCGAAACGAGCACCACGCTTGACAAGCCGTTTGAAGCAGGCACGTTCAACTGCATCAGTTCGGTCGTGCTTTTCCGCTGCTTGACCGAACGCTTCGGCCTAGCGGCATACGGCGTCGAAACGCCGGGCCATGCTTATGCGATGGTGCAAACGGCCGCAGGCCCGATCGTCGTGCAGACGACTTGCCGCGATTGGTTCGCCGCCGCGGGCGACGCCGACGTCGAACGTTCGCTTTTGCGACAAACCATCGGCCAAGCCGCGGCCGACACCTCCGCGCGGGCCATGACCGCGCGACGCTTGACCGACGTCGGACTCTTGGCCGTGGTGTATTACAACCGAGGCGTCGACTTGCTCGAAGCGGGGCGCCACGATGCCGCGATCGCCGCCAACCAAGCGGCCCTGAAGCTCGACGCCGCCAACACGACGGCTCGTGCCAACCTGTTGGCGGCCGTTAACAATTGGTCGCTCGAACTCAGCCGCGACGGGCAATATCCGCAGGCCCTGCGGCTCTTGGAAACCGGCCTGCAATACGCGCCCGATTACGAACTGTTCCATGAAAATCTCGTGGCCTTGCATCAGCAGCGAATTGCGTGCGCTGCGACGGCCGACGAAGCCCGTCCGGAGATTCAATCGCTCCGCTTGTGCTATGCCCGCTGGAGCCGCGCTTTGGCGACGCGCGGCGACCAAGCCTCGGCGGCTACCATCGAGCACCGAGCCGCGAACGACCCGTTCTTGCAAGGGCGGTAACGGCTTGAAGCGAGGTCAACCGCCGCGTTGGCGTAGCGCCTCGTAAAACACCACGGCCGCAGCCACGGAGACGTTCAGGCTGTCGGCGCGTCCCTGCATCGGCAGATGGATCGGGCGGATATCATCGGCCCACCAGCGTGCCGAGAGCCCTTCCGCTTCGCTGCCGAGTACTAGCGCGGTCGGACCGCGGTAATCGACCTCGGTATAAAGCGGTCCGGCCCCGACGCGAGCCGCCCACATCTTGAAGCCGCGTTCGCGCAGCCAATCCAGCGTCGTGGCGGCGTCGGCGACCGCGGTCGGCACGTGAAAGATCGTTCCTAGCGAAGCCCGCACGGCGTTGGGGTTGAAAAGGTCGGTTCGTTCGTCGGCCGTGATCACCGCCGACACGCCGGCGGCATCCGCACTCCGCAGAATCGCGCCGACATTGCCCGGTTTCTCGACGTTTTCGAGCACGCACACGAGGGCGTCATCCGGCAATTTCAGGTCGCTCAAAGTCCGCGACGGCGTCGGCGCCGTGGCGATGATGCCGTCGCACCGCTCACCGAAGGCGAGCTTTGCGAACACCTCGGACGTCACGTACTGCACGATGTCGCCATTTTCGTGCTCCAGTCGCAGGTGGAGTTGCCGCGCGGCGTCGCTTCCGCAAAGTTCCGGGCAGACGAAAGCCTCGTCCAGCATCAGCTTAGCGTCGAGTGCGCGGTCGAGTTCACGGATGCCGTCAATGAGAAACCGACGCTGCTTATCGCGCTGCCGACGATCGCGCAGTTTCGCTGCGTCTTTCACGCGTTGATTCTGCAGGCTGGTAATCAAGGGAGCGCTGGACAATTCGTACTCAATCGCAGTGGCAAGCTTCGCAGCGAAATAAACAACGACAACTAACGACGATCTCGTCGCTCGTGCGACTTCCGGTGTGGACGATATCCCTGCTTCTTTGTGTCGCTCTTCTTCAGGTCTGCGCGAATGTGATCACCTTCGCGCTGCTCGCTCACCTTTGAGTTGGCTTCACGGCGACGTTTGTCGAGCGCTGCCTTCGGCGGTCGGGCAGGGATTAAACAGTCGCAGCCGTCGCCGATGAGGTCCTGTCGGCCCGCCTGCTCAAGGGCACGCCGTACCTCAAAATAATTTTCCGGTTTAAAGAATTGAAGCAGAGCCCGCTGGAGTTTCCGATCGCGAAGATGCTGGGCCGTGTACACCGGCTTCATAGTCATCGGGTCGAGGCCTGTGTAATACATGCAGGCCGCGAGGTCGAACGGGCTCGGAATAAAATCCTGCACCTGATCCGGCCGGTAGTGGTTTCGCTTCAAAAACAGCGCCAAATCGATCATCGCATCCAGGTCGCTGCCGGGATGGCTGGCGATGTAATACGGCACGAGGTGCTGCTTCTTGCCGGCCGCCTCCGACGCCTTCTGAAACTCTTTGTCGAACTCTAGGAAGTCCGTCGGCCCGGGCTTCTTCATCAGATCGAGCACGCGCGAGTCGGTGTGCTCGGGCGCCACCTTCAGGAGCCCGCCGACGTGGTGCGTCGCCAACTCTTTCATGTATTCCGGGCTGCGACGGGCTAAGTCCATGCGAATACCGGAAGCGACGAAAACCTTCTTCACGCCCGGCTCTTCACGCACTTGCTGCATGAGATCAATCAGCGGCTCGTGACTTGTGCCGAGCAATTTGCAAATCGTCGGATGCACGCACGACAGCCGACGGCAGACCGCTTCGACTTCCGGTCGCGTGCAGCGCATTTCGTACATGTTCGCCGTGGGGCCGCCGATATCGCTAATGACCCCTTTGAAATCGGGATCGGCCGTCATCTTGCGAACTTCGCCGAGCACATTTTCCGCGCTGCGGCTCTGGATAATTCGGCCTTCGTGAGCCGTAATCGAGCAGAACGTGCAGCCGCCGAAACAGCCGCGCATGATCTGCACCGAGTCCTTCACCACGTCGTACGCCGGAATATTCTGCCCGCCGTAGCTCGGATGCGGTTTGCGTGTGTACGGCAGACCGTAAACCCGATCCATTTCGGGCTGGGTCAGCGGAAGCTGCGGCGGGTTACAGACGATTGCTTCACGGCCGTGAAACTGCACGAGCCGTTTGGCGTTGTAGGGATTCGTTTCGTGATGCGCGATCCGCGTCATTACGGCAAACTGCGTCTTATCCGTCGACGCCTCCTCGTACGACGGCAACAGCTTCGTCTTCTCGTCGCTTGGCGGAGTTTCGGCGGCGCCAAGTCGATAGACGACGCCCCGCATATCGCGCAGGTCGCGCACCGATTGGCCGGTAGCGAAACGATCGGCGACTTCAAGAATGCCGCGCTCCCCCATGCCGTAGATCAGCAGATCGGCCTTACTATCGAGAATGATCGAACGGCGGACCTTGTCGCTCCAGTAATCGTAATGAGCCAGCCGACGCAGGCTCGCTTCCACGCCGCCGGCCACGACGGGTACACCGGGATACGCCTCGCGTGCCCGTTGGCAATAGGCCAACGTCGCGCGATCCGGGCGGCGACCAATCTTGCCGCTTGGGCTGTAGGCGTCGTCGTTGCGAACTTTCTTGTTCGCCGTGTAATGATTGATCATCGAGTCCATGTTCCCCGCGCTGATGGCGAAGAACAGACGCGGCTTGCCGAACCTACGCCACGCCTCGGCACTGTGCCAGTCGGGCTGACTCAAGATCGCCACACGATAGCCGGCGCTT
>JAFLCO010000287.1 GCA_017303535.1 Planctomycetota bacterium
CCAAACATGGTCCCGATCACAAGCCGGGCCCCGATCATAAACCCGGTCCGGATGCCAAGCCCGGTCCGGATCATCACCATCCGCATCACGCCCAAGCCGAAGGTCCGCGGCAGCCGACGCACGTTCGCCCCGGCGACCGCCGACACGGTCCGGATCGCCACATCGCGAAGTCGGCCCGCGGTCACGGCAAGCACGATTGCCCCGAGTGCGCCAAGCACGCCGAGAGCGGCTGCAAAGATTGCGCTCGCACGGCGAATCGCGATCACAAAGCCGGCAAACACGGCCCGCACGGCAAGCACGCGCGTCACGCCGGACCGAAACATGGTCCGCAGCACGGCCCGAAACACGCGATGAAGCACGGCCCGCAGCATGGTCCGAAGGGTCACGGCCCGAAGGGGCACGGTCCTGAGGCGCATGGCCCTAAGGGACATGGTCCGAAGGGCGAACATGCGAAGCATGCCGGTCCGCCGCACGGCTTCGGCCCGCCGTGGATGCGGCACTTCGCGATGCGTCAGCATTTCGAGCGGCACACCGCAGCGCGCGATCACGAAGGCCCGCGACACGACGCCCATGCTCATGCGAGTCCGCATCGCCACGGCCCGCGGCCGGAAGAGCGTCGGCACGCGTCGCACGAACCGGAAGCCCGCCGCCCCGACGGAGACCACGGTCCGCAGGCGCACGGTCTGCAAGGTCACGGTTCTGAAGCGCGCGGGCCACAAGGTCATGGCCCTCGGGATCATGGTCCGCAAGAGCGTGGCCCGCAGCCGCCGAGCAGCGCCGGACCTGCCGGCCACGGCGCCGATCGCTTGGCCGAACTCTCGACGAAGGTCCAACGCTTAGAATCGATCGTCGAAAAGCTGGCCCATGCCGTGGAAACGCTCAGCAAGAAGTAGCTGTGCGACAAACGACGAAGCCTTAAGCCCCGCGAGCAGCCCCAGCGCCGCTCGCGGGGTGTTTTTTTGTTCGACGCACAGCAAACCCCTCGCGCCCTTGGGGGAGAGGGGTCAGGGGTGAGGGGGCAGACCCTCCATCGACGCCGCGATCGTCCGAGTAAGGCGGCCGACCACCCGCCGACGCAGCTATCTGCTGTCTGTTGGACGACGAGAACTCCGTGCTCCAAAGTGTGACGCTCCACGAGGCTTCGGCATCTAACGAGCGAGCGACATCGACAGCGAGCCGGGAGCGTAAGCGACCGGAGTCCAATCTGAGAAAAGCTTGCGATACCTAGCCCTGCACCGGCCCAAGCCAAGCGGCACCGCCCCTTTGACATCCCGGCGGCGGCGGCTTATAAAAATGAGTCTACACGCCCCTATCGTCTAGAGGCCTAGGACAGCGGGTTCTCAATCCGTCAACCGGGGTTCGAATCCCCGTAGGGGTACTGTGCATTTGTGCACTAATTCGCACAGTTCGGCAAACACCGGAAAAAGCGGTGTTTGAGGGGCCTCTGCCATTTCGGCATGCGGTGCAGTTCTGGCCTGTTCCGCAGTTTGCTGCACCGGATTCTGCAGCGCGCTCGCTTGAGGCGGTGCAGTTTCCGCGACCTTACCGGCCGCTTTGGCAAAGTGCTCATCGGTAATCTGCAAATAGTGCTTCCGGGCAACGGCCTCACTGTTGCCGATCCACGCGCAAACGACGTGCGCGGGATAGTCTTCCATCAGTTCCGTTTCGCGCGTGCTACGCAGATTCTGGAACAGCTTCGGCCAGGGCTCTAAACCGGCTCGGCAGACGATCCGCTCAAACTGCGTCGAGAGGTTCTGACGCACCGAGCGGTAATGCATGATGACGTACTCGGAGTCAGGCTTAGCCTGAGCCCGAACTTCCTCAAGGTACGGACGCAGTTCCGGAAAGAGCGGAATCATTCGCGACTCTTTCCCTTCGATATGCTCCGTTTTCGGACTCGGCACGCGAACACGTTCGTTCTTCCAATCGATGTCCGACCACTTGAGGCTCAGCGTTTCGCTTGGGCATCGCAGCCCGCCGAAACGACTCAAGGCGAAGATCAAACGCCATTCGGCATTCGGACACGCTTCGAATACCTTGGCGGCCGTCTCACGGTCGATGAACCGCATCCGCGCCGGATTGCCCCGTACGGCCGATACCAACTCGGCGAACGGGTTTTCCGCCACGAGCTTTCGATGAATGGCCGCGCGGAAAAACTGCTTCGCTCGACCGCAATTCCGTCGCACCGTGTTTTCGGCCAGCCCCTTGGCCAGAAGCCATTGCCGAAACTTGGCGCCGTCATCGCTCGCGAACTCTCGAAGAGGTTTGTTCGCACCGAAGCAGTCCATGAGTTTCTGCCCGGCTTCGCGTAGTCGCATCGTCGTCCGATCCTTTATGTCGGACCGACCGGCGATGTAGTCCTCGATGAACGCGGAGAGCGTCATCGATTCCCGAGGCTTGGCCAGCCCGACGGCCGCGAGTTTGTCGATCATCGTTTGATCGAGTTCCGACAACCAACGCGCCGTCGCATCATCTAAGGCATGTCCCGAGATCGCGGCCGACAGAATCAACTCGACGCGCAGCTTGACGCTTTCCGCCGCGCGTTGCGTCACCTTGCCTAGACGAATACTGCGGCGCTTGCCGTCGGTTCCGACAAATTGAACCGTGCGACGCCCGTTCGATTCTTTCGTGATGCTGGCCATTATGCACCTTGTGCGCTATACGCTATTCCACGCGGCTCATTCTAACGCTTGGGTTCGTTGCGATTCGACGAATTTCTGAATGTCGCTCAGCAGATAACACACGCGGCGACGAATTCTAACTGCGGCCAATTGACCTGTTTTTGTGAGCGTGAAGAGAGTGCGCTCACATACCGATAGTTGCTTTGCAGCTTCTTTGACGCTCAACAATAATCGTGGTGGGTTCGCTTCGGTATTCATGCCGCATACTCCGTTTGTCGGAAAAAGTAATCCTTCAAAAACTGATCTTTCTGTGCTTTCGTCGCGAAAGCTTTGTCAAACAGTAGCCCCGTAACCTCCAACCAGTGCTCGGGCTGAAGGCAGACGAATCCGCATTGGAGTGCCGCATTGCGAAGGCATCCGAATCCTTGCTTGATAAGCCGCAACGGATTCACTGTCTTGCGGTCGACCGGAGCCATCGGTTCAGTCGACATTCCCAACGCTTCGGAAAACGCTTCGCCAATACTGATCCAGAGCGGGTGAATTGCCGCACGAGACTGATGTTTGGCGTCGCACACAACGGGTTCGGCTGTTACGCGAAACCATTCCCGCGTCAGCTTCTCGATGATCGCCGACTGGCGTTCGAGGAAATCATCCGGCGACGACACGCCGTGATCTAGCAACCACTGGCGGGACATTTGAAACTCAAGTCGCGTGCCGTGATCGGGCAACGAGCCCTCGTATCGGCGTTGAATCAAAGCTTGAAGATAGAGGTCGTCCGCCTTTTTCGCCTGCTCCCGTAGCTTGTCGTAGACGATCAATCGCAAGGGACGCTTGCCGGCGGCAAAGCCTGTCCACTCGCCGGTTACGGCGTTTTCGTAGGGAATCAGCGATTTGGCGCGAGTAATGAAGCATCGCGAATCAATCAACGGCTTAAACGATCGCACCGCCAGATTGGCAACGTCCATGCAAACGTCGACGCGGCTAAGCTTCTCCCACAAGAACGTCGCACCGAGGCGGCCGACAAACTGTTTGACCTGTTCGTAAGCTTCTCGCGTTCCTTTCAACAGACATTCGCGGCCCGACATGCGCACCAGGAGATTCGGCTGACCGTCGAGTTCGCCTTGTCGTTTTCCCAGCCCGATATCGATTCCGCCGCAATCGATTTTGTACTCGAAGTGTTCGCCGGTACCGCCCAGGCCCATGCGATAGATTCGAAACGGTGGCACCCATTCGAGTTTTAGCCACTTCTCATCCTGCTGGAGGTCTTGGCATGATCGTTTCGACTCTTCGAGCTTCGCCATCAATTCAGCAAATACGCTTTCTTTGAATTCCACCGCCGCGCGAACTTCCCACCAGTCGAGCCCGACCGCCGCGCGGAGTCCGGGGAAGCCGTTTAGACTTACTTGGCTACTGTGCGGGTGCGTGTTACAGAGGCTCGCACCCGCAGGCACAGAAGGCAACTTGACAACAACCGCCTCCGCAGCGGCCTCAAGCCGGCCGCTTTGCTCGGCGGCCGTTGTCGCGCGTTCTTGGATTCGTCGCTGATCCAGCTTGGCCCACAGCGCTGCGACTTCTTCCGACGGCGACTTCGGGCGAGGCTCTTCGCGTTCGTTTGCTTCCATGCTCACACCTGAGGAAGGTTTCATCCATGAAACCAATCAGACATTGATTTGCCGCAAGGCGGCACGCTTCGCTAAGACCAGGGAACCCATCAGGCCCCAAGGGTTCCCTGGACCCTCCGCTTCCCCTCTTCTCTGTTCCGCTACTTTTCGGCTACCGCCGCATTACCCACGCGCGATTTGGCGGTTCCGATTCCCTTCACCCACCGCACCAAGTCAACCACCATCGGGTTCAGCACCGCCCGGACGATCCAGTCCTCATCCAACACAATCTTCTCCATAAGCCAGCCCGCGGCCCCTACGGCGGTGTGGTTGAGCTCAGCGCCCACAGCTTCAAGCTTCACGACCATATCGTGGCTGATCGGCACTTGTAGTCGCACGATTCGCGTCTCGGTCTTCGTACGCTTTTTGAGGCGGCGCGTTGCCGGGACGGCCGAGCCGATCGCACTGATGAAATGGTCCGTCAAGCGATCTGAGAACGATTCCCGATTCTCAAAAGCACGCTCCAGACAGATCACCGCGAACTGGGCTTGGCTCTTCCTGACGCGCGCCCCGTATTCCGCGATTCGCTCGGCGATCGTCGCCTTAACCGGAATCTGCATGAGCTTGACCGTTGAATCGTCGACATTACGCGGCATGTCATTCCCTCCCTGTGAAGACTCACTAATCGGAAGAGGTATCGGCATTTGCCGTTTCATGCAAGAGCGACCTCGGGACATCAGTAATGATTCCCCTTAATCATCTGCGACGTACTGCGATCCCGTGCGATTTCGTGCCGCAGCTTGCGATCCAAAGGTTTTTCTTTTTTGCGCCCGCTTCGCTATGGAGGGGCGGCGTTGCAGGCCGCCGGTGCCAAATCGGCGGCTACACCTCTCGTGTCTCTGTTGCCGCCGCGTGGCAACTCTATAACATGACACCTTTGTGACTGGTCCCCACCGTAAGGCCTTAGCACTGCGCCGCTACCGGAGTAGCCCGCCGTACTCAATGTCCAGCAGCTGAAGTATTCGCAGCATGAACGCAGTTGAGATCGAGGAAGCCGTATCGAAGCTGGCGGAAGCACCGTTTGACCCGGTTGAATTCCCGTATTCATTTCTGGAAGCATTCGGGAATAAGGAAACCACGATCAAGCGACTCCGCAGTCGCAGTACGAATCCGTCCGATGTCACCGGCGGAGTTTTGCAGCGCAACAACATTCACATCGCCGTCTGCTCGCCAGGTACGACGGCCGAGACGCTCGCCGCGCTGCGCCGGAGCCCCGCGACCTCGCGTCATAAGTGCAAATATGTCCTCGCAACCGACGGCCAATTCTTCGAGGCCGAGAACGTCGCCGACGAAGACCCGCCAATTGCCTGTCCCTTTGCCGAATTTCACGAACGCTTTGCCTATTTTCTTCCGTTGGCTGGGATCAGCACAGTCAAGCAGATCCGAGAGAACGCATTCGACATCAAGGCGACCGGCCGACTCAATCGACTTTATGTCGAGCTACTTAAGGAGAATCCCGACTGGGACACGGCTGCGCGCCGAGAAGACCTCAACCATTTTTTCGCGCGGTTGATCTTCTGTTTCTTTGCCGAAGACACCGGCATCTTCATCGGCGGCCGGCTCTTCACCGACACCGTCCAGCAGATGAGCGAGCGTGATTCGTCGAATACGCACGAAGTGCTTTCCGAACTGTTTCGGGCCATGAACACCAAGCCCGAGGATCGTGATTCGGCAAATTTGCGGAATTGGGCGAAGTCATTTCCCTACGTCAACGGAAACCTGTTCTCCGGCAGCACCGACGTGCCGCGCTTTAGTAAGCCAGCGCGTTCGTATCTGCTGCATGTCGGCAGCCTCGACTGGACGAAGATCAATCCCGACATCTTCGGCTCGATGATTCAAGCCGTGGCCGATGACGAAGAACGCGGCGCCTTGGGGATGCACTACACGAGCGTTCCAAACATCCTGAAGGTGCTCAATCCGCTCTTTCTCGACGAACTGCGGGCCGAACTCGAAGCCGCCGGAACAAATGACCGCAAGCTGCTGAAGCTACGAGACCGTATGGCCCGCATCCGCGTGTTCGACCCGGCGTGCGGCTCAGGCAATTTTCTCGTGATCGCGTACAAGGAGATGCGCGAGATCGAAGCGAAAATCAACTCCCTCCGAGGCAGGGCTGATACGCCGTCCGAAATTCCGCTCACCAACTTTCGCGGAATCGAATTGCGGCACTTCTCCGCGGAGATCGCCCGGCTGGCATTGATTATCGCCGAGTATCAATGCGACGTACTGTACCGCGGCCACAAGATCGCCCTGGCCGAGTTTCTTCCGCTCGACGCCGCCAACTGGATTACCTGTGGCAACGCCTTGCGGCTCGACTGGCTCAGCATCTGCCCGCCGACCGGTACTGGCACGAAACTCCGCGCCGACGATCTCTTCAGCACGCCCCTCGATCAGACGGAAATAGATTTTGAAAACGAAGGAGGAGAGACGTATATCTGCGGCAATCCGCCGTATTTGGGCTCTGTAGTGCAGTCAGCTGCGGCAAAGTCTGACTTGCGAGCCGTCTTCGATGATTTCACCAAGGATTGGAAATCTCTCGACTATGTCGCGGGCTGGTTTTTCAAGGCGGCACTTTATGGACTTGAGACTAGAGCAGCGAGTGCTTTCGTTGCAACAAACTTGATATGCCAGGGCGAGCAAGTCCCGGCACTCTGGCCATTGATCTTCGGTACAGGTCATCGAATCTGCTTTGCATACCGGTCATTTAACTGGGCTAACCTCGCCAGCAATAATGCTGGCGTAACCGTGGTGATTGTCGGAATATCCGCACTTCCAACGACCAGACGAATGCTTTTTGATTCCGATTCCAGCGGAAAAGCGAACGCGAGATTAGTAGACAACATCGGTCCATATTTGACTTCGGGTCCGGATGTCATCGTCCGTTCATCCAGTACGGCACTCGGCGAACGAGGAAAGATGATTCGTGGCAACATGCCAAACGACGGCGGACATTTGATCCTCAGCTTCTCCGAAGCGAACGAACTTCGCGAAACTTACCCCTGCACCAAAGAGTTCATTCGTTACTTTATCGGTTCAAAAGAGTTTATTCACTCATTGTATAAATACTGTATTTGGATCGAGGACGATAAGCTTGATTTGGCGATGGATTGTCGACCGATACGAGAACGAATCGAACGAGTTCGAGAGACTAGACTGAACGGCGGAAAACAGGCCTACGACAATGTCTCAACTCCCCATCGATTCGTCTTCGCCCCTCACCGAAACTGTGGCGCGTTAGTTGTCCCGAGAGTGTCGTCCGAAAATAGACCGTACCTTCCCGTTGGCGTGACTGACGGGCATAGCATTATCAGCGAGAGAAATTTCGTTCTGTATGATGCGCCACTATGGAACGCGGCTCTGATTGCTTCTCGTCTTCATTTGGTATGGATCGGAACGGTTTGCGTCAGAATGCGAACAGACTTCTCCTACTCGAATACTCTCGGCTGGAACACCTTCCCAATTCCAGCGCTCTCTGAGCAGAACAAAGCCGACCTTAGTCGCTGCGCTGAAGGCATCTTGCTCGCCCGCGAAGCGCATTTTCCCGCGACGATCGCCGAGCTTTACGATCCTGATGCCATGCCGGCTGATCTTCGCGCGGCGCATGACCGCAACGACGAGACGCTGGAGAGAATTTACATCGGGCGTCGCTTCAAGAACGACACCGAGCGGCTCGAAAAGCTCTTTGAACTTTACACGCGGATGACGACGAAGCAGGCCGCGCCGCCTAAGAAGCCCGTCGGTCGCAAGAAGAAGGGGACCGACGCATGAGCGATCTCATTCTTTACACTTCAGACGACGGCCAAGTTCGCCTCGAACTTCGCATCGACGGAAAGACCATTTGGCTGACCCAGCTTGAAATCGCGGAGCTGTTTCAGACCTCCAAACAAAATGTCTCGCTCC
>JAFLCO010000288.1 GCA_017303535.1 Planctomycetota bacterium
GCTCTGGCCGCGAGCGAGCTTAGCACACGATACGGGCCTACCGATCGACGGGCCGAGCGCGACGGAGTTGACCCTCGCACAAAACGTGGCGACGCGTGAAGAGGTGGATGCGGCGATTCAGCAAGCGGCGGCGGCCGGCGCCGTCGTGATCAAGCCTCCCGGCCCGACGTTCTGGGGCGGGTACGCCGGTTACTTCCAAGACCCTGACGGCCACGTGTGGGAAGTCGCGTGGAATCCGCAGATGATGCCGCAGGATGAGGATTGAGGCGAGCATAAATCGATTACGAGGTGCGGCCATGTTCGTCGTTCGTAAGGTCTGTTTGCTGCTGTCGGTCGCGATCATCGACGTCGCGTCGGCCGAGGAGCTTCATTCGCTACCGAGTTCGGATCATCTGATCGCCGCGCACTTGCCCGGAAGTTGGGAACCGGACGAAGAATTGACGCGGAGGCTTGGCGGCACGGCGATCGGCGTGCTGAAGTTTGAGGCGAACGAAGGAGCCGTGAAATGGCGATTGACTCCGAGTGTGCGAGATTATTTTGCTGACTTTCCGATTCGTCAAATCGGCTACTTCAATCGGCCGGGCGTCGAGACGTCGTACGTGCTCCTTGATTCGGCCGACGGTCCGCTTGTCGTCTGGTTCCACTGTGAAGGGGCATTGAGCCGCGACGTTACAAAAACTTTGCGCGTGGCACTGGTGCCCGGGCAGTCGCCGCTGCAAGACTTGCTCTTCTTGGCCGAGCGGGATGAACGACTGTTCGCGGCGTATCGGCGCGTCGATCGTGTCGCGGCGGGTCTGCGGATGAAGATCTCAATGCATGTCGATCGCGATACTCCCGACAGATTGTTGGCGAAGCTCGCCGAAGCGATCAAGGTGCCGTTGTCGATCGAAGCAGTCGACTTGCGACTTGCGGGAATTACCAAAGGCCACTCGATCGGCTGCGACGAGGCCGACCAACCTGCCGTCGACGTGCTCGTGCGCCTACTTTGGAAGGCGCATCCGGACGGCATCCTAATTTACGTCGTGCGACCCGGCGCGGATGGATCGGGGGAGATCGCAATCTGCACAAAGGAAGGGGCTTTGAAACGCGGTGAGACAATTCCGCCGGGCTTTGACGTGAAACCAAAACCGAGGTGAATCATGAACGTAAAGTTGGCCGTCGCAGCGCTCGCCGCGATCGCGCTTTGCGGCTCGATCGCGCGGGCCGAAATCAAAGTGCTGCCGTCGCCCGACAATTACATCGTCAAGAAATTGCCCGGTCGATGGGAAGTCGACCCGGAGCTCACGAAGCGGCTCGGCGGCAAAGAGATCGGGCCGTTGGAGTTCGTCGAGGATGTGAAGGCGGTCGATAAGATTCCGGCCGACTATCACCAGGACCTCGTCGAGTTCGAGGTTTATCAGATCGGCTTCGTGACGCGCGAGGGGAAGCAACATCCGTATCTCTTGGTCGAGATTGAAGGACTGGTCGGCGTCGTGTACTTCCTCGGCAAAGGGGGCGACTTCCTCGACGACTTCGGCGTGATCTCCATCGCACTGGTGCCGGCAAAAGACACCGCCGACGATTTGCTCTTCTTAGGTGACAACGAAACTTCGCCGTTTGCGGGTTATCGACGTGAGGGAGCCGACAAGGTGAGCGCGGCGCTTCAAAGGCCGATGACTCTTGAATTCGATCGCAATGACCTGCGTAGGATCTTAGAACTCATTAGCGACAAGACCGAAGTGCCGATCGAGATGGTCGACCGAGATTTCGCGGAAGCCGGCATTACGAAAAACCAATCGATGTCGCTCCACGAAGCCAATCGTCCGGCGGGAGAAATCCTACGGATCGTTCTCGAAAAGGCGTCGCCCGGCGGACAACTTGTCTACGTCGTGAAGCCGGACCGAAACAATGACGGCCGAGAAACCGTTTTCATCTGCACGCGCAAAGGAACGCTGTCGCGCGGTGAGAAATTGCCGGCGGTGTTTGATCGACCGCCGCCTCTACAGTCGCCGACGTCGACAACTCCGCTCAAGGACGGCCCCGGCAACCCCTTCGGCCGTGGAAACGGCTCCTAGTTGCCCGTGGCCCGCCAAGATAGAATAGAGCGTCTCATCGCCGCTCCGCGCTCGCGGGGCTTCTTTCATCCTCTCGTCAGCGTGGCTACGTGTTTGCATGGGCGTTCCGCAGGTCGTTATCGTCGGTAGGCCGAACGTCGGCAAAAGCAGCCTCTTCAATTGGCTGACGGGCAAGCGGCTGGCCGTAGTCGACGATCGGGCCGGCGTGACGCGCGATCGGCTCACGTTTTTGATGAACGAAGGGGATCGCTACTTCGAACTCGTCGACACCGGCGGCATGGGCGTGGAGGATGAAGACAACCTCACGGCCCACATCGAAGCCCAGATCGAAAAGGCGATCGACTCGGCCGCGCTGATTCTGTTCGTCGTCGATACGCGCGACGGTCTCACGCCGCTCGACACCGAGGTGGCTCGCCGACTTCGCAAGGTCGAAGCCCCCGTGATTTGCGTGGCCAACAAAACCGACGCGATGTCGCTCGACCCGCATACGAATGAGTTCGCGGAGTTGGCTCAGCCGATCATGCTGGCGACGAGCGTTCACCAGAACCGGGGCCGCGACGACTTGCTCGAAGAAATCGTGAAGCGGCTCCCGCCCGACGACGGCACCGAGCGGCCGGGGGACGCGGTGATGAAGTTGGCGATCGTCGGCCGGCGCAACACCGGCAAGAGCACGTTCGTCAACACGCTGGCGCAAGCCGAACGGATGATCGTCAGCGAAGTCGCCGGCACGACGCGCGACAGCGTCGACGTCCGCTTCGAGCTCGACGGCAAGGCGTTCATTGCCATCGACACGCCGGGCGTGAAGCGCCAGAAGTCGCTGGCCAACGACATGGAGTTTTACAGTCTGCATCGCGCGCAGCGGAGCGTGCGGCGAGCCGACGTCGTGCTGATCTTCTTCGATTGCGCTCAGCCGATCAGTCGGGTCGACAAGCAACTCACGGACTACGTCGGCGAGAATTACAAGCCGTGTGTGTTCGTCGTCAACAAGTGGGACCTCTACGCCGGCAAAGTGCCGAGCGATCAGTGGGTGACCTACCTGCACGAGACGTTCCGCTCGATGAAGTACGTGCCGATCGCGTTCGTCACCGGCCAGACCGGCAAGAACATGAAGGCTCTCCTGAACCACGCGCAGATGCTCTACAAGCAGGCGACCGGCCGCGTCTCGACGGGCGAGCTCAATCGCTTGCTCCGCTGGGCCTTGGCGAAGAACGAGCCGCCGATTTATCAGAACCGCAGGCCGAAGATTTTCTACGCCACGCAAGTCGGCAACCAACCGCCGACGATCGTGCTCTTCTGCAGCGAGCCGGCGGCGATTTCGGCCGACTACAAGCGTTACCTGCTGACGACCTTCCGCGACCACCTCCCCTTCTCCGAAGTGCCGATCAAGCTTTATCTGCGGCACGCCCATCAAGGCGATGCGCGCAAGGCGGCCCGCGACGAACGCCGCAAACATCACGAAGAAGAAATCGCCGCCGGCCGCATGCCCGCCGGCGAAGCGTTCATCGACGACGATTTGGGCGATGAGGAATTCGAAGCCCAATGGAGCGCCGACGACGTGCAAAAGTTCGAACAAGAAACGGCGGGCCGGCACGGCGAAGAGCAAGCCGCGGAAGAGTTCGCCCCCGAGTGGGACGGGCTGGATGAGGATGAGGATGAGGAGTAAGGTCGAACTTGGCGAAACTGTGCGAAAGCGGTAGCTTGAGATCGCGAAGCAGTTTTGTTGGAGATGATCTATGGAATATACGAATCCGGCGATCGACGGAATGGTCCCGCCGCCGTTGGCATTGGTCGGTTCGTTGAACTCGGTCGGAGTTGCGCACGCCGTCGTCGAGGAAGCCCTGGCTTTGACGATGCGGATGTTCGGTCCGACGACGATCGAAGAAGACTTCGATCCGGAGTTCTCCGACATGCGTTGGCTGACGTTCATCACAAATATGAACGGATCAACGAAGGAAATC
The DNA here is from genome assembly GCA_017303535.1 of Planctomycetota bacterium. Lineage (GTDB taxonomy): Bacteria > Planctomycetota > Planctomycetia > Pirellulales > PNKZ01 > PNKZ01. The sequence goes on from JAFLCO010000288.1 coordinate 4,013, forward strand.
GTTGAGCGTGAAAATGAATGGGGACGACAGATCCAGTTGCGCTGGCCGGGAATTGAGACGCTGCGGCTGATGGTCTGCCCGCGACAATGAAAAGTCTGTCGTTTATCGAGGTTGCGGGCCGCTGGTCGGCCTCTTCGCCCGTCGAACCCGCCGTGGTGCGAAGCGCCGTCAGCCGAGCCTATTACGGGGCTTTTCATGCAGCGCGCGAACTGCTGGTTGAAAAGTACGGCTGGTATTGCAAATCGTCGAATGAGCACCAATGGGTTCAGCGGCATTTCTTGAATAGCTCGATTCATGAAATGCAGTTTCTCGGCCAAATGCTTCTGTCGCTGCATAACCTGCGGAAGCGGGCCGACTATAAACTCTCCGATGCGTTGATTGAGCAACGAGAGCTTGCCCGCACTGCGGCCGAACACGCATTGGAAATTCACGCTCAATTGGCAGCACTGACGGATGCACAAATCATCGCCGTGCGTGAAGGCATGCAACGCTACCGCGATGCCGTCGGCCTGACCTAATCTCCTCGCCATATTGAACGCAACAGAGAAAGGACTCCCCCGTGATTATCGGCGTTCCCAAGGAAATCAAGCGCGACGAGTATCGCGTCGCCATGCTTCCCGTCGGCGTGGAAGAGCTCACGCGGGCCGGCCATCGCGTGCTCGTGGAAAGCGGCGCGGGCCTTGGTTCCGGACTTCTCGACGAGCAATACGAAGCGGCCGGCGCGCGGCTGATGAACGACGTCGACGAGCTCTTTGGCACGGCCGACATGATCGTGAAGGTCAAAGAGCCGATGGTCGACGAATGGCCCCGGCTCCGACCAGGTCAGATCCTCTTCACCTATCTGCACTTCGCCGCCGACCGCAAGCTGACCGAAGCCGTGCTCGCGAGCGGTTGCACGGCCGTGGCCTACGAAACCTTGCGCGACGACCAAGGCCGCCTCCCGTTGCTCACGCCGATGAGCGAAGTGGCCGGCCGAATGAGCATCCAAGAAGGAGCCAAATATCTTGAGCGTCCGCAAATGGGGCGAGGCATCTTGCTCGGCGGCGTTCCCGGCGTGGCGCCGGCCAACATCGCGGTGCTCGGCGGCGGCGTCGTCGGCGCGAACGCCGCCAAGGTCGCGGCAGGTTTCGGCGCGAACATCGGCTTGCTCGACGTAAACATGGACCGCCTTCGCTACCTCGACGACGTGATGCCGCCGAACGTCGATTGTCTCTTCAGCGATCGCCACACGGTCCGCGAGCAACTCGCCAAGGCCGATCTCGTCATCGGCGCGGTGCTCATTCCCGGCGCGAAGGCGCCCCGGCTCATCGAGGCCGACGACCTGAAGCTGATGAAGCCCGGCAGCGTCATCATCGACGTCGCCATCGATCAAGGCGGCTGCGTCGCCACGAGCCGGCCGACCACGCACAGCGAGCCGGTTTACATGGTCGATCAGGTGCTGCACTACTGCGTGACGAACATGCCCGGCGCCGTCGGCCGCACGAGCACCTACGCGCTCTGCAACGTCACGCTCCCCTGGGTTCTGCAAATCGCCAACCGCGGCATCCTCGCCGCCGCGCAAACCTTGAAGCCGGTCGCTCGGGCCATCAACATGCACGCCGGCAAGATCACGTATCGTGCCGTCGCCGACACGTTCGGCATGCCGTACGACCCGCGATTTGAAATCTAAGAGCCTATCCAAAATTCTCCCCTCTCCCCTTGCGGGAGAGGGGTCGGGGGTGAGGGGTTCCGGTTGCATGGGTGGCTGGGGCAAAGCGCAGCTCTGCCCCAGAGACCGAGCGATTTCAAACGACTCACCACGGCAAGCCTAGATACGATGGAACTCTCCGCCGCCACGTTCGTTCGCTCGTTCCCGGAGTTTCTCGATCGGGCCAATCTCGCACGGGCCGCCGTCACCGGTGTGCAGTTTCTCGTCGTCGCCGCGATCGCGTGGCGGATCGCCACGGCGTTCATGCTGCGGCCCTTTCACGCCGCACCGAGCGACGACTTCGAGCGTCGGGCCGGCGCCTTCTACGCCGCCCGGGTCGGGTACTCCGTCTGCTACCTAATCTCGATTCCGGTCGTCATCGGCTGGCTGTTTGCGTTCGTGCCCGGTTACGCTCCGTATCGCGGCTCGAATTTCGACCGCCCATATTTGGTGCTCGCGTTTCTCGGTTGGGGGCTCGCCGCGCTCGCCGCCGGCGGCGTGTTCGAGCGCTTACGTATGGGCCGCAGTCCGACACCGGTCGAAGCGTGGCACGGCTTCGCCTTCAGCGTGGTGCTCGATCCCTTTTTGTTCCTGGGCCTGCCGCTGCTCGCCGCGGTTTCCGATCGCCTCGACGGCCCGACGTTCACGGCCATGGCGGTCGCCGCCCTGCTCTTCCTCGCGCTCCAGCGCAGGCTCGGCCATGCCCTCCTGCGGCTCTACGGGACGATTCGCCCCGTCGCAGGCCCGCGAGCCGCGATCGCGCGGCAAGTCGCCGACGAGGCCGGACTGCCCGATCTTTCGGTCTGGCTCGTGCGCGCGGGCGGCGTGAACGCCTACTCGATGCCCGGCCGGCAAATTTATGTCAGCGAGCATCTCGGCACGGCGCTCGACGACGCTCAATTCACGGCCTTGCTCCGGCACGAAGCGGCCCATGCCCGCGAGGCTTGGTACCACAAGCTCGTGCGACACCTGCCGCCGGCGATGATGCTCGTGCTCAACGCCGGCCCGGCGTTTGTGGGAGAGTTGGGCCTGGAGCGATTTCTGTTCGTCATCGCCGCCTTCGCGTTCATCTATGCCCGCGTGACGAACCACTCCCGCCGCCTGGAAAAACAGGCCGACGAGTATGCCCGCGCCTTCGACCCGCCGGCTTACGACTCGATGCTCCAAGCCCTGCACCGCGCCGCAATGATTCCCTCGAACACGAATCAACGCCGCGGCACTCACCCCGACCTCGCCGACCGCCTGACGCCCGAAACCGCAGCCCAAATCTCCCCCGACGCGGCCACGACAACCGCCAACAAACAAGCCCGCAGCCGAGCTTATCTTGGGGTTGTCCTCTACATCGCCTGTTTCCTCACCGGCCTAGCGATCAGCGAAATCCTGATCGCGAAACTCGAGTAAAACAGGTAGCCCAGCTTGCTCGCAAGCTGGGTTTACAGGAGGCAAATCAATTCACACGCGGCATCGCGCCAGCGCGTGCCGTTGCCTCTCGCTGCGCCCGGTTTGCAAGCAAACCGGGCTACCCCGCTCCGTTGTTGCAACTCCGTGGTAACGATGTTTTGGAGACGATAGAATTATTCCGGTCGGCGACTGCGGCATAGCAAGGCACCCTTTGCGGTCTAGCATGGCCTGGGGGACCGGCGATCCGTCGCAACTCGTGTCGCCGTATCACACATCGAATCTCACGAATCCATACTCGGCTGCACTTTTGCGGTAATGTTTTACCGCAATTCGGCGGTCGAATACCTGTTAGGACGCAAGATGAGCATCTTCTCAAGACTCTTTGGCTCGAAGTCCGAGATCAGCGCCAAGCCTGCGGAGCACGCTGTAATTGTCACGTTTGCGTACATCGGGTCCACTGACCTCGATCCGCTATTTGCTTTGGAGTCGCAGCTGGAGGCGGCCATAAACTCCGCGCAGGTTGGGGAGTACGACGGAAACGAAGTGGCGGTGGATGGAAGCGATGGCACCCTGTACATGTATGGTCCGGATGCCGACAAACTTTTCGCTGTTGTTCGTCCGGTGCTCGAAGCGTGCAGCTTCATGAAGGGCGCATCTATAAAGCTCCGCTACGGGCCACCAGCCGACGGCGTGCGTGAGAGCACGGTGCAGCTTGCGTCCTAACACCTCGTTCGAGCGGACGCGCGAGGGATAAAGTGCCAATCGCGATTGCCGGCGCGCGCGCCGCTCAACTCAACCGTTCGGCCACGGGAATGAGCTCACGCCGCCGCAGTTTTCGGAAGCGGCGTGGCCAAAATCAAGAGGATTCGTGGCCGGCCAAAAAGTGATTTGAATCGACTTCGGAAAAGTGGAAAATGTGGGGTTGGTTCTTTGGCAATTTGGCAGTTTTTGTAGCGCTGTAGGGAACGCCCTCGCCCGCTGTGAGAGGGCGGCATTTTCTGCGTCGGCCGACGCAGGAAATGCGGGTGAGCGACTGT
>JAFLCO010000289.1 GCA_017303535.1 Planctomycetota bacterium
TCGATGTCTTCGTCGGGATGCGCGAAGTAGTTGCAGGTGTACTGCATGTACTTGCCGAGGCACAACGCGTAGAACTCGCTCGGCGGACCGTCGTAATGGTAGCGGATCGCCTGTTGGTCGCGCCCCTGCGAACGTTCTTTGCCGGTCAACTCCGCGGCACGGGCGCTCCGCGGCATCGCCTGATTCGGCAGCTTCAGCATCTTGCGGAACAGGGCTACGCGCGACATCACATCTTCGGGCACACACTTGGCCCGCATGTCGATGAGATACTCGAGAAACGGCTCCATCTCTCCTTCGACGTCGACGTCGCCAAAGATGTACGCCTCCCCGAAAGCCGCTTTGTTGAACGGCCACATCATCTGTCGCAACGCGCCGGGATGATTCAGCACCAGCGTCGCACGGATCGGGCCGCCCGATTTCGGCAGCAACTCGCCGCCGTCCCAGGCTCGAACGGCGACGTCCGTCGGCGGATACGCGGCCGTGAGTTCTTTGAAAAACTGCAGCGATTCCGCAGAACTTCCCGTCGACTTCGGCGCTTCCGCAACGGCCATGATGCACCCGGCTTCCATTCTTGAAGGACTCTGAAGGACGCTCGCATTAACAGAGCGCCCAGCGGCCCGTGATTCTCCCCGTATTCTCGACAATTACAAGCGCGACGGCTGAGGCCAGATCGAGATGGCCGACAGAATGCGGCCGACAAAAATTGACCGCCGCCCCAGCTGCGCTCAAAATGTCGTTCGTTCGGCGATCGAAACAGTTCTCGGTCGCGATGATGTGCATTCTTGCCACGTTCGAGGCCCGCCGTGCAGCTCGGTTTTGTCAGCGCGATACTTCCGGAAATGTCACTGGAAGAGGTCTTCACCTTTGCCGCCGAAACCAACTTCGATTGCGTCGAGGTCATGTGCTGGCCGGTCGGTCGGGCCGAACGTCGCTATGCGGGCGTTACGCATCTCGACGTGGCCGAATTCGAATCGGCGGGCGGTGAGGCGGCCGACCGCGTGCGCCGGATCGTCGATACCACGGGCGTGCAGGTTAGCGCTCTCGGCTATTACCCAAATCCGCTGGCCGCCGACGACGCCGAACGTACCGTGGCCGCGCGGCAAATCGAACATATGATCCGCGCCGCAGTTCGCCTCGGCATTCCGCGCGTGAATACGTTCATCGGTCGTGATCCGAAGCTCTCCGTCGACGACAACTGGCCTCGCTTTCTCGAAGTCTGGCGACCGATCGTTCGCACGGCCGATCGCGAGGGAATTAAGATCGGCATCGAAAACTGCCCGATGCTTTTTACTCGCGACGAATGGCCCGGCGGTAAAAACCTGGCCACGACTCCGACGATCTGGCGCCGCATGTTCTCGGAACTTGGCAGCCGGAACATCGGCCTGAACTACGACCCCTCGCACATGATCTGGCAGCAGATGGACTACTTGGCCCCGCTGCGCGAGTTCAAAGATCGGCTGGTCCACGTTCATGCGAAAGATGCACACGTCGACAAGGATCGGCTCGACCAAGTCGGCATCCTCGCGCATCCGCTGGAGTATCACAGCCCGAAGCTTCCCGGACTCGGCGACGTCGATTGGGGCCGGTTCATCTCCGTACTCGGCGACGTCGGTTACGAAGGTCCGGTCTGCATCGAAGTCGAAGATCGGGCCTACGAAAAGACGCTCGAGCTTCGCAAGACGGCGCTGCGTCAGAGCGGAGCATACCTCCGCCAGTTCATCGGCAAACGGCCGCTGACCGACGCTCGGCGCTAGCTCACGGAACTGTCGCTCCGATAAGCGCTCGGCGAAATACCGACGACCCGCTTAAACGCGACGCTCAAGTACTCGGAATGCCGGAAGCCGGCACGATCGGCGATTGTGTCGAGCGTGAGGTCCGTTTCCGCGAGCAGACGTTTCACGCGATCGAGCTTGATTCGCAGAATCTCTTCGTGCGGCGTGCGGCCGACCTGCTTCATGAATCGGCTTTCCAGTACCCTTCGAGAAAGCGGGACATGCCGCAAGACGTCGCCGACCTGAATCCCGTCGCAGGCGTGTTCGCGGATAAACCGCACTGCCGCCGCCACATCGCGGTCTTCCAAAGCGAGAATGTCGGTCGATTGCCGCGTCGACACGCCGAGCGGCGGAATCAACTGTCCTTCGACGGCCGGTTGTTCGCCGCGCATCAAAGCCGCCAAGGTTTCCGCCGCGGCATAGCCGGTGCGCATCGTATTGGGCACGATGCTTGAGAGCGGCGGCGAACAGAGATCGCACAGGAGTCGATCGTCGTCGACCCCGAGCACCGCGGCCTCTTCCGGTACCGCCGTGCCGACCTCGCGGCAAGCGTCGAGCAGGCGCTGAGCTTGAATATCGTAACAGGCCATAATCCCTACAGGCTTCGGCAGGCCTCGCACCCATTCCCCGAGCCGGCGATGTTCGACGGTCCATCCTCGACCCGATCGCTCCTCGTCGTCGCCCGACCAACTTTCGCAGACGTTGCCGTGCGAGCGGGCCGTCTCTAAAAACACTTCCTCTCGTCCGCGCGACCAGGCGAATCGTCGATTGCCGCAGAATGCGAAGTTGCGAAAGCCGCGCTCGGCCAGATGTTCGACGGCCAAGCGGGCGATGGCGGCATCGTCCGTTTCCACCCACGGCACCTGCGGCAAGTGCCGACCGGCGCTGAGGTCGACCGTCGGCAACTTCGCCCGCTTCACCGCGCGGGCCATTTCCACATTCTCAATCCGAGCGATGATGCCGTCCCCTTTCCAACGACCGGGCCAATCCGCCGGCACCTCGCCGCGGCGCATCTCCGGAAGATAAAGCGACCACGGATCGTGCCGGCGGACGTACGACATGATCCCTTCCAACAAGCCGCGCGCATAAGCGTTCGACGTTTCAATCAGTAGGGCAACCACCGGTCGGCGTTTGAGATCAAGAGGCGACATATGGCAGATGACGGAGCATCGAAAGGGCGGTGTTTTTTCTCAAGTCACTGTAAGCCGCTCACATGCGCAAAGCACAACAACCGCATTATTGCCGCTTTACACCAAGTCTTGCTAGGTGAAATATCTCATTTCGCCACCGTCAATTTCTCATGGTTTTTGCTTTCCGCGTTTGCTCTTATGAGGAAGTCATTGCTCCTCGCCTCTCCCTCGTGCACACCCGTTAGCAGATTTTTATGAGCAAGCCTCACAACGTCGCCATGGTCGGGCTCGGCTTCGGCGCCGAATTCATTCCGATTTACGAAGCCCATCCGCTGGGCAACGTCGTCGCCGTTTGCCAGCGCAATCGTGAAAAGCTCGACAAAGTCGGCGACCGGTTCGGCATCGAGAAGCGGTACACCAGCTATGAGGATGTGCTCAAAGACAAGGAGGTCGATTTCGTTCACATCAACTCGCCGATTCCCGACCACGCGCCGATGTCGCTGGCCGCGCTGCGGGCCGGCAAGCATGTGATGTGCACGGTGCCGATGGCCACGACCGTCGAGGAGTGTCGCGAGATCGTCGACACCGTGAAGAAGACCGGCCTGAAATATATGATGGCCGAGACCGTCGTGTACTCGCGCGAGTTCCTCTTCATCAAAGACATGTACCAGCGCGGCGAACTCGGCAAGATCCAACATCTGGCGGCGTCGCATCCGCAAGACATGGACGGCTGGCCCGACTATTGGGAGCGGATGATCCCCATGCATTACGCGACGCACGTCGTCAGCCCGTGCTTGGGCCTACTCGACGGCAAGGCGGAGTACGTGAGTTGCTTCGGTTCCGGCGGAGTCCGCGACGACATCGCCCAGAAATCCGGCAACAAGTTCGCTGTGGAGAGTTGCCACATTAAGGTGAAAGACTCCGACGTCACGGCTCACATCTGGCGGTTTCTGTACGACGTCGCCCGCCAGTACCGCGAAAGCTTCGACGTCTACGGGACCAAGCGGAGCTTTGAATGGACGCTCGTCGAACACGAGCCGCACATCATTCACACGGCCAAGAAGCCGGAACCGGAGATTCCGGAAAAGGTCACGGTGCCGGACTTCGCGCACTTGCTGCCGGAGCCGATTCGCAAGTTCACGCTGCCGCAACACATTCAGGACGCCGAGCACCTTTCCTTCATCCAAGGAGGCGGCCACGGCGGCTCGCACCCGCATATGGTGAACGAAATGCTCCAGGCTTTGTCGCAGAACCGTGATCCGTGGCCGAACGCCGTGACTGCGGCGAATTGGACCTGCGTCGGCATCTGCGCGCATCAATCGGCGATCAAGGGAGGCGAGATCGTCCGGCTACCGGAATTTACGCTCGGATAACTCCCCCAGTTCGTTCTGACAACGTGTCCATACCCATTTAGCCGCGGAGCCTGCCTCCGCGCGACGGACGCTCTATGTCTTTTGCTATTCGCTTTCTGATCGTCACGTTGTTCGCGTGCGGCGCAACAACCTCGTCGGCCCGCGATCTGAAACTCCTCTTTCTCGGTGACCGGGGCCATCATCGGCCGGCCGAGCGATTTCAGCAGTTGCAGCCGGTGCTCAAGGAACGCGGCATTGCGCTCGACTACACGGAAAACGCCGGCGACTTGAACAAAGCCAAGCTAGGCGAATTTGCGGGCCTGGTGATCTATGCCAACATCGACGAAATCAAGCCGGAGCAGGAAGCGGCGCTCTTGGAATACGTCGCCAGCGGCGGTGGGCTCGTCCCTTTGCATTGCGCGTCGTTCTGCTTTCGCAATTCACCGAAGTACGTCGAACTCGTGGGCGCCCAGTTTCAACGGCACGGCGCCGGCACGGTTCGCACGAAGCTCGCGCAGCCCGACCATGAAATCCTCCGCGGTTTCGCCGGCTTCGAAAGTTGGGACGAGACTTACGTTCATACGAAGCACAACGAAGCCAATCGTGTCGTGCTCGAAACGCGCGACGAAAACGGCAAGACTGAACCTTGGACCTGGACGCGTACGCATGGAAAGGGGCGAGTGTTTTACACCGCCTGGGGCCACGATGAGCGGACTTGGGCTCACGCCGGGTTTCAAAATCTCGTCGAGCGCGGCATCCGCTGGGCCTGCGGCGACGATCCGCAACTCGCCGGGCCGTACTCCGACTTGGCTTCATACCGCCCGACGATCACCGCCGCCCGCAAGGACGTGAAGCCGTTTGAGTACGTCGAAGCGAATGTGCCGTTCTATCCCGCCGGCGGGCCGCGCAAAGGAGACGGAGCGTGGAACAAGATGCAGCTTCCGCTGTCGCCCGAGGAATCGCTGAAGCACTACGTGCATCCCGACGACTTCGAACTCAGGCTCTTCGCGGCCGAGCCTGATATCGGCAAGTCGCTGGCCATGACCTGGGACGCGCGCGGTCGCTTGTGGCTCTGCGAATCGACGGACTATCCGAACAATCTGGCCGAAGCGGGGCAGGGGCGTGATCGAATTCGCATCTGCGAAGACACTGACGGCGACGGTAAGGCGGACAAGTTCACGGTGTTCGCCGAAGGACTCAGCATCCCGACGACGCTTGCCTTCCATCGCGGCGGCGTGATCGTGCAAAACGGCACCGCGACGCTCTATCTCCGCGATACCGACGGCGACGATCGGGCCGACGTGCGCAAAGTGTTGCTCACCGGCTGGGGTGCGGGCGACACGCACGGCGGAGTCAGCAACTTCCGCTACGGCCTCGACAACTGGTACTGGGCCATGCAGGGGTACAACAACTCCACGCCGATGCGGCCGGCGTCCGACAAGCACCCGGCGAAGGAGTTTGCCACGTTCCGCATGGGCTTCTTCCGCTTCCGGCTCTCGAACGATGACGACCCGATCGTCACTGATCTGGAATTCATTCGCTCGACAAACAACAACACCTGGGGCCTCGGCTTCAGCGAAGAAGGGCACATCTTCGGCAGCACGGCCAACGGCAACCCCAGCGAGTACATGCCGATCCCGAATCGCTACTACGAAGCGGTTCGCGGCTGGTCGGCCCCGACGCTCGGCGGCATCGCGGCCGACAATCACTTCGAGCCCGTCACGGAAAACGTTCGCCAGGTCGATCACCACGGCGGCTTCACGGCCGCCTGCGGGCACGCTTTGTACACGGCCCGCAACTACCCACAGGCCTACTGGAACCGTACGGCGTTCGTCTGCGAACCGACGGGCCACTTGGTGGCGACGTTCGTCATCGAACCGCACGGCGCCGGCTTCCGTAGCCGGTACGGCTGGAACCTCGTTGCGAGCGACGACGAATGGGCCGCACCGATCATGGCCGAAGTCGGCCCCGACGGCAACGTCTGGGTTCTCGACTGGTACAACTACATCGTGCAACACAACCCGACGCCGGTCGGGTTTCAGACCGGCAAGGGAAACGCCTACGAGACGGAATTGCGAGACAAGCGGCATGCACGCGTGTTCCGCGTTGTGCCGAAGGGTTGGAAGGAGAACAACGCCTCTAAGGATTCTAATTCCAGGATCTCGCTAGAAAGCGTTGACATTGCTGCCCTGGTCCGATCTCTCGGCAATCCCAACCAGCTTTGGCGGCTTCATGCACAGCGATTACTGATCGAAAATGGACTTGGCGAAGGCGTCGGCGAACGACTGTTTGAACTCGCGTCGGCATCTCCAAAGCATCCAGTCAATATAGGTTCAGTTCACGCGATACGAACATTTAGCGAACTTGCCGCACGGGCTAATCGCTTGACTGAAAGATTGCCGCCGTCGCGGGATACACTCACGGCGGAACAGGACAGTTTCCGAAAGCAGTTCAAAGAACTTCCGACGGAAGTCTTGAAGTCAATGATCGGCACGGTTCCTCGCCGTTTGGATAGGCTGCGGTGGTTGGCAACAAACGGACTTGTAGTCCATCACCCAAATCCTCAAGTGCAACTTGCTTGGCTATTGGCGATTTCAGAAATGCCGTCTTCAGTGGACGGAGCTCGGGAATCGCTTGCGGCAATCGGTGATCCGCAAATAAGCGGCGATCGGATTCTGCTTGACGCCGCGACTTGCGCAGCAGCGCGCCATGATATCGATTTCTTGCTGCTTCTGGCGACTATGCCAACTGACAGCCGAAACAAGGCGGGCCCAAGTTCTGGGATACTCGATTTGGTAAAGCGTGTCGCAGAGCACTTCGCGCGCGGAATGGGATCGAAGACTTCTCTTCCATTGGGAGAGGATGCCCGAAGGGCAGGTGAGGGTGACGTTGGGGCGGGACAGGGTACGGAGACTCTGGCGACGAAGAACAAAGGAGATGCCGAACAGAAATCGGACGCCGTCGATCGCTCTCACGACAACCTCATCCGGCCTTCGGCCACCTTCTCCCGGAGGGAGAAGGATTTTACCGACGTCCGTTCTGTAATCGTCGCGATGTCGAAGAGTGAGTCACCGTATTTGTCGGCGATCGTTGAAGGTCTCGCGCGGGGGTGGCCGAAGGATGGGCGCGTCGTTCTTGATGCAGAGACCGAAGCGGCGCTGGTCGTGTTGTTCAAGAAGCTCCCGCGCGAGGGTCAGGGGCGGCTTGTGAGTTTGGCTGAGCGGATGGGAAGCAAGCGAATGGCGGAGTTCGGCATCGAGATTACGTCGGCGCTCTTGGCCGAAGCGGCGGATGCGAAGCTTGACGATGCCAAACGCTTGGCCGCCGCGCGGCAGGCTGTGGAGTTTTGTAAGTCCGACGAAGCGGTGGTGGTCAAGGTGCTGAACCTGCTCACGCCGCGGACTTCGCCCGAACTCGCCGGCGGGCTACTGCAAGCTTTGGCCGCGAGTGAAGTGGAAGCGGTCGGACGGTTGACCGTCGCTAAGCTCGGAGCCGTCACGCCGGCGGCCCGAACTGCGGCGGTGAAGTTGTTGCTGGTGCGCGAGACCTGGACGCCCGCTCTGCTGAACGCTCTGGAAAAGGGGACGGTCGGCGTTGCCGAGTTGTCGCTCGATCAGAAGCAGGCCCTCGCCTCGCACCCGAATAATGTACTGCGGAACCGGGCCAAGAAACTGCTCGCCGCCGGCGGCGGGTTGCCGAATCCCGATCGTCAGCGCGTCCTCGACGAATTGCATCCGCTTACCGAGCGCAAAGGGGACGTCGCTGCGGGCAAGCTGGTGTTCACCAAGAATTGCGCGAAGTGTCACATGCATTCGGGCGAAGGT
>JAFLCO010000029.1 GCA_017303535.1 Planctomycetota bacterium
TTCCCGAGGAATTCGACGGCCACGCGACGACGGACGATCCTGTCCGCCGAGGTCGTAGTTGTGCTCATACAACCTACTACGGTGCTATCACACAACTTGGTTCAGTCACTTCGCAGAGAAGAGTAAGACGCATTGGGTTGACGGTTTTTCTTCGCATCTCGACTTATTCGATTGCGGAATTCGGTTTGTTGACGTGTCTTACTGAATCTGTCAAATCGAATGCGCGCGCGTCTCCTGCCGGAAAAACGATAGGGCCGAGTCACTAGATTGCCTCATCAGCCATATACGTCGCAATTGACGCCACCGCTTAATAGTTCGTTATCCCGGCCTTCTAACGCTAGAAGGCCGGGCCACCAACGCTAACTATCGTTCATCGCGATTGTGCATCGCCAGTAACTACTTGTGGTCGTCATGCTCATCGTGAGCCATGTCGCCGGAGTATTGCTTTCCGGCAATTGTCACTGTCAAACGTCCTTTGCTATTCGGATCATCCAATGCCTCGCAAAGAGCATGGTCAACGAGTTCGAACTTGGACGCGCTACCCGAAGGATCGTCTTTCTGTGGCGTGGCAAGTAACTTGAACTGAGCGGGTTTGCCCTCAGCAATCGCATTCACGGTCAGTTCTTTCTCGGGAATTGCGACGGCTTTTTTTCCGGCGCCGTCGAGCAAGTAGACGGTGATTCGGTGCGCCGAATCGTCATGCAGAAGTTCTGCGTGATATTCTTCCTTGCCAAGCTCGATCAAGTGTCCTTTATGCGGCCCCTCGGAAGGATGCTCGTGTCCTGCTTCGCCGGCGGCGTGGCCGTCGCCGGGGCGATGCTCGCCATCTTTCGTCGCATGCTTGTCGGCCTCTCTGCCGCAACCGGTAAGCATGACTGACCCGATTGTCATACCGATGGTAAAAATTCGTAGCGCACTCGTAAGGCTTTCAATCCGACTCATACAAACTCCTTTGATGCTTAGTGAAAAACCGGGGCACATTAAGTGAATTAGAAAAAGAAAGTTACACGAACATCTAGCAATGAATCGTTGTATTGCTCTTTAGCATTTCTGAGCGAAGGCGGACGATCTTCAATGGCTTAACATCTCAAGCAGTAACAAAGATGAAGGCGCCAGAGGTAGCGTGAAGTACTCACGATTGCGAGTTCGCGACTCTGCACGTAACAGCGACCACTATTGTTGATCAGTGGATGTGAGATGATTCAAAGCAGAGAACTCCTAAAAAACGCATCCAATCCATAGCGTCTTCATGATCGGCACAGCGCACGATGCGCCACTCCTCGCACTGGTAGTTCAAATCCGTATGCCCCCAATGCCACGAAAGTGTCGCAATACATCCAACGGACCGTAGGCGACGGGCGTAGTCTTCCGCGAGCTTGCGGTCCAGAAAACGCACCGTCGCAGGCCTTTCGTGTCGAAACGTGACCGCTTCTTCTCGAACTTCCGCTGCGAACGAAGGGCCCTGCATCCCGGTCAACAAGCCTGTAGCGACCAAGACGACGTGGAGCGACTTCATGGCTGATCTCCATGCTTCAGAGAGGTAGTTTCACTTTTCATTGCAGGAGCGGCATGGATCGGCTCATCCAGCTCGTCTGTGTCCCCGACCTCGACCTGATGTTCGGCGTCACGGCGCCCAAACAGCCAAAACAGGGCCGGGTGCACGAAAAAGTCAAGCAGTGTCGAACTTATCAAGCCGCCGAGAATCACCGTTGCAACCGGGTAGAGAATCTCTTTGCCCGGTTCACCGGCCGCCAGGACTAGCGGAATGAGCGCAATGCCCGCCGTAAGCGCCGTCATGAGCATTGGCGCCATACGCTCTTTACCGGCTCGTTCAATCATTTCAGGCGTGAAGGATTCCCCTTCAAAGCGAACTAGATGCAAATAGTGCGCAATCAGCAGGATGCCGTTACGGGATGCGATGCCCGAGAGAGAAATGAAACCCACCATGCTCGCCACGGTCAGTGACTGCCTGGTGACGATCAGCGCCGCCACAGCGCCGATGGCGGCCATGGGCAATGCCGAAAGTACCTGGAGCGCCATATTTACGGAACGGAAGAGCGTATAGAGGGCGAGAAACATCGCCGCCAGCGAGATCAAGCTCAGCAGCCCGATCATTCGGGTTGCGTTCTTTTGGCTTTCAAATTGCCCACCGTACTCAAGGAAGTAGCCGTTGGGCAAAGTAGCAACGATTGGCGCCAAGCGAGCTTGAATGTCGGTAACTACCGAATTGAGATCGCGTTCGGCCGTATTGCATTGCAAGATGATTCGGCGGCGCACGTTCTCGCGGTTCACCGTGTTGGGACCACTCGCGTACTGAATATTGGCAACTGTCGAGAGGGGAATGCGGCCGCCCGAAGGAACATTCAGCGACAATCGTGAAATCTGGGCCGGGTCCAGTCTGAATTCGTCATCAAGTCGAACCACCAGATCGAATTTGCGCTGGCCGAGAACGATCTCCGACACAACGCGACCATTCATTGCGGTTTCGATGAATTCATTCACGTAGTCGGAGTTCATTCCGTTAGCGGCGAGTTGCGACAGGTCCAACTGAATCTGCAGCTGGGGAATTTCGATTTGCTGCTCGACCATAAGATCTTTCACGCCCTGTACGCCTGCGATGGCCGCCTTCATCTCGTCAGCCTTATTTCGCAGAATCGTTAGGTCGTCGCCGTAAAGCTTGATGCCCACTTGAGCTTTCACGCCGGACAACATGTGGCTAATCAAGTGCGCTAACGGCTGTTCGACTGCGACCGTCACGCCTGGAACAAGCGTGAGTTCTTCTCGCATCTCCGCTAAGACCTCTTCGCGCGTCTGACCCGATTCTGAATTCAAGCTGACGATAATCTCGGAGACATTCACACCTTCGGCGTGTTCGTCGAGTTCGGCACGGCCCGTGCGGCGCCCAAAGGCCAGCACCTTTCCGTCGGCTTGCATTTTCTTGAGTCGCTCGTCCACCATGCCGGCGATGTGGTTGGATGTTTCGAGCGATGTCCCCGGAGGAAGCAGGACGTTGACCTGCACGCTTCCTTCATTGAACGGCGGTAAAAAATCACGTCCGAGTTGCGTTACGATGAACAGGCTGAGTGCGACCGTAGCGCCGACGATCCCGAGAATGGGCCACGGATGTCTAACACTCAAGCGAATTGCGTAACCTGCTATGTGCTTAAGAAAGCGGACCAACCATCCGTCTTCTTCATGACCCATGAACTTGGCATTTGGCAACAACCAATAGGAAAGTACGGGTGTCACGGTGAGAGAAACGCCCAGGGACGCTAGAATCGAAACGATGTAAGCAATTCCCAGCGGCGTGAACAATCGGCCTTCCATCCCTCCCAACGCAAATAAGGGCACGAATACAAGCACGACGAGGATCGTGCTAAAAACGATAGAATTCCGAACTTCGCTACTAGCTTCGTAAACCACTCGCAGCGCGGATTTCGGCTGCGCGGCATGGCGGTTCTCTTTCAGTCGGCGAAAGATGTTCTCCACATCGACAATTGCGTCGTCCACTAACTCGCCGATTGCTACCGCGAGCCCACCCAGCGTCATGGTGTTGATGGACATGTTGAACCATTTGAACACTAATCCCGTGACGACGATCGACAAGGGAATCGCCGTGAGTGTGATAAAAGTGGTGCGAAAATTCAGCAAGAAGAGAAACAAGATCACGACGACGAGGATTCCGCCATCGCGCAATGCTTCGATGACGTTGTGAATGCTCATATCAATAAAGGTCTTCTGCTGATACACCTCCGTATTCAGACGAATATCGGCGGGAAGCGAAGACTTGAGCTCTTCTAGTGCCTTGATCACATCATCGGTCAACTTGCGAGTATCGGCACCGGGTTGTTTGGCAATGGTGAGAATGACTGCCGGGCTGCCGTCCACTGCCGCATCACCGCGCTTGATCTGCGCTCCCTCTCCGATGCGGGCCACTTCGGAAAGTAGGACGGGCCGCTCGGCGCTTGCCTTGACGACAACCTTCTCAAGATCCTGAACGTTTTGAATTCGGCCCAGTGACCGCACCAGGAGTTCGTTACCTCCCTGGTTGAGATAGCCGCCGGTAGCATTGGCATTGCTCGCCGAAACCGCTTGTTCAACATCTTCGAGCGTAAGATCGTATTTCAGCAGCTGTTCTGGATTTACTGAGACTTGGTACTGCTTCCGTCCGCCGCCAATCGTCACAACCTGAGCGATTCCGGGGACTGTGAGCAGGCGTTGGCGCACGATCCAGTCGGCCATGGTACGCACTTCGATCGGGTTGGTTTTTCCACCCTCGCTCCACATGCCGATCTGCATGATTTGTCCCATAATCGATGCGATCGGCGCTAGTTGCGGCCGCACTCCCTTGGGTAGGCGATCCGCAGCGAGAGCAACCTTTTCTGCGACGATCTGTCGATCGACATAGATGTCTGTTCCCCAGGCGAACTCGACGTAGATCACCGACAGGCCGACACCTGATGAACTACGTACCGCTTGAACTCCTGTCGCGCCATTCAGCACGGACTCGAGCGGAAACGTGATCATCGTCTCCACTTCTTCGGGCGCGAGCCCTAGCGCTTCCGTCATGATCGTCACGCGAGGACGATTGAGGTCGGGAAAGACGTCGATCGGAAGTTGCGAGAGCTCATAGCCGCCGTAAAACGTCACAACGAGCGCGAGCGAAATCGTCACCAACCGGTAGCGGAGCGCGAAGCGTATTACGGCATTGAGCATGATTATTGAGTGTGCGGGGTGCGCGTTGCAGTGCGGATACTAGTGGTTGTGGCCGGCGTGCGGATCGATCCCGCCTCCCGCCTTGTTTTTGAGCGCCAACTGCATCTGTTGTGCTCCGGTTACGGCAACAACGTCACCGGGGAAGATCGAACCGTCGTTCGCGATGACTGCCGAGAAGCGATCGCGGAATTCGACATGAACCGATCGACGATCAAAGTGATCGCCGTTCGGAGAGAACACGTACGTTTCGACTCCGTCTTGAGCTACGGCATCGACCGGCAACACGATGCGACCGGTCCATTCATCGGCCGGAACGCTTAATTGAACACGTTGTCCAGGCTTGAATCGCCAACTGACGTACCGTTTGCCGTCTGCGTTTACAATGTCCCGAATAAGTTTGTTCGACAAATCAACATAAAAGCGAAAGGTCCGTGCCTCCGGGTCCACGGTACCGGCAACGAAGAGTATTTTTAGGTCACTGATTTTTTCCGGTGCCGCTCCATCCGTTTCCAGCACGGCCGTAATCGGCCAGTTCGATTCGACGGCCTTGTTTATGCTTTTAATATCTTTGTCAAATGCGTTCCCTTCGATCAGCAGCGACTCATGATCCGTCAGAATTGCGAGCGTCTCTCCGGCGGCAACGCTTTGCCCTTTCGTGACGCGAAGCTCTTGAATTTCATAGACGTTGTCGGGCGACTGTTTGTTGCCCCCTTGCTTTTTAGGCTCGCCGCCGTCTCCCGAATCCTCCGGAACGGAAACCGTCAACTCACGTAAAAGGGTTCGCGTCTCAAGAATCCGTTTGACTTGTTCTTCGGTCAAACCGTGCAAAAGAAGCGCCTGATGCTGAGCTCGCAAAACCGCTTGCTTGTTTTGACGCTCATACTGCCGTTCCAATACTTGCCGCCCAGGGATTCCGCCGTCGACGGCGATTCTTTGTAGCCGCTTGATCTCGTTCTCGATGACGTCCAGTTCCTCAGCGACTCGTAGAAAGTCTCCTTGTCCCTGGACCAATTCTTCGTGAGTCAATTGCAGATCGTATAGCTTTTGGCCTGCCAAGACCGCCTCGCCTTGAGAATGGTATATGCGCGTAACAATCCCGGTCAGCGGCGCCGTGATCGCTTGCGACGATCGCCCCGGACGCTCCACGATGATCCCGGGAATCGCTACGGATCGGCGGTATGTCGACAGCTCGACTTTGCCGAGTTTTAATCCAATGTTCTCTTGCGCTTGTTTGCTGATTTCGATCGAGTTCGCGTTACTATGCCCGGCGTGATCGTGGCCGGCATGGCTATCTTCTTCGGTGGGATGATCGGTGGCCTTCTCGGCCGAAACGGGCGCACCTAACCAAGCAAGCAAACGCTCTCGCGCCGCCGGCATCCAATTCTGCTTGGTGAAATAACCCGCAAATAGAACGACGACAACGGCGGCAAGTGCGCCCCAAAATGAGCGACGGGACATGATAGAACCTTGTTGACGATTGACAGAAGAACGGCGACGGAACATTGCAGAGAACTGCAACGGCGAGCCAGACCCCGAAGAAGTGCGAGCGATTAAACTGCTCGCAGGGTCATGTCAGGTTAAGAGAACGCCCATCTCAAGATGGCGGCGCAGCGAAGGCGGATGACCTTCAGACCGGCAAGTGAAGCGAGGATGCGCATGGCCGCTCACAACACAGATCAAAACAGCGGTGGACTGCCACGCTAGTTCCAAGTGGCTGTCGACAACTTCCGAAGAAGGCAAAGCCTCTGCGCCGATAAACGAGCATGTTTGCTCGTTGCAGCGATTTTCGTCTTCCGGCCAAACTGGAAACGCCGTCGAATCATCGGTGATTTGCGTGGCAATCTCAGCCAGTGGAGTCGGCTGCTGTCGGCGTTTACAGACGCACTGATGCAGTTTGGGCAGCGACTGCTGTTTTGTCGCTGATGCAACCGGACGCGCGGGGGTAGGCTCAGATCCGTGTGCGTGGTGGGCGCAACAGCCGACAAGGGCATGCCAAAGCACACCGGTTGCCGTCAGTAAGATCGCCGCTGTACGCAACACGTAATTCAATCCCTAAAACCCCGACGCATCTTCAAGTCTTATATCGGTGATCACAATTATCCACAATATGTCAATTGCCGCAGATTAACAGAAGCGGCCCCATTTCAGTCCGTAATCAGGCAATCAACCAACTTCGCGTAAGTAGCGTTGTCTACTGCCGTTAGATCGCAACGGACTAAAACCCGACGCACGTGACAACGCCGCTAAAACGAAGCCGCCGCAGCTACGGACATTGACCCAACAAACACAGGTGAACAGCATCGATGACGATCACGTATTAGCCTTGGCGAAGTGCCGTGACGATCGGCGTGCGCGAGGCCTGGATTGCCGGAAATACTCCCGCGACGATCCCCACGCCAAGAGAGATCACGCACCCGAGCAACGCGAGTTGCATAGAAGGTCGAAAGGCGATCGTGACTCCTTCGGCTCCGATGGCCATGCCGCCCAAGCCAAGTGCGGCCAGCGCGACGGCCGTTCCGCACAGGCCGCCGATCGTGCAGACGAGCATGCTTTCGGCGACGACCAAACGAAAAATTCGACTCGGCCGCAGGCCGAGCGTTTGCAACACGGCGTGCTCTTGAATGCGATCCTGCACCGACATGACCGTCGTCGTCGCCACCAGCGACAGCACGAGGGCCAAGCAGGCGTAGCCAAGCCAGTGTGCGAAGTCGATGAGATCCACAAGATCGGAAAGCGTGCTCGTTTGAAAAGCGCCTTTGCTACGAGTCGTGGTTGCCACCGGACCCGATTTCAAGGCTTCGTCGATTCGTCGAGCAAGCTCGTTCGGGTCAGTTCCTTCCGTCGGCTTTACTTCGAGCTGCGTTGCTATGCCGATAAAATCTTGCCCGCGACCATACTGGAGAAAATCGAGGCTCGTGTAGATCACATTCTCCTCGGCGGGGACAGACGATGAAAATACGCCGGCGACTTTGACCGACATTTCACCGATGGAGAACTGGCTACCGGGCACCAGACGACGGCGCTGAGCTACGTTGCGGCCGACGATCGCCGCATCCCGACGCGTTTCAAACTCGCTCCAATTGCCGGCGATTAACGTCAGGTCACGGGCTTGCCGCAATTGCCTGGGAGGTGCACCGTTGAATACGACAATATCAAGGCTGGCTCGGCAGTTATTCGTCCACACTTGTACGGGCATCACATCGGCGACTCCCGGCAGCTTCTGAATCCTGCCGACATAATCTAGCGGCAGCCGGCTACTGGTCGGGCAAAAGCGGTTTTCTTGAAATACGATTAACGTGCGTTGCGCATCTTCGTCGGCCGTCAAACGGCGCAAGCCTTCTTGCACGGAGCCGACAAAGCAGAAGACGAACATCGCCACCGCCGCGCCGCCGACGGTGAGCAAGGTCCGCGCGCGGTGTCGCCACAGCGTTTTGACAACATACGGTGCAAAGCGACCGAACAGACGCATCATGTTCGTAGCTCCTAAACTTGTCCTACGAGTTCGTCACTTCGCGTTTCCACAATCTGCCCGCGATCCAGGTACAGCCGTCGCGTGGCGATTGCGGCGACGTTCGGATCATGGGTCACCATGAGCATCGTAATGCCGAGTTCGCGATTGAGTCTCTTGAGCAGAACTTGGATTTGTACGCTCGTCGCGGCATCGAGACTTCCGGTCGGTTCGTCCGCAACGACCACGGTCGGGTGAGCGACGATGGCGCGAGCGATGCCGACACGTTGTTCTTGGCCGCCGGAAAGTTGCCGAGGGTAATGATCGGCTCGATCGCTCAACCCGACCGCCTCCAACGCGAGTTCCACACGCTTGCAACGCTCAGCCGCGGAAATCGGCAGCAACAGCGAGGGAAGCTCGACGTTCTCATATGCCGTGAGCACGGGGACTAAGTTGTGCGTTTGGAAGATGTAACCCAAGTTCGCGGCTCGCCAATCGGCCAGTTTGCCGCGTGAGAGCTTCGTGATCTCCACTCCGTCGACCGTGATGGCGCCGGAATCAGGACGGTCGATCCCGCTCACCATATTGAGCAGAGTGCTTTTGCCCGTCCCACTCGGGCCCATCATGGAGATAAAGTCACCGGATTCAACGTCAAGATCGACGCCTTCCAGCGGCGTAATGACCTCGTCCCCTTTGCGGAAACTCTTGGTCAGATTGCGGATTTCGACGAGAGCCATATTTCGCTCGCAACTGTGCTAGGGAGTGATATCAGTCGTGTTCGACACCGCAATTCGATCGCCGTTCTTCAGGCCGTCGCGACCGCCGACGATCAGCCTATCCGTCGGCGTGAGGCCCTCGACAATCTCGACTAGTCCATTCTCGCCAGCACGTCCCAACTGAACCGTGCGCTGTTGGGCACGACCGTCGGGCAAGGCAATCCAAACCACTTGACCGCCTTCCGCAGGCGACACGAGATCTTTTCGGACCAGTAGTCTTTCGGGCGCGCTCTTCTTTTCACCTGTCGATTCCGGTTTCGCAGGCGCGAGGAAAGTAGCGCTCACGAGCATCTCGGGGCGCACCGTAAGCGGCGGGTTCTTGATCGCCACCTTCACTTCAAGCGTGTTCTTTTGAATGTTGGCAATCGACGTCGGCTGTAGGACGAATCCTTCCATCGGCGCCTTCACCGACGCCGTTTCGATGCGCACTGGTTGTCCCGCTTCGACCGCGGCAACATCGTCTAAGCGAACGTCGGCCCTAATCTGCAACATATTGGGATCGTAGAGTGTGACGATCGTCGCAGCACCCAAAGCAGCGGCTCCTTCCATTGCTGTAACACGTGTTCCCGGGCGGGCTGCTAACTGCAGCACTCGACCGTCCCTCGGTGCTCGAATGATCGTTCGCTCTAACATGAGTTTGGCCCGTTCGGCAGCAAGTAGAGATTGTTGCTGCCGAGCAATGGCCGCTTCGCGTTTGGCCCGCGTGTCGGCAACGCCGCGCGACTCGTCGATGAGAAGTCGCCGTTGCTCAGCGAGTGCGACTTGCTTGCGGCAGAGCGTCTCCACCTCACGTTCCAAACGCGGAGTGCGCTGTTTCAGCTCCGCGAGTTCAGCTTCGGCCGATGTGAAATCGCTTTCCGCTTGTTGAAGCAGCCGCTCGGCAATTCCGCCGGCGGCGGCTCGCTTTCCATCCAGATTCCGCTGAGCGAAATCTAAGCGCGCTTTAGCTGATTCGATCAGAAACGGTACTTTCGCGAGTTCGGTTTCCGTTTTCGCCAAGAGCGAATCTGCTTCGGCAAGCGCCGCGTCGAGATGCACTGGGTTAGCCATGCGCAACTCGGCCGCTTTGAGTTCTGCGTCCATACTGGCCACCTCGGCTTGCCTTAACGCCGACACCGCCTCTGCGTCGCGCAGCGCCAACTTGGCGTCGGACTCGATCAGCTGTGCAATCGGTTCGCCAGCCTTCACCGCTTGTCCTTCGACGACAAACAGTTTCTCGACGACACCTTCCGTCAGCGCCGTCACGAGCATCGGCGTGGGACGAGGTTCGATCCAGCCGGCTGCCTGAAACAGAGGCGTTCCCTCCTGACGGAGTTCGCCCCGCATCGTCACAACGGGTACCACCGTCACGGACTTGCGCGGCAAAAGCTGATCACGGGCCGCCCAAGCGACGAGCACCGCGAAGCCCAGCAAGATGCCTCCCGACAGGACGTAGCGACTGAAAAACGATCGTCGACGTCGACTGGGTGCGCTCGCACCGCGATCCGGTCTAGCTCGGGCAAGTTGACTGAGATCGACTGCCGTCGTCATGGTTCTTCTCCTCCGAATCGATGTGCTGCCGTCGGTATCGGCTTAATTTCGTACGAAGATTTGCTTTGCCGTCACGCTCAAGCTGCCGTCTTCGCCGGTCTTGGCAGTCCCTTTAACGACGACGGTCGCCAGCTCTTTCACTCCCAGCAGATCATTCGCGCCGGTCATGACCGGTTTGCCGCTCGCGTCGTTCACCTTGATCGTGGCGATGTTTTCCTTCACGGTGTTCGGCTCGCAACAGTAGTCCCACGGCGTGGGGCAGCCCTCGGCGGCTCCGCACGGAGCGATTTTGGGATCCACAATCGTGAACGCGGCCATGCCGGAAACAAACGGCTTATCGGAACCACCGATTCGACCGACGAGCACAATCTCGCCGCCGTCTTTGGCAGTCTTACGTGCCTCGCCGACTCCAACGGCGCCTTGCGGTTCCGTCGTAACGAGCACGTCGCTCTTCGCAACCGGTGCCGATGCTCCGTCCTTCCCGCAGCCGACGAACAGCAACGTCGCCAAACCCAGCGAGCAAAGTGAAATCGCTAACTTCATTGTTCCGTCTCCTATGAATTCAAGAAAGAAATGATTCGTTAAACCGCTTTCAAACTCTGGGCCACCGGCATACGCAACG
This sequence comes from Planctomycetota bacterium, assembly GCA_017303535.1. GTDB lineage: Bacteria > Planctomycetota > Planctomycetia > Pirellulales > PNKZ01 > PNKZ01. The sequence continues at coordinate 11,093 of JAFLCO010000029.1, forward strand.
CTTTAAGTGCAGGCGGCAATGCCCCCAGCACTCCGAGCGACAAGCCAACGCCGCAACCAATCAAGATCGACACTCCGTCGATCCGTAACGTGAAAGCCCCCATCGTGAATCGCACGGCGACGCCGTTGAGCACGGCGAGCGCTGCGAAGCCTGCCAAGATGGAAGCACCCGCGGCTAAGAGGACGCCCTCCTGCACAATCCCGAGCAGTACCGCGCGCCGCCGATAACCGATGGCTTGCAAGGTAGCAATCTCACGCACACGGCCGGCCACTGCGCCGTACATCATGTTGAGCCCGGCAAAAACGCCCGCGCCGCTGACTAGCCAAACAATGATCCAGGCCAACCAACGCATCGGCCCGTAATGCTTCTGCAGAAGTTCGTAGTAGTTCGCTTCATCGACGGCCTGCAGTTCTAGGTCGACCCGCTCTTTGCAGAACAGCTCGACTTCGGCCGGTGAAGCGCCGTCTTGCAACAAGAGCGCCACCAAACTGAGATCTTGTCGTTTCAACGTCTGCTGCAGTTCGTCGAGCGGACACCAGATCTCCGACTCAAAGGATGAACCGCCGGCGGCGAAACGACCGACGATGCGCCAGGTCTTACGCTCGAACGTCAGCGACTCTCCGATCGCCAATTTTTCCGGATCGCAACCCAGCTTAGAAGCAGCCAACCGGCCCACGATGATTTCACCGGGGCCCGGCCAATGTCCTTCGACAATCTGGATCTTACGACGTACCAGAGGTGCCGTATTCGAGACCCCGCGAATTAAGCCGAGGCCGCCGTCGGCATTGCCAAGATCGATGCGGGTACCGAGGTACAGTTCTGGAGAAACATGCGGCACGCCAAACTGTTTGACAATGCCGTCGAGACTTGCCGTCATGAGGCCCGGCGTTCGCGCCGCAATCGAAGAGTTCTCGATGTTTTCCTCAGCATTCACTGAGTAAACGAGCACGACGTTGGCATCGCCGCTCACGGTCAGCGAGGTTTCGAGCCCCCGAATGAACCCGACGACGACGAATACCAACAGGACCACGGTGGCCAGTGCCAGCAGCGTCAGCGCAGAGCGGAGCGGCCGTCGCATTAGGTTGCGGACGCCGTAGTCCCACGGAAGTAGTCGACGCTGAAACATCGTGCAGTCCTTAGTCGTGGTGAACGCTAGTTTTGCGGCTGTGCCGTATAGGTGCCCGTTGCGTCGACGAGTTTCTTGGGGGTCTTGCCGATTTCGTTCATCGCATCCCACAAAACACGCGACGAGATGCCGTCGGATTTTGGTGTCACCGTGACGGTCTTTCTAGCAATGTCGCACTTCACGGCGGCGACTTCCGGCATTTGCGACAGTCGAGCCGTGATCTTCTTCACGCAACCGCCGCACATTTCACCGACGTCCATGACCGTCGCGGTCGATTCGGCGGCGCTCCCCGGCGAACCCGAAATACAAACTGCAAATGCCAACATGGCGGAAGCAAAAAGACGGCGCGAGATCATGGTCGGACTCCCCAAAAAGTGAAAAGGCAAAGTAAAGTACGACACGACGAAAACAATTGAATCGAGCCGGAAGTGCGCGCGAACGAGTGCGCAATCCATTGCATACGCACGGGTCGAGGCGGCAAGCGCAAGAGGCGCTAGAGAAGGCGACGTTTATCGCCGCAGATTGCCGTGGAACACCACGATCTGGCGTCCGCTTAGAACGGACCTGGGTGGCGATCCCAGCATTTCGACGGAATATTCACGACCAGCCGGCGGCACCGACAGATCAAGCAAGTCTACATTTGTTGCGAGAAGCAAATGGATCGCCAACTCAATCGGAGAATGCTCCGCACTTGCCAATGCGCCGTCACAAAGACAGTTGCTGCAGTCGCAAGCATCCGGGCTTTCACTCGAATTCACCGGCGTCGTCACCGATTCGCCCCGAGGCGTTTGCTCGTGTCGGCAACATCCGCACTTTCGCGGAGCCGGCTTCGACTCAGCGCAAATAGTTGCCGAAGCAGCGAGGCACCGAATGGGGCACCACAGCAGCGAGGCAACAAGGCAGAGTGTGAGCAGTCCGCGAAGCATAGTGAATTGATAGTACCCGCCTCTGGCGGCCCTAACAATACGGCATTTGTCGGCACATCACGACACTAGTCACGACGATCTAACGATGGTGACAAAACAATTGTAATCCGGTTGCTTTTGGTCGGCGATTGAAGTAATGCCATCATTGAGAAGTCCTTGGGAGTGTAGATGCTCCAAAAAATCTCGCAAATTCTGCTCGTAAGTTCCGTTGTCGTAACACTTGAATAGACCTTCTCTTAACTTGCTTGCGGCTGACGCCGGCACGCCGCCTTGCGAGCTGTTGCGCACGGGATTCCATATTGCTCATGCGTTCTACTACCGATATAAGCCAAAAGATCGATGAAATGAGATTTGAGGTGCCGTGTGCTTCGTTTTATGACATCCCTGATGACCGCTGCGACCGTGCTTTGGCACGCCGTTGTCGGTTGCCAGACATGCCATAGTCGTCACGTTGAAGCACGTGCGGACCACGGCACAGTCTCAGAATGCTGCAACACTTTCACCTGCCGACGCAACGATTGCACCTGCAAGTCACGCAGCTGCAAAGCTCATGAATCGTCGACTAAACGTGAAGTTTGTACGGCCGGAACGTCTTCGTGCGTCGTTCAGAATGATAGCCATGAGTTGCCGAGCGAACCCTGCGACGGCTCCAGTTGCTTGTCCTGCTCATCGAAATCCATTCCGATGGAACGGCCCTTTTTCCGCGATTGTGCTGTCAGCTGGCTTGCGAGCGCGGATCTATTGGTAATCGACGGTCGGCACTTGTCGGCGTCGCGCACGGCACGTCCGATGGACGACAGACCTCCTTCCTTACGCTCGCACTTGGCGTTACGTATTCTCTTGATCTGATGCAGCCCGGGTGAGCTTCTCTCTGCTCGTCCTACTTCGGGGCCGGCGTCGAGTTGCGGTTAGTCCGCATCGCGCACGTCATTCTCGCATCAAACACTAGCACTTTCTGCCAAAGCTGCTGCGCGCTCGGCTTCAACGCGTTCACTCCCAAGTGTTACGCCAAAAGCCGGCACGAGCCTCGCCGATCTCGGCGACGATTTGCACCGAAAATCCGCATTTGTACTTGGACCACGTTTACCGCTTGCGAAAGGATTCACGCCATGAAACTTCGTTCTCTCCTTTGTGTCGCTTCGATGACCTTCACGTTGATCGCACCGAGTTCGTTCGTCCGAGCACAGGCACCCGCCGCCGAAGCAAGTCAGGCGCAGGCTGCTCAAGCTCAGGCCGCTTCTCAAGGCAAGTTTGGATTCTTGGTGTTCTATCGCGAAGACGACGATGCAACACGAGCAATGGCCAAAGCTGTTACGGACTTGGCGGCCCAACGTCCGGACACCGTACTACCGATCTTCGTACAGGTCACGAATCCGGCGGAGGCGGCCATCGTTCGCCAGTTCAACGTCGAACGCGCACCGATGCCTCTTGCGATCGCGACGGCTCCCAACGGTGCGATCACCGGAGCATTTCCGCAACGCGTTACGGCCGACCAACTCGCAGGCTCGTTTGTAACGCCGGCGATGTCGCACTGCATGAAGTCCATGCAGCAAGGACGTTTGGTGTTCCTTTGCGTTCAAACAACGCCGCAAGCGGTTGTTCCGCAGGGCGTGAATGAGTTTCTAGCCGATCCGCAGTACGTAGGTCGCGGAGACGTCGTAACAGTGCAAGCCGGCGATCCGGCCGAAGCTCAGTTGCTGCAAGAATTGGCGGTGAACCCAACTGATCCTAACGGCACGAACACCGTGTTCTTCGCACCGCCGGGCGTTTTGGTCGGCAAGTTTACAAGCGTGTCGGGCAAAGGCGAGATCGCCGCGGCACTGCATAAGGCCGGCAAGTGCTGCGATGACCCGAACTGCAAACACGGGCATGCACAACAGCCGAAGCCGGGCGCCGTCCGCTAACTTCGTCTCTCACATTCAAAGGACCAAATCATGAACCTTCGATCCATAGTTTGGAAAGAATTGCGAGAGCGGCCCACAGCCATGCTCACCGGCCTACTGGCAATCTTTCTCGGTGTGGCGGCACTCGTCGCTATTCGGCATGTCACGGTGTTTTCCGAGCAAGAAGTGGCGCAACAACTCTCGACGTTGGGCGCGAATATCCTCATCTTGCCGAAGAATGCGACCTTGCAGGACTACTACTCGGCGGATCTCAGCGAAGCAACGCTGCCTGAGTCCCATGCTTCGACGATCTTGATGGCGTCGTTGCCGGGCGTCGAGAAGTTGTCGCCCAAGTATTGCGTGCCGATCGACTTCGCCGGTAAGCAAACGATTCTCACCGGCATTCTTCCGCAGGAAGAATTTGAAGCGAAATCGGCATGGCAAAGCGTGTCGATGTTCTCCAAAACGAAGCATGTCGGCTGCGCGAAGGCCGAGAGCTGCGGGCCGACGGACAACTCTCCGGAATCGCTCGCTTCGCGACGGTCTATCGAGAAGTTGGACGCTCACGAACTCGTTTTGGGCGCCGATGTCGCCACGAAATCCAACCTCAAGAGCGGTTCTTCGACCGTGCTCTTTGGTGAGCAGTTTCGGATAGTGGCTGTTCTTCCCTCCACAGGCACAGTTGACGATGGGCGAATCTTTGGACATCTGCATACGATCCAACGATTAGCAAAAACGGGAGAGGTTGTCAGTGCAATTGAGGTACTCGGTTGCTGCGAAGACGCTGCTGGCCAGTTGGTGCCGCAGTTGTCAGCACTTTTACCGGACGCCAAAGTTGTAACGATCTCGCAAGTCGTACAAACGCAGGTCGGCGTGAATCGGCTCATGGCCAAGTCATCGATCTTCGTGTTGGGAGTACTCGTGTTGGTCGGCGGCACCAGCGTCGCCTCGTCGACGTCGTCGAATGTCCGCGAGCGCCGACGTGAGATCGGCACGCTCATGGCGCTCGGCGCCACGCCTGGGCTCGTGGCGCGTTTGTTCTTGACGAAGGCCGCGTGGTTGGGGCTCGTCGGCGGTGTTGCGGGGGTTGGAGTCGGCGTACTGATTGCCGTCGTCTTAGGTCCGCAGTGGGCCGGCGTATCAATCTCGCCACTTCCGTATCTGAGCATCGGCGCCGTCGCAGCCGCACTCGTCGTAGCACTCGCAGCCGCATTCTGGCCGGCCCTACGTGCCGCTCGTCTCGATCCTTGTACTTGCTTTCAGGACGCTTAAGACATGTTTCAACTTCAAGACGTTACTAAGATCTACTCGCGACGCGGTCGTCACGTCGCGGCTTTGCAATGTTCGACGTTTGAGATTCCTGACGGAGATTATGCCGCCGTCGTCGGACCGAGCGGAAGCGGCAAGACGACGCTGCTTTCCGTTCTCGGCGGAATGCTGTCTCCCAACTCGGGAAAGGTACTTGTCGATGGCGCGTCGCTCTACGACCAGTCGATCGCACGCCGTGCCGAACTGCGACGCAGCCTCATGGGCTTTGTATTCCAGACGTTCAACCTCGTGCCGTACTTGACGGCCTTGGAAAACGTGCAGGTCCCGCTTTACTTGGCGGGACATTCCAAGAAAGACCAGTGCGAGCGCGCTGCAGAGCTATTGCGTCGCGTCGGTTTAGGGGAACGTCTCGATCACAAACCGAGTGAGCTTAGTACCGGCCAGCAGCAACGTGTGGCTTTAGCACGCACGTTGGCCAATGATCCCAAGGTCATTCTTGCCGACGAGCCTACCGGGAATCTCGATCCGGATAGCCGTAAGGTCGTTTTAGATTTTCTTGACGAACTCAATTCCGAAGGTCGGACGATCGTCATGGTCACGCACGACGCTGCGGCGGCCGAACGTGCAAAGCGCTGGTTGCGACTTGTTGACGGCAGCGTCACCGCTGCTGCCGTCGGCAAACTACAGATCGCGGCTTAATCAACTCGAAGCGGCTTCAAAACCAACACGGACCTACTGTCATGGTACGTCGACTAACCTTACTCGCTGTCCTGATCGCCGGCGGTTTGCATTCCGACGGCAATCAGGTTGTCGCACAACAAACGACGCTTGAATTTCTTGCGGTTCAGAATCCCAACAATCTGCTGCAGCCGGAAGAGACGGTTGTTGCACCGCAACCGCTACCTGCGGATGTTTCGGTAGAATCAGGCACGCAGCTTCCGGGAGCGCCAAATGATCCGCAGGGAACCTCGCTCGATGAGCTTGTGTTGTTGGCTCAAACGCACAACCCGGCACTTCATGAGGCCGCGGCGAAAGTACGAGTCGCTCAAGGAACTGCCGTGCAAGCCGGCCTACCGCCGAACCCAACCTTCTTTACCAGCTCTCCTCAGTGGGCCGGTAGCGTAAGTCAATACAACTGGGTGCTGGGGCAAGACTTCATTACCGCCGGCAAGCTGCGTCTCAGTCAGGCGGCAGCCTTCCGCGCGGTGGAACAATCGCAACTCGATTTTACGCGTACTCGCTACGAAGTGCTGACGAGCGTGCGGCGTCAGTTCTACCTAACGGCAACTGCTCAACGTCGTTCGGAAGTACTTCAAGAATTGTCTCGCATCGCGACGAGCAGCCGCGATGTGGGACAAAGGCTACGGGATGCCGGCGAATCGAACAAAGCCGACGCGATGTTGTTGGACATTGAGCTTGATCGAGCGCAACTTGCTCACGAGGCAAGTCTCGCAACGCTCGCGGCATCGCGAAAGCAACTCGCTGCGATCGTCGGCCTCCCCGACATAGACATCGGCCCCTTACGGTTTGACCTCTCTGCGGAAACGACACGATACGATTTAGAAGCAGTTCGACAAGGCGTTGTAGACACAAACGCCGTCGCCGCCATCGCTGCGGTAGAAATTCAGAAGACCCATGTGCAGTTGCGCCGCGCCATGGCTGAACCGTGGCCCAATTTCAACGTGCAGGCCGGCTATCAGTATGCAGTGGAAGGCCCGCGCAACGATCAAGGTTACGGCCAATTCACAATGTCATTGCCATTGTGGAACCGCAATCAAGGCGGTATCCGCGCCGCACGAGCCGACGTCGCTCGAGCCACCGCGGGATTGTCTCGTGTTGAGAATGATCTGTCGCAACAAACCGCCGAAGCGTTGGGACAATACATGGCGGCTTCGGAGCGCGTTGCCATCTATCAATCGCGGATTCTGCCCAAAGCTCGTGAAGTCTTCCAATTGAATAACAGGCTGTTTGAACAAGGACAGACGGACTTTCTGCGACTGCTGCAGGCACAACGGACGCTTATTGAAGCGGACCTCGGCTACATCGATGCCCAAGAGATTCGCTGGACATCCGGTGCGACAGTTGCAGGCTTACTACAAATGGAACAGTTTCCGTAAGTCCGCTTCAAGCATGTTTGCCCCTATCGAACGCTGTTCTTAGTCACGCCCCCCGCAAACTTTGGGAGATTCGTTATGCCGAGGCCCTATCAATTTCGCGACTATCCCTTGGCTGTCTTCTGGGCGCTTGCCGTAGCGACGCTGGGCTTAGCGACGTACGCGAGCGCTGAAGATCACGAAGTAGCCATCACGGTGGAAGGCACTTGCTGCGATGGAACCGCCTGCCCGATCGTCGACTCACTCAAAAAGCTCTTCAGCGCGTCCGAGGTACGCCATTTTGGCGATGGATCGGTGACGACTTTGGCGCTGCGAACGACAAAAGCTGCGCGACCGCAGCATCTTTGGGATTCTGTTGCAAAATCATCCGTACGGCCGTTGCGTATCGTGATTGATCAGAGCGAGTATCGTAGCCGACCGCTCAACTAACGAGCATTTCATGGCGAAAACGCAGTCGTTTCAGATCGAAGGCATGGATTGCGCCGAAGAAGCCACGATCCTCCGTCGAGAGCTAGGCCCGCTCGTCGGCGGTGCGGACCAACTTTCATTCGATGTCCTAAACGGACTCATGAACGTGCCCGATGCAATAGTTACCAAGGTTGGCGTTGCGTCGATTGTGGCCGCCGTTGCGAAAACGGGAATGAAGGCGACGCCGATCGCCGAAGGCAAGCCCTTGGAAGCCGAGGATGTCGACCGACACCGAAGACGCATTATGCTGCTCGTCTCGATAAGCGGCGCGATGACGTTGATCGGTTTTGTAACTCAGGGCATCTCGGCTGCGAACTTCATGGATGTCTTTCGCGAGACGAATCGCTCAATGGATGCGGTTCCGATCTCAGCAAAGGCCTTTTACTCCGCTGCCATTTTGGCCGGGGTTTGGACTTTTCTTCCGAAGGCCTGGGCCGCAATTCGTCGCTTTCGACCTGACATGAACTTGCTGATGGTCGTCGCCGTCGCCGGAGCAGTGTACTTGGGCGACTGGCTCGAAGCAGCGATGGTCGCCTTCCTCTTTACCCTCTCGCTAGCTCTCGAATCTTGGAGCGTCGGTCGTGCACGGCGAGCAGTTGCCGCGTTGATGAATTTAACGCCGCCTAAGGTGAGGGTGATTTCCGGGCAAGAAACGAAAGAGGTTCTGGCCGCTGAGGTTACCGTCGGGACAAAGTTCGTAGTGCGCCCAGGTGATCGCATTCCGCTGGATGGACGCGTTATCACAGGAACAAGCGAGGTCGATCAATCGCCGCTTACGGGCGAAAGTGTTCCGGTGCCGAAGACCGTCGGTGAGGAAGTATTTGCGGGCACCGTGAACGGTAGCACCGCACTGGAAGTGGAAAGCACGAAGCTCGCCGATCAAACGACGGTCGCCAATATCATTCGTATGGTCGGTGAAGCGCAATCGAAACGCGCACCTTCGGAACAATGGGTTGACACGTTTGCACGCTATTACACGCCGATCGTCATGCTGACGGCTCCGGCAATTTTCATCGTGGGTGGGGCGATAACGGGTGACTATACAAGCTGGCTTTACCGAGGACTGGTCCTACTCGTGATCGCTTGCCCTTGCGCACTGGTGATCTCCACGCCGGTCAGTATCGTGGCGGCGCTAGCGGGAGCGACTCGTCGCGGCATCCTCATCAAAGGCGGTCCTTACGTGGAAGCGCCTGCACATCTGCGCGCCATCGCGTTTGATAAGACGGGCACTCTCACCGCAGGTCGTCCCGAAGTGACCGCGGTGGTTCCATTTCAAGACCACGACGAACGCGCTTTGTTGGAGCGAGCCGTGGCATTGGAATCACAGAGTTCACACCCGTTGGCGAAGGCCGTCATGGATTACGCCAAACAAAAAGGCGTCGTTGGACAAGCTGCCGCTGAAGTGAAAGCAGTTCCCGGCAAAGGAGCAACCGGTATCTATGACGGCCGAGAGTTCTGGATCGGCTCCCATCGCTATTTGGAAGAGCGAGGTCAAGAAACGCCGGATGTGCACGAGCAGATCACCAAGCTAAGCGGCGAGGGTCGAAGCGTCGTCGTCATCGGCAATGCCGATCACGTTTGTGGATTTCTGGTGCTCGCAGACACGGTCCGCCCCGCCGCCGCAAAGACCTTGGCAGAGCTCCGCGAGGTTGGCATCCAGCACCTCATCATGCTTTCCGGCGACAACCAGCCGACGGCGGATGCAATCGCGCGACAAGTCGGCGTTGACGAGGTGCACGCCGAACTACTGCCGGCCGACAAGGTTTCGGCCATGGAAAAGCTAGTCCAGCGATACGAAAAGGTCGCGATGATCGGCGACGGTATCAACGACGCACCAGTATTGGGTCGTGCAACCGTAGGAATCGCAATGGGAGGAATCGGTAGCGACGCGGCAATTGAGACGGCTGACATTGCGCTTATGGGTGACGACCTCAGCCAACTTCCCTGGCTCATTCGACATTCGCGGCAAGCACTGGCAATCATTCGCCAAAACATCTACTTCTCGCTGGGCATAAAAGCAGTCTTCGTAGTGCTAACGATCCTCGGCCACGCCTCACTCTGGGCTGCAATCGCGGCAGACACCGGAGCTTCGCTTTTAGTGCTTTTCAACGGCCTCCGACTTCTGCGCGATTAGCTACCGGCAGCCAACTTCACGGCGGACAGTCCTCGGAAACCCGCAGGATTTCGAGCGTTCTGCCGCCCGGTAAATTTCATTGCATAAACATTCTCGAAAGATTGAATTGCGTGTAGTCGTGGACACAACTAAGCGCAATTCAATCAATGACGTGAACTTGCGCAACTCGCTAGAGCGAATAGACTTACGCAGTAGCGCCTCATCAACGAGGGTTGCGATGGCGGCGTTACCGCTTAAATCCAATCGTTCCGGGGCATTTTACAACTGCCGTAAGTCGCGATTCAGTGAAGAGCGAGTCGTCAGCTAGATGCCGTGGTCGCACCGATCCAAATCTGCGCGAAACGGGTTTTGCTTCGCGCGAATTGTTCAAGAATCGCAATATCGACGACGAACTGCTTATTGGCGATGACCGACGCCTTGTGCCCCCCGGCACTTGAATCCGCTTGCTTCGCGTGACCATGGCATGCGACACAGGCACGCTCGGACTCGTGCGGTAGACCGGGAAGGGGAGCGGCGCGCAAACGGCCGCAAGGCTTTTGGAGCCGTTTGCTGTCGTAGGGCTCCACGAAAACGCGACTTCACTTCACATGGCTTCGCGCCAACGCGCCAAGTAATACGACACCAACTGTTTGCGGTACTCCTGCAGAGATTCGTCTTGAAGCATTCTGAGCGGAGCGAAGATCCGCTTGATGGGAAGCAGCACGAACGGCTGTTGTCGGGAACACAGCGTCAGCAAGAAACAACCGACGCAATCGGCCGAGCCGAGTCGGCGCTGTTTTCCTTCGGCGTCCACAAACCCTTGCTCGATCCGGACCCGATTGTTTTCGACGCTTTCCGCCATTCCTTGGACCATCAGCGTGAGGATCGGATTCTCCGGCGGAGCGGCCAGAAATCCGTTGGCCAAGAAATGCGCCGAGGCGCCGTCCCCCGGAAATCGCTTCTGCCACATGCCGAACTGGACGGGGCTGGGATACTTGTTCTCGGTCGTGGCCAGGAGCAACTCGGTATTGAGCGGAAGCACGTCCTCCAGTCGATTGCCGGCCCATTGAAAGTCGCAGTCGCAGTAAATGCCGCCGAAACGGCGTAGGATCTCGATCCGAGCCACGTCGGACATACCGTGCAAGTCCCGCCGTGCCCGAAACCAATCATAGATCGGCCGGTTCTCCAGCGGCAGGGCGTTGATCTCCGACTCCGTCCAGAGCTGATATTGCCAACCGTGCGCTTCGCACAGCGAACGCCACGAGGCCATGATCTTCGTCGGCGCCCGCTCCAGGCCGCCGAACCAAACTTGATGAATGCTGCGTGGAATCATGCGGCTGCCGATGGAAAGTAATGGTAAGAATGAAACGGGTTAACACTAAATACCTTAACGACCTTCCTCACGGCGATATCGCACGGGCTCCTCGCCGATCAAATCGCCCGGTCGCCACCAACGCAGATCATGTTGCGAGAGCTGCGGTGCGCGAGCGATGGGGCAATAAAAGGCGGCGGCTCGGTGCCGCAACACGTCGTTCCGCTCGCGAAGTTCCGGCGGCACAAGTCCGAGATCGCTAATCAAGAGCGGAGCGGTCGTGGGGCGGCGAAACCAGGCATAGGGGCGAGCATCCAATCGCGATATCTGTCCGCGATACCAGAGGTGCGGCGCGCAGCTGTAGAAGTTCACCATGCGTTCTCGAAACCGCGTCAAGAGTAGGTACGCAAACACCACCTGATCGATCGGGACCACGATGCGGCGGCCGGATTCACGTTCTTGAACAAGCCCCTCGACCAATTCGTTCAGTATCGCGAGCGCCGTTGCGCGGCCGGCTCCCCAGATGCCGACGCAGAGGCTTTGCGGGTATGACAACGATAAGAAGAGGCGGCGATACTTAGGATCGCAGGGAGCCGTATGTTCGCGCCAAAACGGACGCAACCGCCCGTCGATCCCCATGGGATCGTTTTCTTCCGAAACGAAGACGAGTTCCTCGAACGCCGGAGTTCCCGACGGTGCGTTGCCGTGACAAGCATGAAAGAAGTCCAGCGGATCGGCTTTCACGAGAATGCCGCCGTGGTTGATGTCCGTCAGGAGTGCGAAGCGGACGTTCGTGTGATGCTTGAGAAATGCGCGCGCGGCGAAAAACCGGCGTTCGTGCGGCGGGAATTGCGTGGGCCAAGCGGGAACGGTTTCGGCGTCAGTCGGATAATAGGCGAAGCGGATCCGCGGCGTTTCGAATTTCTCGATGAAGGCGGGGCTTAAGCCGTCATGCAGAATCACCGCGTACCAACCGCAATTCTTGATCGTCTCATACCATGCGGCCATGTATTCGTAGCGCCGCAGATCGTCGAGTTCGAGGCGCTTTTCGCTTCCCAGCCCCAAAGGATTCTGTGGCAGCGGTGCGTTCGCCGAGAACAGGCCGGCGACGATGACGCTTTGGAACTCGTCTCCCAGGGGGGCAAACACGGTTCTCATAAGTTCCGTCCGCGCCGCGGGAATCACCCTAGAGATCGTAACCGAACCGACGTAGTCGCGCGGGAAGTTGCAACTTAAAGGCGACCCGCCGCCACGGTTCCAGAATCGGCGCAATGCGCCCCTCCTCGATCAACATTCGGCGCGCGGTTCGCAATTGCTCCAGAGCGCCGAGATCGGCGCCGACCCGTTCGGTTTCCTCGATGGCGGCGGGCCTTTGTCCGGCGTCGATCGTACGATTGATTGGCGGCGCCAATTCCACAAAACGCCGCGTCACGTCTTCCGGCTCCAGTCCCAAAAAGGGAAAGACGTCGAGAGCCGCATCGCGGCGGCGATCGAGTAAATCCACGCACACGAAGTGCGCCTGGGGAATGCGCAATACCAAGTCCAAGCCGCAAAGGATATTGTGGGCGACCTCCGGGTCATTCGTGCGCCGCAGCGCCGAAATCACGGCCAACAAGGGGTGACGCAACGTCACGACGAACTTGTAGGGTGCCGACGCGAAAGAGGCCGCGAGGTACTTGGGTCCGCAATGACCGTGAAATAAGAGGTAAGACGGGCTCTTCGCGGAAAGTTCGAGGCCGAGTATGCGGAAATCCTTGACGGCGATTCGGGCCAATTCTTCATAAGCGGTTCGATTGCCGGTGATTTGAGTACGCAACGACAGGCCGTAACGGATCCGCTGCAAGAATGCTTCGCAGTCCATTCTGCCGTGAAAATGCTCGACAGCGAAATCATCCAGCATGCGTTCATTCTCCGGGCCGTCGGGACCGATTCCGTTCCCTTTCAGGAGATAATCGGGGCGAAGATCACAATCGATACGTCGGCTTTCGGGAATTCCGAAGCTGATCAGCGAATGCGTTTCCAACAGCATGCGCGCGAAGTGCGTACCCGTGTGTTGCGGCGTTAGGAGAAAGATCAACGGTAGCGAAGGCGTCGGCATGAGACGGTGACCGCAATTTAGGCGACGGGGATCAGTCGAATCGGCATGCGGCTGCCGCCTTCCCAAACGCCGTCGGCGCGGCGCGTCAACCGGTACGTCGGGTCTCCCTCTGCCGAAGCGAAGATCAATTCGCCGCCAGATACGTTCCACATCGTCGTATTGGCGGTCCAGCCAGCCGTGACTTGACCGGAGTCTCCGAGCGTGATTTTCCAAGCGGAGCGGCCGATGCGCATGAGGTGAAACGTCCTGCCCGCTAAGCGCTCAAAGATTTCTTGGTCGGCGGGAACGCGTTCTCCCAGTCGACTTTTCGGAGACCATCGTGAGCGCAGCTCCGCCACATCCGCCAAGCATTGTTCCTCGAATAGGAAACCGGGAAGCCGGCGATTTCCCGACAGTCGCCACTTGTCCCGGCAGCGATGCTGATACAGCGCGTGCCCGGCGAAGTCCTGCTGCACCAGGAAGTGCGGATGTTCCTCAGCCGGGAACGGGGGCATCGCGTAGGGAATGCCTGCCTTTCGCCAAGCGAAACGAAACGTGTCTTTATCGCCGTAGCAGTAGCGATAGAAGAATTCCGCATGCTTGTTGTACCAATCACATAAGTTGAGCGCCTTCCACGCGACGGCCTTATCGACCAGGATTTGGCCGCTTTCGACTTCGGATTCATCGCGATACGGCACACCGAAGATCGACCATTGATCGGAGCCGCGCTGCACCTTGCCGGCGTCGGGCCAAAAGATCGTGCCGTGAGCCAGATATTCGGGTTCCGTGAACAATTCCGTCGGATCGCGCACGGGGACGTTGTCGGCGTCCAAATACAGAACTTCATGAAAGGAAGAGTGTAGAACGGCCGCCGGTTTCAATCGCCAACCGGACCATCGGGGATCGGCGTCAAGCGATTCCTCGGGTAGTACGCGAACGACGGCGTTGAAGCTCTTGGCGAGTTCCGCCCAGCCGGGATCGACTTCGCGCGCGTAGCACCATACCTCGACCGGCAGCGTGCAACCGAGTCGTCGTAGAGTTCGTAGTAACACCCATGCGCAAGTCAGATAGCGAACGCCTCCGGCGCAGGTCACGATTCCCTGGCCGGAGAAACTCCCCGGATACGGCTTGATGGTCGCGAGGTGCTGCTCCGCTGCTCGCGCGGCCGTCTGCATCGTCAATCGCGGCACTGTACTGTCGAGGCGCGACGGTTGCGGAGCCGTAGCGTCGGCGTCGTTGCGAGTGTCGTGCACGGAAGGTAAGGCCGTGCGTGGCGGGCAAGTCACGATGAAGTTAAGCAAGCGCTCGGAAAACGTCTGCCAGGAGAGCGGCGAAGGATCGTGGCGCGGGAACGAGGATTGTAACGCCTCCGCTTTTAGAATCTCCACGAATCCATCCAGGTCGTCGGGGGCGACGACGACGTTCGGCAGCGCAAGTACGTGCGCGTGCTGCCGCTTGCGAACGACGACCAGTCGTGTGCCGCTGCCGTATTGATCGGCACAGGTACCGCTGCCGTACGGCCCCGAGGGGGTCGCCGTCCAACACCACGTTAAATCGCAAGCCTGGAGGCGACGATGGAGTTCTTCCTGGTCAAGAAACCTGAACTCTAGGGCCAGATTTTGCGGATAGGCATCCGCCAAGGCGCGGAGTCGCCGTTCCTGGTCACGGTAGCCGGGACGATTGTCGTGGGAGTGATGTCGCGTGCCGATGACTTGGACGAGAACGTTTTCTTGCTCGGCGAACGGCAGGAAACGCCGGGCGACTTCGTCGAATTGCCGCGACGGGCTGATAAAGCCGTTGGTTCCGACGACGCACCGATAATGACCCCACTGATAGCGTGCTTTCAGTGCGTGGCGATCTGCCGGCGGCGAGCTTTGCCAGCCCGGATGCGGCAGCACGAGCGTCCGCGCTCCGGCCTCCGTCATGCCGTCGCACAGCGTAATGAAACCATCGACGCAATTGCCGAAAACGCGGTCCGCGTGCGGGCTATGGGCGAAGAGAAATGCCCGTCCTTGATGCCTCGTCAGCCGCGCGCGGAGCAAATCCGCGTTAAAGAGCGCGTATTCGTGTTGGATCAACAGATCCGCTTGCAAATCGTCGGGAAAATCGGCGACGGTCGAGACGTCGACCCCGACGTCCGCCAAGGCCGCGGCGCAGTTGCGAGCAAAATTGCCGACGCCGCATTCTCGATGGATGCTCGGACAAACTTGCACCAACGTGATCGCGGCGGCTCGCATCGTCCCGACTTGCGAGCGTTCATTCCGCGGATGAAACGACTGATGCATGAACAAGGATGTCGTCGACAAGGGGCGTGACAGTGAGTCGTCGATGGCGCGGATGAAGGATCATACGTTCGCGCCGCAAGCGAAACAATTCCCGTCGCGCTATCCAACGCATCGCGTTTGAAACAACTCGTCGTCACGCCGGCGACGATAGAGACGACATCGTTGCTCGCTTAACGAATCGCATAGTGGTTTTTCATCATGTCCGAATATTCAAAGGCTTTAATGTTTTATTTCTGCGTCACGAAATTTTCTGCACACGTTTCTTGCGATCCGCGGCGCGCATCGATATCGTGCTCTTGCGTCTTGGGGCAGTTTTACTTTCGGACGTGGAATCGGCGGGCGAATTCCGAAGCGGAATTCTACTCGGCATGGAAGGTGACCCGATGTCGTCGCTCAAAATGGATTGTCTCGGGCGAACTCTTCGTGACGGTTCGCCGATCGCTCATCCGTCACGTCTGTACTTTGCCGCACCACGTCTGTGTTGCAATGTCTACTCCGCCATGTCGGTGAATTGTCGGGCGCAAATCGATTCTTGATTCTCTGCATCCTTGAACTCACACGCATCGAGGAATAAGCATGGCTCCGTTATTCAACACCTTGAATTCCAGCGGCACCGGTGAGCAGGGAACGACTCCCCCCACGGATCCCAAGAAGTGCACCTGTCCACCGGGCGACTGCAAGTGCCAGTGCGCAGGAAACGGCCAAACTAGCGGAGGCCCCGTACGGTACGCCAACGGTGAAATCCAGATGTCGGTGACGGATGTGAACAGCCCGGGATTTGGCATGGTATGGGGACACCAGCGGACTTATTGCAATCAACTACGTGTCGGCGGGCAACCAACCAGCGTCGACTACGGCAACGGCTACAACTGGATGTTCCGTCAATCAGCCTATTTGGTGGATCTGAACGGCAACGGTTCTGAAATTCAGGTGGTGATCTCTCCGCGTTTGTCGTATTGGTTTGAATTGGTCGGTGGCGAATACGTAGCAGCGTTCGGCGCCTTGCAAACGCTCACCCAACTCCCTTCGCAGGGAAAGTTTCAATTGACCCAACCGGACGGCAATGTTTGGGTCTTTTTCGATTTCGATCAGACGGATAATCCGCCGGGCATGCTTGCTCAAGTGCTTTCGCCCGGCGGCCAGTCGGTGACGCTAAACTATCCCAACGCATCGAGCCCGGTCGCGGAGATGCAGCGAAGTTATACCGATCCGGAGGGTGTAACGACCGTCGAGTCGTTCTTGTACGACTACTTGCCGTCGCCGGATGAAAACGCAGGGCGCATCGGCGCCGTGACGCTGCGCCGCAACGTCAATGACTCCGGGTGGGATTACATTCGGCGAGCCGTTTTCACTTACTACGGCTCCAGTTCGAGCTTCGGAGCCGTCGGCGATCTGCAAACGGCCGTGCATCAAGCGCCGGACGGCGCCGGCGACTGGACCGAACTGGAAACCTACTACTATCGCTATTACTTGGATTCGGCCGGAGGCACCGGCTTCGCACATGGGCTCAAGTACGTTTTGGAACCGGAGGCCTTTCGCCGATTGTCGGCCGCCGTCGCCGATCCGCTGGCGGCCACCGATGCCCAAGTTGCTCAGTATGCCGACTATTTCTATCAATACGACGATCAACAGCGCGTCGTCGCCGAATCCGTAGCCGCCGGGACGCGCAGGTATCAATTCGGCTATACCACCAGCGGCAACGCCGAGGGTTACAACAGTTGGCAGCAAAAGACCGTCGAGACGCTTCCCGACGGCAATCAAAACATCGTCTTCACCAATCACATCGGCCAGGTGATGCTGGCCGAGCTGCGGAGCGGCTCCGACAGTTGGATCGAATATCGTCAGTATGACGAGATTTTGGCGACGGTCGTTTTGCGAGCGCTCCCTTCGGCCGTGCAGGGGTACAACGAGGCGCAGCCGGACCTAGGCGGCCCGACGACGATCGTCAAAGCCAACAGCGGCAAGGTTTTCGTCACGGATTACTACATGACGACCACCGCCACGCCGACCACTCCCGGCGGAGCCGCCGGCTACGAAGCGTCGCAAAAAGTTCAGCGCGGCCGTAACGGTGCGCCGATCCTATTGTCCGAAACGAGCTACTTTCAGCGGAGCAACACGGATGACGATCCCGCTGCGCCGCCGGTGACCGTGTTCCCCGTCGCTCAAGCAACCGTTTATACCGACGAAGCGGACGGCGGCACGCACCCCGTCACGACCTCGTACGCCTATCTCTGGCATTTCGCGACCGTGCAAGCGCTCCAACAAGCCAAAACACTACCCGCGATTCCGACCGATCAAAACGGTTCGGGGACGTCGGCCGTCCAGCAAGAACAGTACGACCTGTACGGCAACATGGTTTGGGAGCAAGGGCCGCGCGGTTTCATCGACAACTTCACCTACGACGTGCCGACAGGCGGTCGCGTGCAGATGGTCGAGGACGTGAATCCTGCGCTGCTCGGTCTCCCCTCGGGCTGGTCGCGTCCGTCCACGCTCTTGCCGCCGCTGAATCTGGTCACCGATTACGAAGTCGACGACTTGGGGCGCACGACGCAGGCCCTTGGACCACGACATCCCGTAAACGGCGTCGACGTCCGCACGGCCGTTTGGACGGTCTATCGCGACGCCGAACATCAGATTTGGACGGCGCAAGGATATGCAACCGGCACGAGCGGCTATCGCCGATTCACGCTCGTGAATCCCGTGTCGCTCAACCGCTTGGATCATTCGGGCCGAGTCGTCGATGCAATCCAAGCGGAGCGGGCCGTGACCGACGGCCGGCTGTCGCAGGCGGATTGCTTTCCGCAATCCAGTTGGACGCACTGGACGCAAAGAGTTTACAACGACGCCGATCAACTGATCGCCGAGCGCGCCTACCATACGATTCCCGCGGCCGGCTCCGGTCAAAACGGCGTGAACTACGACGAAACGCAATTCGGCTACGACGTGATGAATCGCCGCAATCGTACGGCCACGCCCGGCGGCACGATCACGCGTCTTACGTTCGATCCGCGCGGCCTGGAGACCGGTCGGTACGTGGGGACGGAAGATTGCGGAGCGACCGTCGCCGACCCGACCGGCGGCGGAGCCTTCGGCAACAATCTCGTGCAAGTGACGGGACAAGTCTATGACGGAGGTACGGCCGGCGGCGACGGTAATCTGACCGAACAAACGCAATTCGTCGATGCCTCGGGCACGAACGATCGGGTCACGGATTTCGGTTACGACTGGCGCGATCGCCGCACCAGCGTCGACGGCGAGTTGGAATTCTTTTTGGAATTGACCTACGATAATCTCGATCGAATCGTCCAGGTCGATCAACTCAACGACACCGAGAACGGGCAGTTGCTCGGTCGCTCTCAAACCTTTTACGACGATCAAGGCCGCATTTATCAAGCCAAGCGTTATTCGGTGAATCCGAATAACGGGGCGCTGGGCAATGCGCTGGTCGACAACAACTGGTACGACGAAGCCGGCAACCTCATCAAAAGCCTCCCCGCCGGTTCGCAATTGTTCGTTAAATCAATGTTCGACGGCCAGGCTCGCAAGTATGCCGAGTATCGAGGCTACTACACCGGCGGCGGCACGGAGCCATACGCCGACGTCGGCCAAATCACTTCCAGCAATAAGATTTTCGAGCAATGGATCGCCGCCTTCGACGATGCCGGCAACCGACTGCAGGTCGCTTCCTTTCAGCGGTTCCATAATGCCGCCGGCAACGGGGTACTCAATTTCCCCTATTCGGGCACGCAACCGTTGTCGCGAGTCAGCTATACGGCCGCGTGGTTCGACGGCATTAGTCGGATCGTTGCCGATGCGGACTACGGCACCAACGGAAATGTCGCCTTCACTCGTCCGGCGACGGTTCCGGCGCGGAGTGACGAAATCCTCGTCACCACCTATGGCTACGACGCTGCGGGGATCCGTTTCCAGTTCATTGATCCGATGGGTGTCGAGTCGCGGCAGACCTTCAACGCGCTCGGAAAAGTCCTGAGTCGGATCGGCAACTATACCGGCGGCTGCCCCGGTAATGACGCGGACGTGACTGTGCGCTACGCCTATAATGGAGATGGCAACGTCGTGGGCCTGACGGCCGTGAATCCGACGACCGGCGACCAGACGACGCGCTACGTTTACGGCACGACGCTTGTCGATTCGACAATTGCGAGCAACGCGCTGCTTGCGGCAGTGGTATATCCCGACTCCGTCGGAGGAGCCGATCAAGTGACGCAGAGTTACAACCGACAAGGACAGGTCGTGCGAATGACCGACCAGAACGGTACGGTTCACGAATACCGTTACGACCTGCTCGGTCGCGTGACAGACGACGTCGTCAACGTTCTCGGCGCGGGCATC
Source organism: Planctomycetota bacterium (assembly GCA_017303535.1). GTDB lineage: Bacteria > Planctomycetota > Planctomycetia > Pirellulales > PNKZ01 > PNKZ01. The sequence goes on from JAFLCO010000029.1 coordinate 31,019, forward strand.
GACGACACCGTACGCCGCTTGGGGCGCAGCTACGACGTTCGCGGCTTGCCGTATCAGTTGACGAGCTACGCCGACACGAACGGGACGACCGTCGTCAATCAAGTGCAAAACCAGCACAACGGGTTCCGACAACTGGCGACGCAGTACCAGGCGCACGACGGAGCCGTGATCACGGCGAGCACGGCCAAGGTCCAATACGGCTACGCCGATGGCTCGGCCAATACCGCCCGACCGACGACGTTCACCTATCCCAACGGCCGCGTCCTGACCTACGACTACGGGACGTCCAGTGGTGACGATGATCGGCTTTCGCGGATCGAGAGCCTGGACGACGCCGGGAGCGTCGCGAGGGTCGCCTACACGTATCTCGGGCTGACGAGCTTCGTGACGAGTTTTTGTCCCGAGCCACAATTGACTTGGACGCTCATCGGCGGCGGCGATCCGGCAAATCCGTATGCGGGCCTGGATCGCTTCGGACGGATGATCGACTGTCTTTGGACCAACGCTTCGTCGACCGTTGAGCAATTGCAATACGGCTACAATCGTGACGGCAGTCGCCTATGGCGACGCGAAACGCTCGCCGCAGGGAATGATGAACTTTATTCGTACGACGGCTTGCAGCGGCTCATCGACATGAGCCGGGGCAATCTGACCGGCGGCGATACCACGATCGACGGCATGCGCTTCGCCCAGCAATGGCGGCTCGACGCGACCGGCAGCTGGTCGGGCTTCTTGCAAACCGATGCGGCCGACCCAACGCAAAACCTTGACCAACGCCGCGCGAGCAACCGGGCCAATGAAATCACGGCGCTCACGCGGATCTACGGCGAGAATTGGGCGACGCCGGGCTACGATCGCGCCGGCAACATGACGACGGCTCCTAAGCCCGCAACGCCGCAATCCGCCTTCACCGCAACGTACGACGCTTGGAATCGCTTGACCTCGCTCTCCGACGGCAGCGCGTACGCGTACGACGCACTGAACCGGCGCACCAAGCAGGCGGCAGACGGCGTGACACGGTACAGTTACTATTCCGACG
>JAFLCO010000290.1 GCA_017303535.1 Planctomycetota bacterium
GCCGGGACGATCGGTATTGAGTCGCTCCAGTAGCCAGTCGGCCGGAAAGCTATACGGTTCGCCGAGCACGACCAGGGTCGCTCCGCTAGGCCAAGGGCCTGCGAGGACGTCGGGCCAACCAGTGATCGTCGGACCTTCCGGCGTCTTTTGAAACTCCAGCCGTAGCGGAGTAACGCTCACGCCGAGCAGTGACGCCGCCCAAACACTGAGCGCCGGGGCATCCTCAATTTCGTATTGGCCGCCGACGATCGACTCTCCGGTGCAACTCAAGAGCACGCCCGGCGAAAGGGCATCGTTCAATTGAGCGGCAAGCTTAGCGACGGCATCTCCATAGCGATGAGAATAGAACGCGACGGCGAAATCGATCGGCCCTGTGATCCGGCTGCGAATCTCTTCGACGCACTCGGCGACCGCCGCGGCCGGATCGGCGGACCTGGAGAGGGCCGCGGCAAACTCAAGCGCACCGGACATTAGCAATATCTCAAACGCACGATACTTCGCCCCTACGCCAAACGACTGTGGGCTATTATAGGACGAGGCGCGAGATTCGACAGTGCCGCGGCAGTTGTCGACGAGGAAGCGATTTCACGCAATTGGCCGCCCGTCGATGAACTCAACGAAAATCGGCGCAAGAACTACTGCGTATTGCGCGCCACCGACATGTGGCCGTAGAGCGTTTCCGTGCCGCGTACGATGTAGAACTTCACCGGTTCGAGCGTGGCGAAGTCGGGCCGATCGAGGATGTAGCTCACGTTGTCGGCCGTGATGGTTTCCCAGATGTGCATGCCGACGAGGATGTCGCCGCGGCGGATTCCCTGCTTGGCCGCAGGTCCATCCTGGCGAACTTCCGTCACGACGAGGCCGCCGCGATAGCGAGTACGATAAGAAGCGAACTGCCGTTGCGGCACGGTTTCGAGCTTCATGCCGAGAATGTTCCACGCGCGATCCGTCGAAGTCGCCACATCAACGACCGGACGAATCCGGTCGGGCACCGAAGCAACCGTTAGGTCGAACGTTTCGGTTTTGGCGTCGCGTTCGATGATCAGCGGCACCGACACGCCGGGCTGTTTGCCGAGCAGGGCTCGTTCGATATCGAGCACGCGAGCGATGGGCTTGGAGGCGATCGATTTGATAACGTCGCCTGGTCGAAGGCCGATACGTGCCGCCGGACTTTCGGCAAGGACTTCCTTGACGAGCGCACCGTCAATGCTCGGCTTGGAGTTATCAACGACCAGGCCGTGCCAAGTGCGGTCGAGACGTCGCGTGCTCAAAAGTTCCGTGGCCACCGTCAGCGCGTTGTCGACGGGGATTGCGAAGCCGATGCCTTGGGCGCCAGCCCGAACGGCGACGTTGATGCCGATCATTTCGCCGTCGATGTTCAACAGCGGGCCGCCGGAGTTGCCCGGATTGATGCTGGCGTCGGTTTGGATGAGATCTTCGTAGCTTTGCGTATCGCTCACTTGCACGGAGCGGTGCAGCGCGCTGATGATGCCCTGCGTGACGGTGTGTTCGTAGCCGAACGCGTTGCCGACGGCGATGACCGTTTCGCCAGGCATGAGGTCGGACGAGACGCCGATCTTGATGACCGGAAGTACGTCGCCGACGTCGATCTTGATGACGGCCAAGTCCGTCTTCGGATCATGCGAGACGAGCGCGGCGATATAGGTCTGTTCGTCGTGCGTGGTGACGAGAATCTTTTTCACGCCGTCGACGACGTGATGATTGGTAATGATGTAACCGCGCTCATCGATAACGACGCCGGTCCCCATTCCGTTGACGCGGCGTCGGTCGCCGGGCACCTGCGAGTTCACGTCGCCGCCGACGATTTTTTCGCCGTGGATGTTGACGATCGAAGGGCGAGCCCCTTGAACGGCCCGCACCAGCGGAGTCATGCGCAATTCGGAACCGGCGGCCGAACCGACGACCAGCGTCTCAAGGCATCCGAGCATCGCGACGACCGCCGCCGCGGTTCGCAAGCACGAGACGAGGCGTGAGGAGGGCACGGGCATGGATAGCTCGTCGCGGTGAGTGTCTGAGGAACGTGGGCGACCATGCGCTTGCCGCCGGGTGCGCAATCTGTCCCCGGAGCGGCGATAGCATGTCGGCCAGGACGTTTCATCGGCCCGCTGGAAAAGGCCCCTTCAACCGGCTGTGGAACGCCCGCACAGAGTTCCCAACTTACCTGCCGGAGAGTGCGAAAATGCGGGAAATGCGGTTTGCCGGCCGTCGCAACGACAAGCCGCACAAGCGATTAAAAGCGGCGAGTTCCGCTAAAGTACCGTCGAAGAACTAAGCCCGTCGGCGAGCGACTTTCCAAGTCACGGAGTTCTTCTGCGGTGCCGTCGTAAATCGCCTGCTATTCGACGAGTCAGAGCTATCCGCCGGCGAGCTATAAGACGCCTGTTGGATCAATGAATTCTGCTGAGCGGAATCCTGTTGGGCGAACTGTGCCTCTGCCGGCTCTGCCTCGACGGCTCCAAATTCCTCCGTCGCCCGCTGAACATCGCGGCTTTGCGGACTGCTGCGGCGACCGGAACCGGCCTGAGGATGCGGAAGTTGTTCGAGACGCGGAACGGCCGGCGCGCCGATCTCGGGTGCATACGCAACGGCCTGCGGCTCGAACACCGGTCGCGTCGGTACGGGATGAAATCGGGCCAGGGCCGGCGGCGTCGGATCTTGCAGCGATTCGTGGCCGGCTCCGCCTTCGAAGCCGCCGTGCCCGACGCGGCCAGGCAGCATTCCACCGTGTCCATATCCCGAACCATCGGCGTAACTTTCGTAGTACTCGGCGCCGGAATCCGCCGCGCTCAGGCACTGCCCGCAGGTGCAACTCGTTGAAGTGCACCCGGCCGGCGCGGCGCAATCGCCGCTATAGGTCGGGCCATTGGAGCGCATGTGCGGCACGCGATTAAGTTCGAGCGACCAATCGCCGCGAAGCACGAGCCCCTTACGTTGGCAGCAGCAGCCCAAGGATGCCGCCAACGCAATGGCGGGCAGCGACGCGATGACAATGCGTCGCGAAACGAGCGAATTCATGTTGTTCCCCCAATTGACGCCGCGCGGTCGCACCGTGCCGTCGATGCGCAAAGCAACGACGCCAATCGCAAGGCCGGCGGCGCAACAATTCGTCGCGTCGCCGAAAAACCGGCGGCTATTTCGTCATCGGTTTGCCGGCGTCGCTAAATTGAGTACAACCGTCAAACTCCGCTTGGTCGGTAGGGTCGACGATTTGGCCGGCCTCTCGAGGTTGACCAGGATGCAGCAGTCGCCATACAATCGTAACGCTATAAGCAATAACGAGTTGCGACGCTGTGCAGCCTTTTAAGACACTGCGTAGCCTTCAAGACCACGGATGCAGCGAGACTCCGCTTTGCCCGACGTTCCTATTCTCGAAATCCGCGATCTGCGGACCTACTTCCACACCGAGCACGGCACGGCGAAGGCCGTTGACGGCGTGTCGTTTTCGCTCTCGCGCGGCCGAACTTTGGCTGTCGTCGGCGAAAGCGGCTGCGGCAAAACGGTCACTTCGCTCAGCATCTTAAAGCTGATCCCGATGCCGCCGGGCGAGATCGTTTCCGGCCAGATTCTGCTCGAAGGGCGCGACCTCGTGCCGCTCTCGCCGAAGGAGATGCAGCCGGTTCGCGGCGGTCAGGCGGCGATGATCTTTCAAGAGCCTGCCACGAGCCTGAACCCGGTCTTTACGATCGGCGAGCAAATCGGCGAGGCAATCCGCATCCATCGCAAGCTGCCGAAATCGCAGGAACGCAGCGAAGTCATTCGCCTGCTCACGGAAGTTCGTATGAGCGAGCCCGAGCGGCGCATCGACCAGTACCCTCACGAACTTTCCGGCGGCATGAAGCAGCGGGCCATGATTGCGATGGCCCTCTCGTGCAACCCGAAACTCATTATCGCCGACGAACCGACGACGGCCCTCGACGTCACGATTCAGGCCCGAATCTTAGAACTGCTGCGGCAGATGCGAGAGAAGCACGGAACTGCCGTGCTGCTCATTACGCACGATTTGGGAGTCGTCGCGGAGACGGCCGACGACGTCGTCGTGATGTATGCAGGCCGCGTCGTCGAGCAGGGAGACGTCCGTTCGATTTTTGCTCGGCCACTGCATCCGTACACCGTCGGGCTATTCAAGAGCTTGCCGCGGGTCGACCGTAGTGAGGAGCGATTGCAGGAGATTCCGGGCAACGTTCCCTCGCCGACGAAGTTTCCCAACGGCTGCCGATTTCGCACTCGCTGCCCTTGGGCGGTCGCGAAATGCGCGGAAGATCCCCCGCTGGTCGAAATCGAACCCGGCCATAAATCGGCCTGTTGGTTCGCGGCCGACCTCGCGGCCGGCAAGGACGTCAACTTCGTGCATCATGCGACGCCCGGGCTCGCCGCACAGGGCTCAAGTGCGGGAGGTGTCGTATGATTTCTGATATCGCGACGGCTAATAATGATGCCGGCTCCAAGGTCGCAGCTTCCGGGCCCGAACCGCTGCTCGTCGTACGCAATCTGCAGAAGTTCTTCCCTGTGCGGCGCGGCATCTTCGCGCGAGTGCGGCAATGGGTGAAGGCCGTCGACGACGTGAGCTTCACGCTTCGCCGCGGTGAAACCCTGGGGCTGGTCGGCGAAAGCGGCTGCGGCAAGACCACGGTCGGCCGGACGGTGCTGCGGCTTACGCCGGCAACCGGCGGCGAGGTGGTCTTCAACGAGGAGAACATCCTCGCTCTGCCGAGAAACGCACTCCACGCGTTGCGGCCGAAGATGCAGATCATCTTTCAAGATCCTTACGGATCGCTGAATCCGCGCATGACGGTCGGCAGCGCGATCGCCGAACCGTTTCGCATTCACGGCTTAGCGGAAGCCGGCGCCGCGAAACGGAAGCCGAGCGGCCATGAGCTGCGCGAGCGCGTCGGCAAGCTTCTGGAACAGGTCGGTATGCCGCCGGATGCCCAGTATCGCTATCCGCACGAATTTAGCGGCGGGCAACGTCAGCGAATCGGCATCGCGCGGGCCTTGGCGCTCAAGCCTTCGTTCATCGTGTGCGACGAACCTACCAGCGCGCTCGATGTTTCCGTTCGCGCTCAAGTGATCAACCTGCTGCAAGACCTGCAACGCTCGCACGGTCTGAGCTACCTGATGATTAGCCATGATCTCGGCGCGGTGCGGCACATCAGCAAACAAGTGGCGGTGATGTACCTGGGGCGAATCGTCGAACAGGCGCCGACGGCTGAGCTCTACGACAAGCCCCGGCATCCCTATACGCGCGTGTTGTTATCGGCGATTCCGCTTCCCGATCCGACGAAGCGCCGCAACCGGGTGACGGCGGCCGACGACGAGATTCCGTCGCCGATTAACGTGCCGACCGGCTGCGCCTTCCATCCGCGCTGCCCGCTTTACGCTTTGCTGGGCAAACCGGAGCGGTGCCGTGCGGAGCTTCCGGAGTTGCGGCCGGTCGAACTCGGTTCAGAGCACGTGGTGCGCTGTCATTACCACGAAGATATCGACAAGCTCTCGTAAGTGCCCCGTCGGCGGCGGCATCAGTCTACTTCGCCTTGCCGACCAATCGCTCAACGCTCTCGAGCAACCGGTCCATCGCAAACGGCTTGCGGATGTAGTCGTCCACGCCCAGCATTTCCGCGTAGGCTTTATGACGCGAGCCTTCGTTGGCCGTGATCATGATGATCTTCATCGGCACCGGCCGCGAGCGGCGCAGCTTCTCCAGCACCAAGAAGCCGCTCCGCTTCGGCATCATCATGTCGAGAATCATCAAGTCCGGGTCTTCGCGCTCGGCCATCGCCAAGCCTTGGTTGCCGTCGCGGGCAATGAGAATCGAGTAGCCCTTGGCTTCGAGCAACATGCGAAGCGATTCGATGATCTCGTAATCGTCGTCGACCAGCAGGATGCGCTTGGTCGCCGTGGGGGCCGGTGCGGTACCTTCACTCATTTCCCGAACTCCTCGCAGACGGATCGTTGTGCTCGTTATGCGTTGCCAGTGCCGCCGGGGATTGCAAACTACATCAACCGCCACCCGTCGTTCATCACGGCTTCTTTCACCACGCAAGTGATGCCTTCGCAAATGGCGGCCGTGCCGTCGTCGGCGCGCTCCTTCACGCCTTCGGTGTTTACGATACGGACGTTGCGGCCGATGCGGCAGTTCTTATCGACGATGGCTCGATCGATCACGGTGCCTTCGCCGATGCCCAGCGGCGGCACGCCTCGTGCGAGATCAGCCGCGATTTCGGCAGGCTCTTGAAAGAAGTCGTGCCCCATCACCACCGTGTTGCGAATCTGCACGTTCTTGCCGATTTTGCAACGCAGTCCGATGACGCTGTTTTCAATCACCGCGCCGTCTTCGATCTGGCATCCGTCGGCGATGAGGCTGTTCTTGATCGAAGCTCCGCCGATGCGAGACGGCGCGAGCGAACGCGACCGTGTAAAGATCGGCGAATCGGACGACATGAAATCAAACGGCGGGTTCGGCTGGGCCAGCGCTAAGTTCGCTTCGAAGAACGATTGGATCGTGCCGATGTCTTCCCAGTAGCCGTCGAACAGATGCACTTGTACTTTGCGGGTGCGAATAGACGCCGGAAACACCTCTTTGCCGAAGTCCGCATAGTTGGTCTTCGTCAACACGTCGACCAAGACATCGCGGTTGAAAATGTAAATGCCCATGCTCGCCAGCAGGTCGCGGCCGCGGCTTTCGATGCCGCGCGCGTCGATCCAAGCCGGATCAGTGCGGACGATTTTGAGTTCTTCCTGCGTCTTCGGCTTTTCGAGAAAGCCTTGTACTCGGCCGTCGTCGTCGAGCCGCATGATGCCGAAGCCCGCGGCCTGCTTCGCGTCGACCGGCAGCGCGGCGATCGTCACGTCGGCCTTCGCCTTCTTGTGCGTCTCGAGCATCAAGTTGTAATTCATGTGATACAACTGATCGCCCGAGAGAATCAGCACGTAGTCGATGCCCGGCTGCTGCAGATAGCGAATGTGCTGTCGAACGGCGTCGGCCGTCCCTTGGTACCAAATTTCCTTATCGTTGGTCTGCTGCGCGGCGAGGATTTCGACGAAGCCGTCGCTGAAGGCGTCGAAGTTGTACGTGCGGCGAATGTGCCGATGGAGACTCACGCTCATGAACTGCGTGAGCACGTAGATGCGGTTCATGCCGCTGTTGATGCAGTTCGACAGCGGAATGTCGATCAGCCGGTACTTGCCCGCCAGCGGAACGGCCGGCTTGGAGCGAAACTTCGTCAACGGGAGCAGTCGCGTACCGCGACCGCCGCCAAGAACCAGGGCAATGGTGTTGCTCATTGATCTCTAGCTGTGCGATGCCTTGGGCGGGCGTGAAATTCCGGCAAGCTTGCAGACGCGAAGACCACGCCGGAAAGCTTGGAAACGCCACTATCCTACGTTGCGAGCCGGCCGGTCGCTAGAGTCGACGGCCGGCTTCAAAATCGCGCAGCAACTCGCCGCCGGCCGCAAGATCGGTAAACTTTTCCCGATCCGTCGGCTCAACGAGAGTTTTATCAGGATTGGGCGTCGTCGATTGAAGCGCCTAACGAACTGCCACCGCGTGCGATGGTTCGAGTACCGGCTCCGCCGCCGGCTGGGAACGGTCGGCAAGCAATCCGAATCGAATGCCCCAGCGACGAACGAAACTCGTGAGATCGTCCCACAACGAGTAAGCGACCGGAGTCAGCAGCAACGTGAGCAAGAGCGAGAGCACTTGTCCGCCGAGAATGACCTTCGCCATACCGGCCCGCGACGCCGCGCCAGGCCCTTGCCCCATGGCCATCGGAATCATGGCCGCGACGAGCATGACCGTGGTCATCAAAATCGGACGCAGCCGCACCGCATTGGCTTCCAGAATCGCTTGGTCGCGCGGCAGCCCGCGCTCGCGAAGCACGTTGGTGTAGTCGACCTGCAGAATGCCGTTCTTCTTCACAATGCCGAACAGCATGAACAGGCCGAAGATCGCGTAGATGTCCAAGTTCGTGCGGAGCAAAATCAGCGACAGTACGGCAAACGGCACCGTCAGCGGTAGCGCGATGAGAATCGTAAA
>JAFLCO010000291.1 GCA_017303535.1 Planctomycetota bacterium
ATGGTGCCGGAACAACGTATGCGTACCTGCACCTACACCACCTGCCGCATGGTCCCTGAGCAGCGCGTTCGCAACGTCTGCTACACCACGTGCAAGATGGTGCCGGAACAACGGGTTCGTACGTGCACCTACACGACGTGCCAAATGGTGCCGGAACAACGCACGAAGACGATCTGCTACACCGTCTGCAAGATGGTGCCGCAGTGCTGCTCGAAGCAAGTTCCGTACACCACCTGCAAGATGGTCAGCCAAACGTGCTGCCGTCAGGTTCCTTACACGGTCTGCAAGCCCGTTCACACGACCAAGACGGTCATGTGCACTCGCTGCGTGCCGAAGCAGGTGGCCTACTGCGTCACGAAGTGCTGCCCGCGCGTCGTCTGCAAGCAAGTGCCGGTGACGGTTTGCTGCCCGGTGCCCAACTGCTGCGACGGTTGCGGAGCCTAGTTTGAGCGAAGTCCGTTAGCCTGGAACGCCCGGCAGGACGTCGGGCAGATCGAGTTCGGGAAATAGCCGCGGCGGGTCGATCAGTAATGATCGGCCCGCCGTTTTTTGTTGGTTTCTGTAGGGAACGACCTCTGTGGCGTTCCCCAAGCGAGCTTCGAGTCTTAAGGTCGACGTGTTTGCTTCCTAAAGTCGGCTAACCGTCACAACCCTCACAGCCCGCATCTCCCAAACGTCGGGCATATCGCGCACCGTTCTCATGCGCGCAACCCCTGCCAGTCGAATCCGTACGTAGCGTTGTTACGTTTTGCTCCGGATTTCAGGGAAGTGAAGTGTACGCGCAACGTCGGGCCTGCCCGTCTTGCGCCGAATCTTCCGCCGCCCCGCGACTGTAACGGTGACGACGGCCACATACCACTGGTTTGCGCAAGCGAGCCGGGAAGGGTGGCCGAAGGTTGACCCGAAGCCAGGATATCTGGTCCGCGAGCTTGTCCCCGTAGCTTCTTCCTCGACGGAAGAAAGGAGCACGCAGATGGTTCGCCGCTGGAAACTCCCGGCCCGCGCCGGTTTCGCCCGCGCACTTTTCGCTTTGACGTTTGGTTTGAGCGTTACCGACTTTGCATCCGCCCAAGCTCCGCCCCCGAATCCCGACGCCGCACCGCTGACGATCGACGTTCAAGACGATCCGGCCTTGTCGCCGCGGCGCGACCTGCCGCAAGGCTCTGGTGCCACGATCGTCGGCACGTTGGAAGACGGCGTCGGCTCGCAAGGTTCGGCCGTGTCCGGTAATACGGTTGTGTCGTCGCCGAACCTCACGCCCACACTCCTCAGCCAAACGGCCAGTTCCGTCACGGTCATCACCGCCGAACAAATCCAACAGCGCGGGCAGATCAACGTCGGCGAAGTCCTTCGCAGCGTGCCCGGCATCGACGTTGTTCGCAACAGCACTCCCGGCAGCCCGACGACCATATTCATTCGCGGCGCCGGAGGCGAGCACACCAAGGTGCTCGTCGACGGTATCCCGATGAACGACCCGATCAGCCCGGGCCGCGTCTTCGACTTCTCCAACCTCTCGGTCGACAACATCGAGAAGATTGAAGTCATCCGCGGCCCGCAAAGCGTGCTCTACGGCAGCGATGCGATCGGCGGCGTGATCCTCATCACCACGAAGAAAGGCGCCGGCCCGATGCAAGGCCGCGCCAGCGTGATGGGAGGCTCCTTCAGCACGATGAACTCCGCCGCAAACGTCAGCGGCTCGCGCGGCGCCGTGTATTACTCCGTCGGCGGTTCGTACTTGGACACCAATGGCTTCTCCGCCGCCTCGCGTAGCTTGCCGGGCAACGTCGAAGACGACGGTTTCATGCTCGGGACCTATTCGCAACGCATCGGCTGGCAACCCTCGGACAACGCGAACCTCGACTTCGTCTTCCGCTACAACCAAGGCAACGTCGACATCGACAAAGGGGGCGGCGCCTTCCGTGACGACCCGAACGACTCGAACACGCTGCAACAAGCGGTCGCGGGCGTTCGCTTTCACACCGTGAGCGACGCCGGCTGGTACGAGCAAACGCTCTCGTATTACATCAGCGACGTCAAACGCGGCACGCGTAGCCCGGAAGATCCCGTGCCGGTGTTCCCCGGCAGTTTCTTCGGTAATTTCCGCGGGAACACGCAGCAGATCGATTGGCGAAATACGTTCCACCTGCTCGACAATGATCTCTTCGGCGATAGCTTCACGTTCGGCGGCCTCTACCAAACCGAAACGGGGGCTTCCGACACCGTGTTCGATCTTGGCGGCGGTCTCACTTTTCCTAGCACGTTTCCGAAGTCATCGCTGGACGATGGCGCGGTGTACGGCGAGAACCAATTTCGTGTCGGCGAAAGCTGGTACACCACGGTGGGCGTTCGCAGCGACCACTTCAATCTTTACGGCGCCAACGACACTTACCGCGTGACGAGTCTGTATCGTGTACCCGGCTTGCTAACCGGATTCCGCGCCACGCTCGGTACCGGCTTTCGCGCGCCGAGCCTTTATCAACGGTTTGATCCGTTCGCAGGCAACCCAAACCTGCTCCCTGAAGACAGCAAAGGCTGGGACGCCGGCATCGAGCAGCCGATGTTCGACGGCTTCCTGGTTCCCAGCGTCACCTACTTCCGCAACGACTTCACCAACTTCATCGACTACGACCAGAACCTCGGCATCTATTACAACGCCGCCTATGCTCGAATGTCAGGCGTCGAGTTCAGCACCCTCTTCGTGCTCGACGATCGCACGACGATGACGACGTCCTACACGTATCTCGATACCGAATCCCCGAGCAATGCCGTGCCGCCGCCGATCGGCACTCCGGCCCAACTTCTACGTCGCCCGCGTCACAAGCTCAACGTTCAGTTCAACCGCCGCGTCCTGCGCGATCGTGGCGATTTGTACGTCGGCATGTACTACGTCGGTGATCGCGACGACGCGATCGGCTTCCCGTCGACGCGCGTGGTTCTGCAAGACTACGTCGTCGTCAACACGGCTCTGACCTACGACCTTTCTCGCAATTTCCAAGTGTTCGGCCGTATCGACAACGCCTTCAATGAACACTATGAAGAAGTTTCCGGCTTCGGCGTCGCCCCGTTCTCCGTCTTCGCCGGCACCACGGTCCGCTGGTAAGCAAAAATCGTCATCAACGAAGCATCGACAAAGTCGACCGCTTGCGATTACGCGGGGAAGCAGCGTCGCATCCCCGCTAAGATCCTCGCTTAGGCCAACAACTCCCGCACCAATCGCCCCTCGGCCACCAGCGGCAGTGGCCGGCCGAGCTTGTCTTGCAACATCTGTTCGCCGTCGACCCCGAGCAGGTGATACATCGTCGACAAGATATCCTTCGGTGAAACCGGATCAGTCGCTACGTCGCCCGCATGTCGGTCGGTTCGGCCATGCACATGTCCCCGTTTCATACCGCCGCCGGCGAACAAACCGCTGTAAGCTCGCGACCAGTGCCCCCGTCCGCCTCCGCGTACGTTGTCGAGTCTTGGGGTTCGTCCATGTTCGCTGATGCAGGCGACGAGCGTCGTGTCCAACATCCCGCGTTCGTCCAAGTCGACGACGAGCGACGAGAACGCGGCGTCGAGCCCCGGCAGAAGTTCTTGCTTAAGCCGATCGTAGTGATCGAAGTGCGTATCCCAGGCACTATTCGCGGTGCCGTACTCGTCCCAAAACACGGTCACCAGCTTGCAGCCGCTTTCGATCATCCGTCGGGCCGCCAACGTTGCCTGCCCGAATAGGTTCATGCCGTACGCTTCACGCCGGGCCTGCGGTTCGCTCTGCAGATCCAAAGCCGTGCGTACCGCGTCGCTGCCGACCAGAGAAAACGCCAGCTCACGGAAACGGTTCCGCGCCGCGACGCCCGACGTTTCGCCAAGTTCACGCCGTGCGGTTTCCAACTGCTCGAGCAACGTCCGCCGCGTATCGAGTCGGTCAAGCGTGACGTCCGTCGGTGGTTCCGCGGCGGTCGAAAGATAGAACCGCCCGCCGTCGTTGATGCCGCCGAACGGATCGCGAACCATCTGATCGTCGCCGCCGCGCCACCGCGGAAACACGCGACTTGCCGCTCCGTCGAACTCCGTGCAAACCGGATCGTACGAGCGGCCCAAAAATCCGCCGTAGGGCCCGCCGCGCGTGAATTCTTTGCTGTGCGCACTAAACGGAAACGGCATCACCACATTCTGCGGAATTGCCGGCGTCGGCACCTTCCGGCCATCACGCTCGGCCAAGAACTCCAGCACCGATCCGATATAGGGCCAGTGTCGCGTATCGTACGGGTTCAACTCCATCGCCACGTCGACATGCGGCACGCCGGTCAGTGCATACGCGGCCGAGTGTATGTTGTACGGATGCGCCATCGACCGCACGAGCGTCGTCCGGTCGAGCAGGCCCGCGATCTTCGGCAGGTGCTCGCTGATCCGTACGCCGGGCAGTGCCGTCGCCCGCGTGCCGAAATCGCCGCGAACCTCCACCGGGGCGTCCGGCTTCGGGTCGAACAATTCGAGCTGACTGGGAGCCCCGTACAGATACAGGATGATACAAGCCTTGGCCTGCCCGAATCCGCCGCCGTATTGCCGTTCGACGGCCTTGGACGCGGTCGCAGTCCTGCCAAGAACGCTCGCGCCGGAGAGTCCCAGCAAACTCGATCCGCCGACCTGCAATAAGTCGCGGCGCGACAAGCCGTCGCAGCATTGCTTTTTCGATCCCAGGATTCGCAACATGGATCGTTCGCCTTGGTCGGTGGGAAGGGCTCTCGGCGGGCTTTTCAAGATACCAGACCAGCCGGCCAAATCCCAAGTCAATCCGGCATTCCGCACACCGGCGGCTTACGCAAGATTCCAACGCCGGCAAGTTTGCGTGCTAGGAGACGCCGGCCCTAGAATGCCGGAGGGTTCGGGCCGCATCATTCATGTCAACGCCGTCGAGGAACTGGTCATGCGTCCCCAATGGTTGGTTGGATTCACATTGCTCTGCGCGTTTGCGTCGGAGGCGACTGTCCGCGCGGCGGAAACTTCGGCAAGTCCGGCGCTTGGCGCGGCGCTGAAGTCGCTGTTTGCCGACTCTTGGGAAAAGTCGGCCGACGGGATGGCCGCCGCCGATCGCAATCATCGGGCCGCAAAAGCCGCCTCCCCGTCGGATCCTCGCGTCGACTTCGCGCTCGCGCTCGTGCAATGGCGCTACCTGCGCTACACCGACGCCCTCAAGACGCTCGACCAACTCGCGACGAACTCGCCCAACTATCTTCCGGCCTTGCAGGCTCGCGCTTACTTGATGGTGCTCATGAAAAAGCACTCGACCGCGCTCGTGCAATTGGAGGCTCTGCAACAGGCGGCGACTACGAAGCTTACCGCTCCGGAGCAGGCCGCCCAGCGCCGCGAAGTCGTGGAGTTTCTGGGGCGCATCTTCGGCTACTACGAAGGCCCTGCGGCCGGCGCGATCTCGCAATCGTCCGTGGCCGATGCACGCAAACGCATCTTCGATTCGCTCTCGACCGATGACCGCGAGGCGTTTTCCGAAGCCTTCGCCTCGGTGCGCGACCGCTTCTTGCAACTTGACGACGACAAACGCCGCACGGCCGCCGACGCCAAGGTCGATCAAGAACGGCAAAAGGCCGAAGAACTGCAGCGTCTTTCCGCGGAGCGGGCCCTCGTCGAGGCCGACAAGCAATCGCTGCAGGCCCAGCACGCCGAGATTCAAAAGATGGCGCAAGACCAAGTCGACGCGATCGATAAGCAGATCACGCCAATCGAGACCGAATACGCTCGCATCAACGCGCAGGGGGCGATCCTTCGCAACCAAATCGCCCAGCTCGAAATCACGATCGGGCAATATATCGACGATGCTAACAATACTGACGATCCGGCGTTGAAGAATTCACTGCTGGCCCAGGCCAACGCGTTGTCGTTTCAATCGCGACGGCTGGAGATCGACTATCAAACGCTCGATGCCGCCGCGGCCCAACTCGTCGGCCGCCGCAATGCTTTGTTGCAGCGCGGGCAGGTCGTTTCGCGCTACGAGGCCGACGCCAAGCGACTCGGCGTGCAGGCCGCGAAGCTCGGCCGCAACGAGAAGCGGATCAACGTCGAACAGAGAAAGGTTCAAAAGCCGGTCAGCGGATTCACGCCGCAGGTGCAAGATAAAACCGCCACGACGGCCTCGGTCACCACCTACGTCGAGTTCCCGCTCGAACGCGAGAAAATGCGGATTCTCACGTCGCTGGAGTGAGCTAAGTATTTCCGCTCGTGGTCCGGCAGGCTTGCTCAAAGATCCGCAACATCACGTCCGCCTCCTTCGCGCTCACGCACAGCGCCGGGCAGAAGCGAACGCCCGCCGCTCCGCAACCGAGCAGCAGCAGCCCGAGACGAAACGCCGCTTGAATTACGGCGTCGCGTCGGTGCCCGCTCGGTTCGCCGGCCTCGAGCACGTCGATTGCCTGCATCAGCCCGAGGCCGCGCGGGTTGGAGAGCCCGAGCGTCGCGTCGCCGGCCAGTCGTTTCAACCCGGCGGCCAGTTGCACGCCGCGCGCGGCCGCATTGGCCATATACTCGCGTTCGATCAAGTCGAGCGTGACGAGCGCGGCGCGGCAAGCGACCGGGTTGCCGCCGAACGTCGAGGCATGGCTCCCCGGCGGCCAAGTCATGTGCTTGGCCTTCGTGACGATCGCCCCGAGCGGCAGCCCGCTGGCGATCCCTTTGGCCAGGCACACGATATCCGGCGTCACGCCGAAGTGCTCTACGGCCAGCATTCTGCCGGTGCGTCCGAGGCCCGATTGAATCTCGTCGACCACGAGCAAGATGCCGTGCTCGTCGCACACTTCGCGCAGCATCGGCAGAAACCCGGCCGACGGCACGCGATAGCCGCTTTCGCCTTGAATCGGTTCGACGAAGATCGCCGCCACCTCATCGGCCGGACAGCAGGTGGCGAACTGTTCCTCGAGTTCTGCTCGGCTGCAATCGTAGTGAATGCGATGCACGCCCGGCAGCATCGGGCCGAAGCCGTGCTGATGCTTGGCCTTCGAGCCGCCGATCGACATCGCGCCGAACGTCCGTCCGTGAAAGCCGCCGTAGCATGCAATGACGCGCTGCCGGCCGGTGTGATAGCGGGCGAGCTTCAGGGCCGCCTCAATCGCCTCGGCGCCACTGTTGCAAAAGAACACTTTGTTCGGCCCGTCCCCCAACGGGAGCCGTGCCAGACGTTCGGCCAATTCAATCTCCGGCCCATAATAGAAATCGGTTCCCGACATGTGGATCAGCTTCGCCGCTTGGTCGGCGATCGCGGCCACCACGTCGGGATGCGCATGGCCGGTGGACGTCACGGCGATGCCCGACGTGAAATCCAAGAACACGTTGCCGTCGACGTCTTCGAGGGTACAGCCGCTCGCACGGGCCGCCACCAGCGGATAGATCCGCGTGTACGACGGCGAGATCACCTGCTCGTCGCGCGCAATCCAAGCGGCGGCCTGCGGGCCGGGCAGGGCCGTGATCAGGTGCGGCACTTGCTGTTGTGCGGTCGTGTGCATGACCGTCTCCTTCGCGCTCGGGTGTCATTTCTGTTGGGCGCCCGCCGTCATACCTTGGGCCATCGTGATGCCGAGTTCGTGATTGACCGTGAACGAAGTTTTGTGCGTCACCGAATCGATCAACGCCGACGCCGACGGTTGCCCGTTGCCGCTCCGTTTCACGCCGCCGAACGGCAGATGAACTTCCGCGCCGATGCACGGCAGATTGACGTAGCCCATCCCGTAGTCGCACTCGTCGCGGTAGAGCCGCCACCGGCGATAGTCTTCCGTGACGACGGCCATGGAGAGCCCGTAGCGCGTGTCGTTGTAAATGTGGATCGCTTCCTCATCGGTCTTGAACGGGATGATCGCCAAGTGCGGGCCAAAAACCTCTTCGCGAATTGTACGCACGCCGGGGCAGGTGTGGTCATTGATACATGGTCACCATGACCACTCACTGCAATGAGGATTTATGTTGGTCTTTCCCAACTGAAATTCCTCTCCGGCTTTGGGGGCGGGCTTTC
>JAFLCO010000292.1 GCA_017303535.1 Planctomycetota bacterium
CCGATGCTGGTAACGATCGTCGTTTCGTGTCGGCCAAGCTTGACGACCGCCCGCATGATGCGCGGCACCGTAAGCAGGCCGATGACCATGAAGAGAATCAAGAAGAAGAACAGTTTGCCGATCGTCATCGCAACTTCCCAACTCGAAAGCTCGCCGCCGCCGCCCAAGGGTCGCAAGAACGTAAGCAGCAGAATCGCAATCAAGTCCTCAACGATCAGAATCCCGAACACGATCTGCGTGAACTTCTCCTTGATCTTCTGCTCTTCAAACGCTTTGACGATGATCGTCGTGCTGGAGATGGCGATCACCGCGCCGGCGTAAACGCTGGCCAGTTTCGACCAGCCGAAGGCCTGGCCCGTCAGATAGCCGATCCACACCATGAAGCTGCACTGCACGATGCCGACGAACCCCGCGGTACCGCCGACGCGCATTAACTTCGGCAAGCTGAATTCGATCCCCAGCGAGAACATCAACAGAATCACGCCGAGTTCTGCGAGCGTCTGCACCACCTCGGGATCGGCGACTTGAATCGGAATCGGCACGTGCGGGCCGACGACCATGCCGGCCAATAAATAACCGAGCACGACCGGCTGACGCAGCCATTGAAAGAGCACCGTCGTCACGGCGCCGACGCCGAGTACTAAAACAAGCGTCTGCAAAAAGGCATGATGATCGTGCATCGCCGACTCCGCCGATCCGCTAAGGATCGTTAATGCGCTGGAATTACGGAACGCGACGAACAACGGCAGAAGACCGCATCGACGCAAGAAGAGAGCGCCGCGCGGCGACGTTCTTTTGTGTTCTAACCCGAATCGCCGGCGGCGCAAACCCGTGTCCGGAAAAAGTTTTTACAACCTCGGCGACGAGACACTTAGGCCCCGTGCCGCGCTGCTAAACTATCTCGCATGAACATCGTTTGCATCGTGCTCGACCGTCTGCATTGGGGCTACCTCGGTTGCTACGGCAACACCTGGATCGCCACGCCTGCGCTCGATCGCCTCACAGCCGAAGGCTTCGTCTTCGCACAAGCCACGACCGAGTCGACCGACCTCGCGGAAGTTTACGATTGCTTGTGGCGCGGTTCTTCCCTTTTGCAGCGGCTTGCGCAGCCCAAAGCGGTACAGAATTCGTCGCTTGTTGAACTCGCTCGCGAGCGCGGACTGCGCACGCTGCTGGTGACCGACGACCCGCTCGTAGCCGGGCATTCCGCGGGAGCCTCGTTTGACGAAGCCGTCGAACTCGATCCGCCCGACGCCGATAGCCCGACGGCCGTCGATGCCGCTTCGACGCACATCGCTCGGCTGTTCACCGAGGCCATCGATCGTACTGCTGCTGACGCCGCCGGAGCCGAGCGCCCGTTGTTTCTTTGGCTTCACGCGCGGGCGCTGGCCGGCCCATGGGACGCGCCGCGCGAGTATCGCGACCGTTACGCCGACGAAGATGATCCGCCGCCTCCGGACTTCACCGCGGTGCCGCACGAGACGCTGCCGCCGGACGTCGATCTCGACCGTCGGTTCGGCATCGCCCAGGCCTACGCCGGCCAGGTGACTCACATCGACGCCTGCCTCGGCGGCTTTTTAGAACATCTCGAAGAGACGGGCCTCGCGGAGAATACGGCCGTCGTGCTGCTTGCACCGCGCGGTATGGCACTCGGCGAACATGGCCCGGTCGGCCCGTTCGACGAACTTGTGTACGGCGAACTGGTACAAACGCCGTGCATCGTGCGCTTGCCCGGCGGTCGTGGCATGTTGCGCCGCAGCCAAGCCTTGGTGCAATCGAGCGACTGGTATCACACGCTCTCGGAACTCATCACCGGCCGACAAGCGGAAGCCGCCGCGCCTCTGGTGCCTGCGCCGCGCAGCGTGCTGCCGCTGGTCGACGATCCGACCGCCGCGTGGCGCGATCGGGCCGTCGTACTCGGCACGCCGCACGCCGGCTCCGGTCGGCGCGAAGTCGGCCTCCGAACTCCGGCGTGGTACTTGCGACACGGTGCCGTCGCTGGATCGGCGGCCGATGCGACAACAACCGACGAACCCGCGGCCGACGAACTTTTCGCCAAGCCCGACGATGCGTGGGAGGCCAACGATGTCGCCGACCGGTGTCACGACGTCGTCGCCATGTTGCACGAGGCCGAAGCCGAGCTTCGCGCGGCCGTCGCCGAATCGCGGCCTGCCGCCCCCCTGCCCGAAGAACTTTTGCACGGCCTCGGATAGTTTCCGCCGCCGGCATGGCCGGCACTTCGCGTCGAAACGGCCTGGCTGCGGCGGTCGCAGGCATAGGAGCCGGTCGCCGTGCGCCGCTATACTTTCGCGGCTCGTCTCCGTCGGCAGGAAGCCGGCGGTTCGCACCTTCGTCACACCACGCGTTTCGCGATGACCGGACACGGACGTCCACCGCTGCCGCTCGTCTTGCTGACGGCCGCCCTCTGGGGCGCGGTCGCCGGCTCGTCGTCGGCGCAGGGTGACACACCTGCGTCCCCTCCGCTCACCGCCCGCTTGCGCATCGAATGGGGCGGCGGCGAACCGCGATCATTCGGCGGTCGCGTCTCGTCGACCGGCGGCAAGCTCTCCGACATCGTCCCGCTCGGCATGGAGCCCGACGAACCCGGCTCGATCCGCTTGCAGGACGGCGCCGCCATCATCAAACCGCGCAGCACGCGGACCTACGACGGCTTCGACGTCACCGTCGCCGCCGACGCAGCCGGCCAGCTGGAACTCGATCTTGCCTCCACATCCCCGGCCGGCGCCGAAGTCCGCAAGAACGTACGGTTCACGCTCGCGGAAGTCCTCCAACAAACCGTCGTCACCGACTGGCCCGAGGCCGGCCGCAGCCGCATTTCCGTGCGTCGCGCGCCGGGCGACCGCCTGCAGGTAGACCTCGATCGCAAGCACGTCATCTTCACGCCGGGCGAACTCTTGGAACTGCGGATCCGCCCGCACTTGCTCGGCTACGCGCCCGGCACGGCGTTGCGGCTCACCGCGGCCTTACATCCGGCTCGCCAAGCGCGGGCCCTGTGGAGCGACACGACCGATCTCACGGCTCCGGCCGACGATCACGCCTGGCCCAAATTGCCGCTCTCGCTGCACCTGCCCGAGACGGAAGGGGTTTACGACGTCGTGCTCGAACTCACACGGAGCGACCTTTCGTCGCGGCTCCGCATGTCGGCGCCGGTCGAGCGCCGCAAGCTGCAACTCGTCGTACTCTCGCCGCAACCGCCGCCGCGCAAGTCGCAGCTCTCGGCCGCCGATCCGCCGCTGCTCGAAGAGATCGATCCGGCGAGTCCCGGCTGGTGGGAACGTGCCCGTGGCGCCGCGTTGCCGCCGGCCTTGCGGCGCGGTCCGCTGGGCAATTGTCAAATTCAAGCTCGTCGCACGGACGCGGGCTGGTTCGTCGAATTGCCCCCTTCGGCCGACGCCGCCGGTAAGCCGCTGGTCGATGATCTCTCGTGGCAAGCGTATCCGCTTTCGGTCGCCAGACCCGGCGCGGCGCATCTGCTGGAGATCGAGTACCCGAGCGATGTCGCGCAATCCGTCGGCGTCAGTTTGTTCGAGCCCGACGCCGGCGGGGCGCTGCGGCCGATCGGCGTCGATCAAGGCTTTTATCTCGACGACGCCGACTTGAAATCGCCGACGCGTCGGCTCATCCGCCGCTTCGTCATTTGGCCGCAAACATCCGCGCCGCTCGTGGTCGTCATGAATCGCCGGAGCGACGCGCCGGCCGTCTACGGTAAGCTGCGACTGCTCGGTCCTCGTAGCGCGCCGTTGGTCGCGCGTCCGTGGCAGGCCGACGATCCCTTGACGCTCCCCCACGCTCACCTGCCCGACGCCCGCGCCGAGGGCCGGCTGCTCGCGGCCTACTTCGATCGTCCGAAGTTCACTGAAGCCTTCGGCCAAGACTCGGCCGGCGACGACCTTGGCCCTGATCCTTCGCGGCCGCTCGACGACTGGGTCACGTTCTACGAAGGCGCCCGCCGAATGGTCGAGCACCTCACGTACGCCGGCTACAACGGCGCGATTCTCACCGTCGCGGCCGACGGCAGCTCGCTTTACCCAAGCGAGTTGCTCGACCCGTCGCCGCGGCACGATACCGGCCTGCACTTCCACTCGGCTCAAGACCCGTTGCGGAAGGACGTCCTCGAACTGCTGCTGCGCATGTTCGATCGTGAAGGGCTCCGGCTGGTGCCTGCGCTGGAGCTTTCGTCGCCGGCGGCGTCGAGCCAAGGCGAAGATTCGAACAAGGCCGCAGCCGTCGTCGCCGAGCTTCACGACCGCTATGCCGGGCATAAATCGCTGGCCGGCGTCGGGCTGCAACTCTCGCCGGATGGAATCACCCAACTGGTCGGCGCAGACGAAGGAGACGAGGTTTCATCGCCTGCCCGAGTCGAGCGGTTCGCCCGTGCGGTCACCGACGTGCAACGAGTCGTTGGTCGAGACGCCGCACATCGCCGGCTCTATCTTATCGCGGCTCATAGTTGGGATCGGCCCGACGCCGCCGATCGCCTTCGTCCGACGTTGCCGCCGACCGCGACGGCCGACGCCATGCTGCTCGAAGCCGGCATCGATCCTCTAGAACTCGCGAAGCTGCCGGGCGTTGTCTGGATGCGGCCCGTGCGAAGGGTCGCCGCGGGCGAATCGCCGAGCGAGTTCGCGATGGCTCAAGAGATCGCGCGGAGCGAATCATCGGAAGCCGCGGCCCGCGGACAGTCGGAACCTGCGGCGCTGGTGTACCACGTGCCCCGCGAGATCACGCTCGCGTCGTTTGGCAAAGCGAGCCCCTATCAACCGGCCGATCCGCGGATCATGGCCCCCGGCGTGCCGGCCGGAGCCGCCGCGCGCCGCTCCGTCGTGCGACAACTCACGGCGCTCGACGCCGTCGTCGTCGCCGAAGGGGGCGGGCCGCCGTCGTTGGCCGACCACGAACAAACGCGCCGCCTCGCCGGAGTGCTCCGCGCGCTGCCGGCCGAAAAGTTCACGGCTGTGGCGGGCACGCCGAGCTACGTCGCCGTGCGCACGCTCGCACGCGACGACGTCACTTATCTCTACGTGACGAACGACGCACCGTGGCCGATCACCGTGACGCTCGAAGTCGAAGCGGCCGCCGATTGCCCGTGGCGCGGCTTTGCTCACAGCGGCACGCAATGCGGCTGGGCCGATCCGACGGAGGCCGGTCGCACGGCGAAGCCCGGCGTGCGACGCTGGCAGGCCAAGCTGGAGCCGTACGACGTCGTCGGCGGCGTATTGCTCGCGCCGCAACTCGCCATCTTGTCGCCGCAGGTTGAGGCCGCACCGGAAGTCGCCGAACAACTCGCCGGCCGCGTTCGCAAACTTTGGTCGGGCCTCACGGCCTTACAACGCGCGAACGGCGACGCCTCGCTCGCCGACGCCGGGTTCGAAGGCCGCGCAAACGACGCCGCGAGCGCTTTCGCTTGGCGATCGGGTGGTGAAGCCGGCCGCTTCGAACTCTGCGCCGATCAGCCGCATGCCGGGCAATACTGCGGACGTCTCACGGCCGACGCCGACGGAGCGTCCGTCGTCAGCGGCGAATTGAAGATCGATCCCGCCGGTCGGACGGCGGTCAGCGTCTGGTTGCGTACGCCGCGCGACGCCGCGGCGCCGGTGCGAATCAGCTTGGAAACATCACCGACCGCGAAACTTGACGCGTCGCCGCCGTATGCCCGCTATGCCGTGATCGGCGGCGACGAATCCGCACCGCTCGACACGACGTGGCGGCAGTTCGTGTTTCCGATTCACGACTTGCCGGAAGAGGTTTGCGGGTCGCTTCGCGTGCGTATCGAACTCACGGGGCCCGGCACGCTCGACATCGACGACGTTCGCGTGGCCGATCTCGACTTCACGGAAGCGGAGCGACTGCAACTTTCCAAAATCATCACGCTGGCCGAATTGAAACTGCAGCGCGGCGAACTCGGCGAGTGCAGTCGCTTGCTCGAAAGCCACTGGTCGCGGTTTCTGGCCGCTCGTGCTCCGGCCGGCGGCGCTGAGCAACCGGAACTCACGGCCCGCCGCCCCGACACGGATCGCAAAATCCCGCCCCCGCCGCCGACGCCGGGCGTCCGGGACCGACTGAAGAAACTGTTGCCGGAGTTCTTGCGCTAAAACGGCTTGTGAGCGGACTTCGAAAATCGACGTAAGTGCCGAAGCACTTGCGCGACTTACGACGACGCCGAATTTCAAATCGCGCCGCGCACTGCGCACTGATTCGCGAAGTTTGTGCGAACCCTTGTTGGTAAGCGCTCCGACGCGCACTAACCGGCAGATTTTGTGCGCACTTTGGCCTGAGTGCGCACTTGAACAAATTGACGTAAGCCCAAGAACGCCTGCGCGACTTACGTCGATTTTAAGACGGCGTCGAAGCGTCCCTTCTCCCTCCTGAGGGAGAAGGTGCGGCGAAGCCGCGGATGAGGGAGCAGACCCTCTCACGAATCGCCGCAACCACGCCGTCTTAGCCCCCGTCGATAGCGGCGCAGCCGCGTACGCCGGGGGCGGCGTTAAACGACAAGCGGCGGCGATTTCCCGATCGACGCTGCCCCGGGCGACTCGCCCGGGGCTAAGACAAAGAGTCGAATTGTCAAAGAACCAACCCCGTATTTTTCACTTTTACGCGGTTAGTTCAAATCACTTTTTGGCCGGCCAAAAAGTTGCCTTGACTTTAGCGCAACTTCGCCGCGCTTCGCCGCCGCTTACTTCTTGCCGAGCTTCCGCTTCGCTTGAAAGAAGCGGCTGAGGATTTCGCCGCATTCGGCGGCGAGCACGCCTGAGGTCGTTTGGCAGCGATGGTTGAGCCGCGGGTCGCGCAACAGCGTGAACAGCGAATCGACCGCGCCCGCCTTCGGGTCGGCCGCTCCGTAAACCACCCACGGTACACGAGCCTGCACGATCGCGCCGGCGCACATCGGGCACGGCTCCAGCGTCACGTAGAGCACGCAGGCATCGAGCCGCCAACTTCCCAGCGCCTCGGCGGCTTGCGTGATGGCGATCATCTCGGCGTGGGCCGTCGGATCGTGCAGTTGCTCGCGTTGATTGTGCGCCGCGGCGATCACTTCGTCGCCGTGCACGATGATCGCCCCGACCGGCACTTCATCTTCGAGAAACGCCTGCTCCGCTTCGCGCAGCGCCATCCGCATGAAGTGGCGATGCGAGGCTTCAACTTCGTCGATCATGGACATGGCAGCAGAATTTACTTCGGCACTTCGTGCGTCATTGCCGCGGGGCGCATCGTTTGGGAGCCGCGGAGGCCGAAGCGGACGTCGAGTTGCGGCGACGCACCGACTTTGCACTTCAGCGTGATCTTGTGCAGCCCTGCGGCCAGCGGCACGGGCACCGTGACGATGCACGGCACCAGCCAGGCGTCTCCGATCGTTGCCGGTGCGGCGGTGCTCGTGCAGCAGCTGGCGATGAACCTGCTGGGCCGCCGACTGAACCTTGATGAGTTCCGCCAGCTCATCCAGAGCAACAGCGGCACGGTGTGGGACGGCGCGGGCGGCCCGGTGGGCGACCCGACCGAGTCCGACAACGTGACCAACACCAACGCGTCGTACCGCCTGCTGGATATGTTCGCCCTGGGCGAGGCGATGTACGCGATGGCCGGCATCGTCGAGCTCTCGCCGGCTCTTCCCAACAACGCGCCGGTCTTCAGCAGCGGCGGGTCGATCACCGGCGGCATCGATGGCCGCAGCATGGTGCTGAGCTACAGCCAGCTCCGCGGGGCGATCGCCGCGAGCGACGCCGATGGCCAGAGCCTGGGCATCGTGATCCGCAGCGTGGAAGACGGGCGTCTGACGATCAACGGCCGCACCGCCATGCCCGGCGCGGTGGTGAACGCGGACGACACCGTGGTCTGGACGCCCGGTGCGTCGGGCACGGGCCTGCGTGATGCCTTCACGGTCGCGGTGACGGACGGCATCGAGACCAGCGCCGCCAGCGGCGCGATCCGCATCGACCTTGCACAGGCTCGCACGAGCCG
>JAFLCO010000293.1 GCA_017303535.1 Planctomycetota bacterium
GCGCGTCGATTCCGTGCGGGTCGCCCGGCGTCAGTTGCTGACCCGCACGACCGCGGAACTGCCGCCGCCGCGGGTCGTGTTGCATCTTCCCGATCTCAACGCGCTCGACGGCGTGGTGCTCGGGCCGCCGAAGCCGGCCGCGCAACGTCGGTTTGACGCCGCTCACACGGCCGAAGAATCGAGAACGCGCGGCTCGCGGTCGGAGCGTGATTCGTATAAGTCTCGCGCGATCGACGATGCCGACGACGGTGCGCTGCCGCAGCCCGTCGAGCCGACCTTGGCCAACGTTTTGCGCGTGCCGCTGCGGCAACTCGCTCCGAAGCTCTTGGACACGAACAACATCCAGCGCATCGGCAAGTTGCTGGTGCTGTTGCAACAACCGAAGATGCTCCTGGCCGCGATCATCGCCGCCGGATTGCAGTTGGCCGCCGTGCTCGCGATGTTCACCGGCCAAGCGCCGACGGATCAAAGCAAGTCGCCGAACTCCGGCGGCGACAACTCGCCAGTCGCCGTGAGCGGTCCGAACGCCGGTCCGAGCGGTGGTCCTATTGCCGGCCATCGTCATCCCGATCCCATCAACGGCGGCGGCGCGATTCGCACGCCGGCCTCGATGGGCTTCGGCCTGCCGCAACTGCCGGCGGGCGGCAGCAGCCCGCCTGAGAACATCGCCGTCGGACCGACGGCTCCGTCGTTGCCGCCGCCTCAGAGTTTACCCGGCGCGAATCCGACCGAATTGCCGTCGTGGGGCGGCCCGAGCATCGCCGGTGCTCCGACCTCGGCGCCGCCGAACCCCGCGGAAGCCTTGCCGGGCTCCAGCGCCGTGACCGTTGGTACCGCGCCGACCTCGACCTCGGCCGGCAAACCGACGCGGGCCAAGCTCATCGGCACGATCAAGACGCTATCCAACGACAGCCCGGCCCCCGGCGGAGCGAAGTAATGAGCAACCTCGACCAAGCTTTCATCCGCGCGTATCAGGTGGGGACGGCGACGGCGCAGCGAGCCCCGACCGCGCAGCGAGCCTCGACCGCGCAACGGGCCCCGGCCTCGCAACGTTCCGCAGCGGCAGTCGCCGAACCGATCCCGACGGCGACGTTGATCGACGCCGCACCGGCGGCGCAGCGCACGCCGTCGACGGCCCAGCGCATGCCGCTGAGCCCGGACGATGCGACGACGCGACTTTACGTCGACTCGGCGCATACCGTACCGAGCAGCCATCTGCATACGGCGGTGCCCGTCTACTCCGAGCCGGCCGTGAGCCTCTCGGCCTCGGCGCCGCCGGCCCCTTTGGAAACCGGCGTGCAGCCGCAATTCGTCGCCGCTTTTGAAACGCGCCGCTTCGCGTGGCCGCGGGCCGCCGAAGTGCTGATCGCCGCGGCGGGGACGGAGTTCGCAGCATTCCTCGGTGAACTCGAAGAACGGATTCGCGGCGGCCGGCAAACGCTCGTCGTCACCGGCGCCGAACGAGGCGAAGGTCGCACGACCGTACTGCTCGCGCTGGCCCGACTGTTGGCGAACCGCGGCTTGCGGACGGCGATCGTCGATTGCGATCTCAAGGCGCCGACGCTGGCCGAAATGCTCGGCGTGCGGGCCGAAGTCGGTTGGGACGACGTCTACGCCGAACGCCTGCAAGTGCAGGACGCACTGATCGAATCGACCGAAGATCGCGTAACGATCCTCCCGATGCGCAACGGCTTGGCGAACCCGCGGGTAATGGCCGGCAACCGCATTCTGGCGACGATGCTCGACACGCTCCGCGGCCACTACGACATGGTGCTCGTCGACGTCGGCCCCTTGAGCGACGATCCGGCGGCCATCGATCTGACGGCGGCTCTGACCGGCGCGCACCTCGACGACGCGCTGGTCGTTCGCGATCGCCGGCGAACGAGCGCGAAGGATTTGCAAGCGGTCTGCCGCCGGTTGTCGGCGCTCGGCATCCATCATTGGGACATCGCCGAGAACTTCACCGAGATTCAGGGATACTAGATCAAATGCTGAATGTGGAATGCTGAATGCTGAACGGCAGACCACGAATTCTTCTTGTTCAGCATTCAGCACTCTGCATTCAGCATTAGGGTTCCGTCGATGTACGAAGCTTACTGGCAACTTGAGCGGAAGCCGTTCGGCAGCGGGTGCGACACCGGATTTTATTATCCGGGCGAAGCGCACCAAGGAACGCTGTTGAAGCTGCGCTACGCCGTGGAAAGTCGGCACGGTGCGGCGCTGGTGACCGGTCACTCGGGCAGCGGCAAATCGCTCGTGGCCCGACTGCTGGCCGAGCGCGTGGCGGCGGAGTGCCGGCCGTGGGTGCATCTGACGTTTCCGCAAATGCCGATGGCCAATCTGCTCGCGTATCTCGCGCACGAACTGCAAACGCCCGGCGCGAGCATCGGCCGAGAACCGACGATCGACGAATCGGTGCGGGCCGTACAAAACCAGCTGCTGGAAAACGCCAAGGCCGGCGGGCATGCGACGATCGTCGTCGACGAGGCTCATCTGCTTGGCGGCTCGCAAACGTTTGAAGCGTTGCGGCTGCTCTTGAATTTTGAGTACGAAGGGCGGCCGACTTGCACGATCGTGTTCGTCGGACAACCGGCGCTGTTGCCGATGCTGGAACGGATGCCGCAGCTCGAGCAGCGGTTGGTCGTGAAGTCGCTGATTCGTCCGCTGACGGTCGACGAGACCCACGCCTACGTGCAGCACCGTCTGCAAACGGCCGGCGCGCGGCAGCCGATTTTTGAGCCGGAAGCCCTCGACGCCTTGCGGGCCATCAGCCAAGGCATCCCGCGCGATATTAATCGGTTGTGCGACTTGGCGCTGTTGATCGCCTTCGCCGACGGCGACACGAAGATTACCAGCGAGCGCATCGAAGCGGTGGCCTCGGAATTGGTGAACGTCGCCGCGGATTAAAACGACTGGGTGGCTGCGTCTGGAGCCGCAGGCGAAGGCCCAATCGTTGAGACATTACATAACTGGGGCAACGCTGCGCTATGCCCCAGCCACCCCAAAGCCTACGACGTCGGAAAGCGCGACGCGTATAAGTCGAGCGACTCGCGGTCGCCGATGATCGTGAACAGGGCGACGATCTGTTCGTGGGCTTCGGCGAACGTGAATTCGTCGCCGCGCCGGCCCCAACTTTTGGAACCGAGCACGTAAAAATCCGGCTCGGGATTGAGCAAGGCCTGCGCGAGCGCGACACGCCGGCTTGCGGCATCCGGCGAAGGCGCGGCGGTCTGGCGGCGCAAGAAGTCGGCCATCGGCAACGGGGCTTCTAGCGCCGGACAGACAAGCATCTGCATTTCGCTCCAGAGCGAAACGTCGGGCCGGGGTGGTACGGCGGCGATGATGCGATCGAACGTGGCGTGGCCGGCGTGGAGACCGCTGAACTCGATCGTGATTGGCCCGTCCTCGGCTTTGTCAACGGATTCTACGTGCGTTGAAGGCCAGAAGTCGAGGATGCCGCCGCTCTGGGCCGCCAGTGCGTTGGCTTGTTTAGCGAGTTCAGCACGGCGGGGCAGGGGATCATCTGAGGTTAAGGTAACCGGTCCGCCAATCGCTTCGTCGGGCATGCTGCGCGTGACCCACGTGATGCGCGTTTGCGGATGCTCGGCGGCGAGCTTCGCGAGATTCACGACCGCCTCGGCCGCCGCGAGGCCGTCGCCGGCGACGAGCGTGTGTTTGCCGGCGAAGTCGGCGCGGCGGTTGCCGAGAATGTCGGGTAGACCGTACTCGTCCGCCGAAAGCTCGCCGTTGCCGAGCGCGGTCATGCCGCCGTTGCCGAGCGGAGCGCGTAGGTCGTTGCCGGTGCAATCGAACACGACGTCGGCATGTTCGACGCGGCGCTCGCCGTCGGCATCGGCGACGATCAAGCGAAACGGCACGTCGATGCGGCGCTCGTCCTGCAAGAAGTCGCCGCGATGAAGTCCTTCGCGACCGACGGCGACGACCGTGGCCTGCTGAAGGCAATCGGCCAAGAGATCGCACTGGGCCAGCTTGTCGAAGTACGCATCAGCGAGTTCGTCGTTGCTTAACGCTGCGTCGTGAGCGGGCGCTTTCCAACGCGAGTCTTGGTTTTCCAGCGACGCGCGACCAAGCGAAGTCGTGGCCGCGCGCCAAGGTTCCAGAGCGCGAATATGTCCGGCCCGTCGCAACCCTTGCGCTACAGTGCCGCTCTCGTACAGGTCGACGTCGTATCCCAAGTAGCGGGCATAGAGCGCGGCTTCGAGCCCGACGGGCCCGGCGCCGAGGATTGCGATTTTGGCGGGAGTGTCTACGGCCATCAGCGGTTTCTACGTACGGAGAAGACGTAACGAAAGGAAGATAGTCCGGCGGTTCGGCGTGACGCCGTGCGACGGTCGCCGTATCATAGAAGACGAAGGCCTTGTCGCTAAGGAGCAGTTTCCATGGCATCACCCATGAATTATTCCGACATTCTTGCAGCCGCCGCGCGACTTGGTCGCGAAGATCGCATTCGGCTAGTCTCTGCTCTTTCGGCCGATATTTCCGAGTCATTGACGGAAGAATTCACCGACGAGCCGGAGTTGGTCGCGGCTCGCGAGCGCGTCGATAAGCTCATGAAGGAGCGCTACGGGAAGGAAACGCCGGATGAGCTACGCGCGGAGTTGGAACGTCGCGTTGCGCACTATCAAGCCAATCCTGAAACCGGCGTGAGTTGGGAAGATGTTCGCGATCGGCTCTTGCGGCGCTCCGGCGTATGAAGCGGAAGCTAGAGTTTACGGCCTTCGCTGTTTTAGATTTGCACGATGCACTCGAATACCACGAAGCCGAAAGCCCAATGCTGCGCGATCGGTTTGCGGCGGCGGTCGAGGCGGCCGTCGCCGAAGTCGAAAAGCGGCCGAATGCCTATCCCGTCGTCACCGGAAAGTTCCGCCGTGTTCCCGTCCACGGTTTCCGATACGGCGTCTACTACCGAATCTTCGCGGGCTTGATACTGGTCTCCGCGGTTTATCATGCGAGCCGTGATATGGGCGCGCTTCACAAACGCAAATAGCGCTTCTTAGCGCCCCACCGCAAACGGCCTGAGATCTACGCTCGGCGTTTCGCCGTGCATGAGTTGCGTCATCACCACGGCCGTGCCGGGCGAGAGGGCGAGGCCCCAGCGGTAGTGGCCGGCCGCGACGAAGAGGTTCTTCAAGTTCGGGGCCTGTCCGAGGTAGGGGCGATCGTCGGCCGAGTGCGGTCGCAGGCCGGCCCAAGTTTGTTCGACGCGGGCATTCTCCAAGGCCGGGGCCAGCCGCACGGCGAAGTCGAGTAGATCGCGGACGACGCTCGCCGTGGTCGACTTGTCGAAGCCGACGTCTTCTTCGGTGCTGCCGACCAGCACGCGGCCGTCGTCCCGGGCTACGAAATACTTGCGGCCGACGTAGACGATGCCGCGGATGACCGGCTCCGGCGGGTTGACCAGCGCGATCTGCCCGCGAATCGGTTTCACGCGGAGCTTCAAGCCAAGTTGCTCGCCGACGCGTCCGCTCCAAGCGCCGGTGGTGAGGCAATATTGCTCGGCGGCGAAGGCCCCGCGCGGCGTGCGCACTTCGACAAGTCGGCCGTCGCGCGTGACGAACTCTTCGACCGTGGCGTTGATCGTGAACGTCACGCCCCGCTGCTTGCAGGCCTCGACGAGGGCGCGAACGTGCCGAGGGTTGCGTAGTTGCGCTTCGCCCGGCACGTGAAAACCGGTGGTGAGTCGGCCGTCGTCGAGCGCGCCGCGCAGCGCCGGTTCGATCTCGGCGAGCCGTGCGGAGGTGAGCTGCTCGCAGGCGATCTGCTGGGCGCGAAACGGCGCGAGTTCGCCATCCATCTTGGCGTGCGTTGCCGCGTCGCTGGAAAGATAGAGCGCGCCGCTCACGCGGTAACCTGTGTCGATGCCGGTGTCTCGCCGGAGCCGCTCGGCCAACTCGACGTGCAAACGTGCCGACAAGCCGGCCAGTTGCACGAGCGGCGCATCGGCTTTGTTCTCGCGCGCCGGCGGCACGATACCCGCTCCGGCCCAAGATGACTCGCCGCCGAGTTCGCCGCGCTCGACCACATGCACGCGGCGTCCGCGTCCGGCGAGTTCGTAAGCGATGGAAAGCCCGACGGCGCCGCCGCCGATCATCAATACGTCGTGCATGTTGAGTCGCTGTCTGTTGTTAAGAGGCGGGAGATTCGGGTGGGGAGAACGCGCGACGGGCCAGGGCCGTTAAGAATCGCCGGCCAACAAACGCCGCAGCAGCACCGGCTCGATGCGGCCGCGAAAACGGACCACGCCGTCGATCTCGACGACCGGTACCCAGTCGGTGTGCAGAGCCTGCAAAGTTTCGTCGGCGTCGATATCGACCATTCTCGGCACCAAGCCCGCGGCCCGCAGCAGTTGCTCGGCGTCGTCGCACAGGTGGCAGCCTGCGCGGGTATAGACGACGACTTGATGTGCGGTTTCGGCGGACATGCGTCGTACGACCGGACCTTTTGTGAGGAAATGGTGTGAATTGTTTTAGCGAATGCTACGCGGTCGAAAAGATTCTTATGATTCGCTTCGTTACGCCTAGGGGACGTCGGCCGCGCCGGCTAGTCTGCGAGTGACGACGCGGCATCGAGTTGGTCGACAAGGTTCACGCACGGAGCGTGAGGTTCGGTGCGAAGCGTCAGTTTAGCTTCCGAAACAAGGCAAGGGGAGCGGTGGAAACATTCGCCACGACCGCGCGCAGGAGCGCCGAACGTGCGAATGCGACTCATCGCCGTAGCGCCGTAATGTCGAACGTCAGTAGCGTGAAGATCCTGGACACCATCGAGAAGAGCGGGTTGCTGGCGGCCGAAGTGCTGCAAGCCGCGCTCGTCGAGTTTGAAGAGGGTTGCGCGCGCACGACGCCGATCAGTCCGGTGGAAGACGACGGCTCGCGACTTTTCTTGGAACATCTCGTCCGCACGAACCGCCTCACCACCTGGCAGGCGGGCAAGCTCAACGACGGCCGGCACAAAGGATTTTTCCTCGGCAGCTATCGCTTGCTGAGTCGGCTCGGCGCCGGCGGCATGAGCACCGTCTATCTCGCCGAACATATTCACATGCGGCAGCGGCGGGCCATCAAAGTGTTGCCCCGGCATCGTGTGGGCGACTCGTCGTACCTCGATCGATTCTATAGAGAAGCGCGAGCGGCGGCGGCTCTCGACCATACAAACGTCGTGCACGCTTACGACGTCGGCTGCGACGGCGACATCCATTTCCTGGTGATGGAATTCGTCGAAGGGAGCGACCTGCAAAAGCTCGTCGCGCGTCGAGGCGTGCTCTCGTATGAGTCCGTCGCCGACGTCATTCGTCAAACGGCGGAAGGTCTGGCCCACGCGCACAAGGCCGGCGTCATTCATCGCGATATCAAGCCGGCCAACTTGCTGATCGACAACACCGGCGTCGTCAAAATTCTCGATATGGGCTTGGCCCGTTACACGGCGGAGGAGTCGGAGAAGCAGGCGTCGCTCACGCAGATGCATGACGAAAACGTCATCGGCACGACGAACTACCTGGCCCCCGAGCAGGCGCTCAATAGCCACAAGGCCGATGCCCGCAGCGACATCTACAGTCTCGGCTGCACGATGTATTACGCACTGACGGGCTTGCCGCCGTTCAACACCGGAACGGTCGCCGAGCGGTTGATGGCCCACATCCACACGAAGCCGGAACCGGTGACGAAGCACCGGCCGCGGACGCCTGAATCGCTCATGGCGATTTGCGACAAGATGCTGGAGAAGAAGCCCGACGATCGCTACCAATCGGCGGAAGAGATCATCGCCGAGGTTAAGGCTTGGCGCAAGCAGTGGATTGCCGAAGGAGGCGGCAAGTCGTCGTCGGGCGTGCAGATCGGCGTCCCATATGCGGCCGACGAAGACGACGGCGACCTCGAACCGGCGGGCGTCGGCAGCATGCGCGACACCGACGCCGTGCGAGCTCAAGC
>JAFLCO010000294.1:0-6952 GCA_017303535.1 Planctomycetota bacterium
ACGGCCCCTTTCGGCATCCCTGTGGTGCCGCTGGTAAAGTGCAGCAGCGCAAAATCCTCGGCGGAAGTCGGCGGGATATCGAAGGCATCGCTCGCAGCCGCGAAACGCTTCGGCAAACTTAAGACACGGTTTGAAAGGTCGTCCGCGGCGTCGATGAGCAGAACGTAGGCGAGCTGCGGCAAACGATCCAGTAACGGCGCGAGCTTCTTCTCGTAGGACGCTACCGTCGTGACCAGCACTCGCGCATCGCCGCGATGCAGACGTTGGAAGATCGGTTCCGGTCCGAATTGCGAGAAGAGCGGACAGAAGACCGAGGCGTTCTTCAACGTTCCGAGTGCCGTGAAATAAAGTTCGGGAACGCGGCCTAAGAGTGAAAAGACTCGCTCTCCCTTGGCTACGGGCAAGGATTTCAGAACGTTCGCCAAACGATTGGTCGCTCGCGAAAGATCTTCGTAGGTGAATTCGCAAATCGTCGAATCTTTGCCGAACCAGCGGAGGGCCGTCGCGGCGCCTCGACCTTCCGCGATATGGCGGTCGACCGCTTCATAAGCCAAATTGAGACCGGCGCCGCCCGGAAGGCCGGCCAACTCCGAGCGAACTTGACTCCATGAGAACTCCGCACACGCTTGAACGTAGTCGACCATGTGTGGAGCGACGGGCAATGATGCGACGGACTTGCGGATAGTTTCCACGGCAGAACATCCCAACATTGCGGCGATTTGTCGTCGCGAAGTGCTTCGCAAACTTCATGCCCGGTGTGCGATGACGCGGGCCGGTTGTGTCGCATTCCCAAATGAGAGGGCCGCTTTCTCTCGAAATCTTCGTGGATTGTTTTACGACGCTACTGGCCCGAAGGAATGATGACTCAGAATCTGCGCACATCGGCGAGCAAAGCGGCCCACAAGTGCGCCGTAATCGCACGGCACCATTCAGAGAATTGAACGATAGTCGCGCCGTCAGCCGCAATGCTCCGACGCGGCATATTCGCTTCTCAGCAAATTCGCGGCAGGGGCGCACCGCTAGGCTCGACGAGCGGCTGCTCGCGGCCGAGGGCCCGGCTAACGACGACGGGGACAACGCCGCGCGACCGCACTTCGCCGATGGCCGTCGCCCCGGCATACCCCGCATCTCGAAGCGCCGCCAGTGCCCGAATCGAGTCTTCCGGCGATATGACCACGACCATGGTTCCTTCATTGGCGACGGACAAAGCGTCGAGGCCCAACAACTCGCAGGCACCTCGCACTTCCGGTGTGATCGGAACCTGTCTTTCATCCACAAAGAGCGTAAGTCCGGAATCGCGGGACCATTCGTGCAGCACGGCCGTTACGCCGCCGCGCGTCGCGTCGCGCATGACCCGAATGGCGGCTTGGGAGTTTCGCAGCGCCGCAACTGCCGCCGTAAGCGGGGCGCAATCGCTTGTCGGCGGCGGCTCGAATCGTAAACCTTCCCGTGCGGTAAGGATGGCTATTCCATGGCGTCCGATCGGTCCCGTGACGAGCACGACGTCGCCCGGCTTGATCTCGCTTACCCCGATCGGCGCCGGTTCGACAAGTTGTCCGAGTCCGGCCGTCGAAAGGAAAAGACCATCGGCGGCGCCGCGCGGGACGACCTTTGTATCGCCGGCGACGATCGCGATGTCACAGCAACGAGCCGCCGCCGCGATACGGTCGAGGACGCGGTCGAGTACGCTCAGCGGCAGCCCCTCTTCGAGAATCATCGACAGAGTCAGCCACAGCGGACGAGCGCCGCGCACGAGCAGGTCGTTAACCGTGCCATATACGGCCAACGACCCGATATCGCCGCCAGGGAAGAAGAGCGGCGAGACGACGAAAGAATCCGTCGCCAGCACCGGCGACCCGGAAAGCGGCGGGAGCAGCGCGGCATCTTCCAACGGTCGCATGCCTGTGCCGAACAGGCGAGGAAAGACATGCTCATCGAGCAATCGTCGCGTGAGCTTGGCTCCTTCTCCATGAGCCAACAGCACGCGGCCGCCGTCATCACTTGGTAGCGGGCATCCGCTTGTTTCCCCGCTCATGTCTTTCTGCCCGGTGAGTCGACGGCCGCGTTTTGGATCGTCGGATGAAATTGGAAATAAGCGGCGCATGCTCCTTCGCCGGATACCATCGGTGCGCCGAGCGGAGAATCCGGCGTACATTCCTTGCCGAAGGCCGGGCACTGCATCGGACGAATTCGTCCGCTCAGAACGTCGCCGCTTCGGCAGCGGTCATCAACTTCGCAGATCGACGCCGTTTCAGTAAAACGAGATGTTGCGTCGAACTCCCGCCACATCTCGCGCAGCCTCAACCCTCCTTGCGGCATCATCCCGAAACCGCGCCACGGTTGATCGCACGGCTCGAACACCTCCTCGATAATACGCCGAGCCTGTGGGTTGCCCTCGCGATGCGCGCAGCGTCGATAGCGGCTTTCCACTTCGCACCGTCCGCTTTCCAATTGGTCAACGCAAGCCAAAATGCCTCGCAACAAATCGATTGGCTCGAAGCCCGTCACGACGATCGGTACCTGATGACGGCGGCACGGTACTTCGTAAGCCTCTTGGCCGGTGACCGTGCACACGTGCCCGGCCGCAAGAAACGCCTGCACGCGATTGTCCGGCGACCGCAAAATCGCCTCCATCGCAGGCAGCACCCGTACGTGGGCCGTCAGCAGCGAAAAGTTGTGAAGGCCGCGCCGCGCCGCCTGTTGTACTGCCAAGGCCGTCGCCGGGGTGGTCGTTTCAAAGCCCACGGCGAAGAAGATGATCTGCAAATCGGGTTCACGCTCGGCGAGCATCAGGGCATCAAGCGGCGAGTAAACGGCACGTACTCGAGCCCCCGTCGAGCGTGCGGTCGCCAAGCTTCGACGACTACCCGGCACGCGCAACATATCGCCGAACGTCGTCAGCAGGACGTCCGGACGCTCGGCCAACTCGATGGCGCGATCAATTTGCTCCGCCGGCGTCACGCAAACCGGGCAGCCGGGGCCATGGATCAGTTCCACGACGTCCGCTAACGCTTCGTCGATACCGTAGCGCAACAGACCATGCGTTTGGCCGCCGCACACTTCCATGATTGTCCAACGACGCGTCGCTCGTCGATGAATGGCGCGGAGCAATTGTTCCGCATCCTTTTGGTTGCGGTACTCGTCGACGTATTTCACGCGTCGTCCTCCCCGAACTGCGGCGACGTCGCTTCTCCGGCGGCGCGAAGTTCGCGGAGCGTCTGTTCGGCTTGTTGCGCATCAACAATCCCCAAAGCCACCCCGGCGTGGACCAGCACGAAATCTCCGACGCTCGCCTCGGGTACACAGGCTAGATGACACTCTCGTCGAACTCCTTCAAATTCGACCCACCCGCGCGCCATAAGCGGGTCGCGGTCCAGCCACTGAACGAGCCTCCCCGGTACGGCTAAACACATTTCGTCACCAGACCCTTTCGCGCCGCCGCTCGCGCCGCTGCGATCGCTAATTGCCCGACGGCCAACCCGCCGTCGCCGGGGGGTATCGATGTCGGTCGCAGCCATCCGGCAGGCCGACGAACCACGCGCGCCGCCAAAAGTTCCCCAAGGATCTTGTTCTGAAATACGCCCCCGGAAGTAACCAGGGGCAATTGAGGATGTCGTGAGGCCAATTCGGCCGCCAAGTCGGCGACGGCGCGGTGAAATCGCATCGCGACGGCGCCGGGCGACGTTCCTTTCACAACATCCTCGACAACATGAGCAATCACCTCGCGCCAATCAATTTCGCCGGTCGTCATGTTCAAGCGAAACGCATAACTCCCGTCATCGGACGGATCGCAACTCTCCTCAAGCAAGATCGCCGGCCGACCTTCGTAAGCGGCGGTCGTCGTTCCCAGGACCAAAGCCGCGATCCCGTCGAAAAGCCGGCCCATGCTCGAGGTCCGAGCCGAAAATCGCGGCCGTGACATGAGCGTGAGCATGTTCTCCAGCCGTGAAGTTTCGACGCCGCCGAACCGTAAACGCCGAGTTCGTTCAGGTCCAAGGGCATCGTAAGCCAGCGTCGCCGCGATACGCCAAGGTTCACGAATCGCCGCGTCGCCGCCGAGCAAAGCGAACGGTCGCAGCCAGGCGATTCGCCGAAAGTCACGGACGTCGGCACACAGGCATTCTCCGCCCCAAATTGTCCCGTCGTCGCCGTAGCCGGTGCCGTCCCATGCGAGCCCGACCACTTGGCGATCCCAGACGGCGTGTTCATACAACACGGCGGCGATATGGGCGTGATGATGCTGAGCGGACTCGCTTCCGGTAAACCGTCGCGACCATTGTGTGGAGAAGTAGTCGGGGTGCCGATCATGAACCATTCGCGCCGCCGAAAGATCGACGCCGTAGAGTTCCGCCGTCGACTCTAAGCACTCGCACCACCGCGCGCACGCAGCGACAGATTGCAGATCGCCGATATGCGGTCCCAGCGCGGCTTGATAGCCGTTCCAAAGCGCGAAGGCCGAATGTGGCTCACCGCCGAGGGCGACGATCGGCTCCGGGATATCGTACGGAATCGGCGGGAGCGTATGCGGAGCATAGCCGCGAGCCAAACGAATTATGCAAGTCTCGCCGCCGATGACACGCACGACCGAATCATCGACGGGGCGGATCACCGGACGGTCGTGGCTCAACAACACATCGGCGATCTCGTGCAACTCACTTCCCGCGGCGGCCGATTGATAGATGAGCGGTTCTCCCTCCAAGTTGGCGCTGGTGCATATCAACGGACCGGAGAATTGATCGCACAACACCGCGTGCAATGGAGTCGTGGGGAGCATAACTCCCACTGAGGAGAGCCCCGGGGCGACTTCAACGGCCAGCGGCGCGTCAGGACGCCGACGGACGACGACGATCGGCCCGGCAGGATTCTGCAGAAGCTTTCGCTCGGCATCGTTAAGTAGCGTCAGTTGCTCGGCCGCCGCTAAAGTCCCCAGCAGTAATGCCAGCGGCTTTACAGGGCGCCGTTTTCGCTCACGCAGTCGACCGACGGCTTTCGACGAACAGGCATCCGTCAGCAATTGATACCCGCCGACTCCCAGCAGCGCGACGATCTTTCCGAGCCGCAACGCTTCAACGGCCCCGCGCAGCGCATCGTCACCGACGACGACGGAACGCCCGGCCGCGTCGTGCAGAGTTAGTCGTGGTCCGCACTTCGGGCAAGCGTTGATCTGGCTATGGTACCGCGTGTCGTTTTGTACACGATACTCCCGTGCGCACGTATCGCACATGAAAAAGTCACGCATCGACGTCGTGGAACGATCATACGGCATCGCTTCCAGAATCGAATAGCGAGGCCCGCAACTCGTGCAGCTGGTAAACGCGTATGCATGGCGACGGTCGCTCGCGTCGCGAACCTCCGCAAGACATCTAGGGCAAGCCGCTTGGTCTTGCGGGACGGCGGCCGCACGCGCTACGCCTCCGGAACTCCCCCGGATTTCAAAGCCGATTAACCCGCGCGGAGTACATGCCTCGCAGCGAAGTTCGCGGATTTCGGCTCCGGCCGGCAAGGCATCGCGAAACTCCTGCAAGAATGCGGTGAGATCGGCGGCCGCCCCTTCCAGTTCGAGCAGCACACCGTCGGGCGTGTTGGCAATGCTTCCCGCTAAGCCCCGCTTTTCAGCAAGCCGAGCGGCCGTGGGGCGCGCACCGATCCCTTGCACCCGTCCGACGATCGTGACGCGGACGGCCTGAACGGATTCGTAGGCTAGCGATTCGGTCGGCATAAGGCTCCGTTCAGTAACCGCTCGCGCTGCTCAAGCAGATACGCGCACCATCGGTCGAGTCCTTGCGGCGGCCGGACGCTGACCGGAAACGCCCGCAAATCTTCCCGAACGGTTCGGGCATCGGCGATCGCGCGCTCGACGTCGAACGGCACGTGCGGCAACAAGTCGATCTTACTGATGACCATCGCGTGGCTCGTGCGGAACGCTTTAGGGTACTTCGCGGGCTTGTCGTCGCCTTCCGTGGTGCTTAACAGCAGGATGCGCAAATGTTCGCCGAGATCATGCGAGGCGGGACAGACAAGGTTGCCGATGTTCTCCAGAAACAAGAAATCGAGCGACGGCTCACCGAGCGCGCGCCATCCCGCAGCAATGAGCGGAAACTCCAAATGGCACGCACCGCCGGTGGTCAGTTGTACGACCGGAACGTGGCTCGCGAGTCGCCGTGCGTCGCGATCCGTGGCGATGTCGCCGACGAGCACGCCGCAGCGCAGCGAAGCGGGAAACTGATCGACCGTCGCCGCAAGCAGCGAAGTTTTTCCGGAGCCGGGGGAAGACAATACGTTTACGACCAGCGTTCCACGCTCGGACATCGCGCGGCGAAAGTCTTCGGCCTCGGCCCGTTCCGCGGCCTGCACGTCGCGGCCAACGGTGATGACTTGAAAGCGAGTCATGACGGGATCTCGACGGCGTCGGCGGGAAGCAGTGTAATCGACTTCAATATGACCGCATCTCCGGCCACGACTTCAATCGCCGCGCCGCCGCAGTGGGGGCAAACGAAACTAAGCTCTTCCAGCTGATAATCAACATGACAGTTGCGACAGCGACAAGAAAGCCCAACCGTTTCGATGCGCAGTTCCACCCCCCCGGCGCAATACTCGTCGCGAAGTCGCTGAAATACCTCCATGAACAACGAGGGTTCGATCCCTGACAACGGTCCGGCCTCGACGCACACTTCGACGACAAGCCCACCGCCGCGATCAGCGACGATTTCGCCGACCTGTTTAAGCAACGATCGTACCAGGGAATCTTCATGCATTTCGGCACGACTCCGCATATCGAAACGCCGCGGCGCGGAGTTCCGCCGCGATGCGCTCGACCAAGCGGTCGGCTCCGGCGGCCACTTCCGCAGTCAGTGGAGCGAAGAGTAACGACGGCCGGCCGTCGTTCGCCCTCTCGACGCCCCAGATAACGGTACGTCGCGGTAACTGGCGTAAGGCGCCGGCGAGTCGCAAC
>JAFLCO010000294.1:6962-7933 GCA_017303535.1 Planctomycetota bacterium
GCGGAAACGACGTCGAGGTCGTGCGTCCCGCGAAAACACACGCCCGAAAAGCGCGCGTCGTCGACATCGCCGCGGATCGTCGTGCCCGGCAGTCCCGCTCCACGACACGCGTCAACAACATGTAGTTCCTCAACTTGTTCCATTCGATCCAACAAATCTCCGGGCGTTCGCGCCTTCCGCAGATCGCAACAAGCCGGAATTCGAGTCGCCAAACGGTCGACGACGTACGGTCCGACGCGATCATCGCCGAAGTCGCTACCGACGCCTACTACGAGTACTCGTCGATACTCCGTCATAGCCGCTCCCAGCGGACGCGCAAAAAGTGCGTCGAGCAACTGATGCAAGGATCGTAACAACGCAGGACTCGCTCACAGGATCGCGCCACGACGTCGTCGGATTCGCCAAGCACTCGCGGAATCCAAGCGGCGACGTCGCTTTCCATCTGGTGTTGGTTCTGAGACGTGGGGGGGACGATCTTGGCGAACGCGATCTGGCCCGCGTCATTTACTACATACCGGTGATACAACAAGCCACGGGGCGCTTCCGTCGCCGCACATCCTTCTCCCACGTACGACGCGACCTCGATCCGCGGCATCGCGGGCGGCCGATAGGATCGCAAAATTGATAGCGCCTCCTCGTAGGCATGAATGAGTTCCAAGCCCCGAGCGATGATGGCGCGAAACGGATTGAGGCAAGGGATCCGGAAGCCGATTTCCTCGGCCGTTCGGCGCGCGATGGGAGACAACCTGTCGAAGCTAAGGTGAACTCTGGCCAGCGGGCCGAGAAAATAGCCCTCTCCGGTTGAACGCCGCAGCGCATGGAGCGCCGTTGAGTGCGGTACCTGACGCTCCTCGAACTCCTGCTCGAACTCTTCGACGGGCCGACGATCGCCGCGACCGGAGACAACTTCGCCTTCGTTCATCGCGTATTCTTCGGGATGAACTAACGCAACAAAGTCGTAGTCGATTTCC
>JAFLCO010000295.1 GCA_017303535.1 Planctomycetota bacterium
TGCCAGGGTTGTTCAAAAATGAGGTCGCCACCTTCTTCCTCTTCATGTGGGTGTGGTTCAGGATCATCTTCTTCGATCGAGTATTTGTACGTGTCCAACAGCTCTGCTTCGAGACTTTGCAACTTCCGCGTATCGTCGCGGTCGTCGAACCGACGAACACGGCCTCCTGCAAAGTCATCGAAAAGATCGGCCTACGCTTCGTCGATCAACGGCACGTTTACGGCCGGATGCTGAACTACTACGCCGCCGAGCGGGACGAGTATTTGCAAACACTGAGAGGTTGACATATCTGGCCGCAACCGCGTCAACTTACCCTCCGGTTCTTCAACCCGGAGCGATGTGCGTCGCGTTCACCGCAAGGGCTTTACGATGGAACTACGTCGAAGATCAGCATCGACTATTCCGCCGGCGTCGGAGGAGTGACCCGATCCGATGCGATCCCATTTCTCGCGGTACTCGTCCTTCGCATAGTCGCGGGGCTGCAGCCAGTAGCTGACTTTATCGTTTTTCTTGCCGCAGTGAACCAAGTCGAGCACTTCTTGAGGTTTGAGCACGAAGCACTCAGGGGTTGTTTCTCGAGCGACATGCCGACAGATGAAAAAAGTCGGCGAAAAGATGGTCAAGGTTGTTGCTCAGCGGCACAGGACTGCCTTTCGACAGCGTCTTGACCTGGATTGTGTACGTACGTTTCGCATCCTGACTATAGATCAGGACGTCGATGCCTCGCGCATTACGCGCCGTGGGCATCACGTTCCAATCTCGTCGCGAAAGTTGGTAGCAAACAAAGTACATACCGACGTTGCCGACCGTTTGCGAATTTACGCGCGGGCGAGGAACGGGCATGGTACGCCTTTGGATATCAGGGCCTTAGCGCGGCTTGCGTTTTCCGGGCGGGGCGCTCTTCGCCGCCGGTTTCTTTTCCGGGGCTTTCTTGGCCGGGGCGGGGACGGGCTTTTTGGCGGTAGGTGCCGGCGCGGCGGCCGGCTTCTTGCCTGGGGCCGGGGCTGCGGCGGATTTCTTCTTGTCGTCTTCGGCCGGCTTTCCCTTACCGTCGCTCTTACCCTTGGCTTCCGGGGCGGCCTTCGCGTCGGGCTTCGCGCCCTTGGCCGGTGCGGCGGGAGCGGCCGCGGCGGGCTTCTTGTCCGCGGGCTTTTCGGCCGGCTTCTCCGGAGGCTTCACGCCGCGCTTCGGTAGGCGAGCTTTCGCGTCGCCGTCAACTTCCAACAGGATCTTGTGCAGGTTCGTCGAGTACGGGTTCGTCGTGTAATCGACGGAGAGTTGATGCAGCAGCGAGCCGAACTCCAGGCCTTTGTTCTTCGGGATGGCCCGTTCCATGCCGGAACAACCGTCTTTGGCCGAGGCGCCTTCCTCCACGAGGCCGAGCACCGCGAGCGAGCCCATCGCGCCGGCGTCGAGCGGGATCGAATGGCCGCCGAGCGAGGTCTGCGTGATGTAGCTCACGACGAACGCCGACATGCCGTCGTACGACGACAACTTCTGCACGGCCACGCCGAGGTTCAGCTTCTTCATCGGCTCGAGGTCGAACGAGTAGTTCGCCTCGAACGTCGCCTGCAAGCAGCGACGCAGCAAGTTCGCCGAGGCCTGCGGGTCGGGCAGGGCCTTCATCACTTCGCTGATTTCCTTCACCGTGCTGACGCGGACTTCGTTCCAATCGAAGTACGCCTTCGACACGGCTTCGTAAGCCTGCTCGGCCGCCGCATACGGAGAGTTCTCCAAGCAGCAGGCGAAGAGCATGTTTTCCAACAGCGTGCGTCCGGCCGGCGGATTGACCGGTTCGTAGTGCTTCTTGAGCACTTTGTGCAGCTTCGTCAGTACGGCGGCGCGATTGATGGCGGGCATGGCAGTCGTGAGTGGCAGGGGGAATTCGGAGAGGCAAATCTAAGAGTGTTCGGTCTGGTCGTGCTCCGGCGACGACTCTTCCTCGTCGTCGCCGCCGCATTCGGCGTCGTCGTTTATTTCAGCCGTCGCTTCGGCCGCGGAAACCGCTTCGGCCTGCGCATCCGCGAGCGTGCCTTCGTCGTCGGCCGGCGTCTCTACAGGCAGCACGCGGCGGAGAATCTGGTCGATCTGCATGGCGTTCTTGGCGCCTTCGTCGATCAAAAACTCGAGGCGGGGCGTGTAGCGGGTTTCAATCCGGTCGGCGATCCGCGATTGGAGAAACCCGGCGGCGTTTTGCAGACCGCGAAGCGTGAGCGTCTGCTGCTTCTCGTCGCCCATCACGGTCACGTAGACCTTGGCCTGCTTCATGTCGGGCAGGACCTCGACCTTCGTGACCGTCACGTATTTCACGCGCGGGTCGCGCAGTTCCGTGAGGATCGCCATGCTGACGACTTCACGAATGGCTTGAGCGGCTTTGAGCAAACGACGTGACGGCATGACAACTCGCAAACGGGCGATGCCGGGCGACGCGAATCGCCCGGCGCGAAAACTTTACGGGGAACACTTGTCCGGAGAAAGCAACGGCGCGGCCTAGAGCGTCCGGGCCACTTCTTCCACCTTATAGGCTTCGAGAATGTCCCCTTCCTTGACGTCGTTGAAGCCGGAGAGCTTGATACCGCACTCCATGCCTTCGCGGACTTCGCGGGCATCGTCCTTCTCACGCTTGAGCGTATCCAGCGGGTAATCGCCGAGGATGCGGCTGTCGCGAATGATGCGGATGCGGCTGTTGCGCTCGATCGTGCCTTGCAGCACGCGGCAACCGGCGACCGTGCCGACGCGGCTGATCGAAAACGCCTTCTGCACCAAGGCGCGGCCGAGTTCCACTTCGCGCTTCTCCGGCTTGAGCATGCCTTCGAGAGCGAGCCGCAGATCGTCCGTCACTTGGTAGATGATGTCGTAACGGCGGACTTGCACGCCCTTGGCGTCGGCCAAGATGCGGGCCTTTTCGTCCGGCACGACGTTGAAGGCGATGATGATCGCGTCCGAAGCGTCGGCCAGGTGAACGTCGGCCTCGGAAACGCCGCCGACCGTGGCTTGCAGCACCTTCACTTGCACTTCCGGATGCTGCAGCTTGCCGAGTTCCTTTTGAATGGCTTCGATCGAGCCGCGAACGTCGGCACGCAGAATGAGGTTGAGCGTCTGCACCCCTTCGCCGCCGAGCTTGTCGAACAGATTTTCGAGCGTAACGTGCACGGGCCCGGTGCCGAGCGACGTGCTGCGTTGCTGAGCCGCGCGCTTAGCGGCGATTTCACGAGCCTGAGCGATGTCGTCGACCACGTAGAAGTGATCGCCGGCGT
Source organism: Planctomycetota bacterium (assembly GCA_017303535.1). Lineage (GTDB taxonomy): Bacteria > Planctomycetota > Planctomycetia > Pirellulales > PNKZ01 > PNKZ01. Next base: position 3,258 of record JAFLCO010000295.1, read on the forward strand.
TCGGGGCGACGTCCAACCCGGTGACGGTCACCGGCATCGACGGACCGGCCGATTGCAACTCTTCGCGGGTACGAAGCGTGTCGTACAACGCCTTGACGCGGCCGTGTGCGGCGCCGCAGACCACGACGTCGCCCACTTTGAGCGTACCCTTCTGCACGATGCACTTCACCGAAACGCCGCGCTCTTCGCTGAGATCGGCTTCCAAGCAGGTGCCGGAGGCGTGGCGATCGGGGTTGGCCTTGAGTTCGTTCAGGTCGGAGATCGTGAGCAACGTCTCCAGAAGTTCGGGCAGGCCGGCGCCGGTATGCGCCGAACAGCGAACAAGTTCCGTTTCGCCGCCCCACTCCGTCGGCTGCAGGCCGGCGGTGACGAGTTGCGAGAAGATCCGATCGTAGTTGATGCCCGGAAGATCCGTCTTGTTGAGCGCCACGACGATCGGCACGCCGGCCGCGCGGGCATGGCTGATCGCTTCTTCCGTCTGCGGCATGACGCCGTCGTCGGCCGCGACGACCAGCACGGCGATATCCGTGACGTTGGCGCCGCGAGCCCGCATTTCGGTGAACGCCTCGTGGCCCGGGGTATCGACGAACGTGATCGGCCGGCCGTCTTTTTCGATGCGGTAGGCGCGGATGTGTTGCGTGATGCCGCCGCTTTCGCCGGCGACGACGTTGAGGCCGATGAGCTTATCGAGCAGCGACGTCTTGCCGTGGTCGACGTGGCCGAGGAACGTGACGACCGGAGCCCGGGGCTGGAGCGATTCCGGTGCGTCTTCCTTGGCGTCGAGTTCCGCCATGAGCGCGGTTTCGGCGTCGAGCGGCTGCTTGAGGTTGACCTCGATGCCGAATTCGACGGCGAGCAGCTCGACCGTTTCGGCGCTGAGCTGCGAGTTGATGTTGCCGGGGACGCCGAGTTGCAGGAGCTTCATGAGCACCTGCGGGGCGCGAACGCCGAGCGCTTCGGAAAAGCTGCGAACGGTGCAGGGCATCTCGACCACGACGTTTCCTTTGCGGGGCGCGGCCGTGTTGGCGCCGCTCCCTCTTTGTTGGGTCTTACGTACGTGATGCAACCGCTTCGGAGCCGGGACGTCTTCTTCTAGGCCGGTGATCGCGTTGATGCGACGCTGCGGCGCGTCGTCGGTCTTTTTCTTACGGCCGAGTTGGCGCTGTTCGCGGAGCGTGAGTGCGTCGGACGCTTTTCCGGCACCGGGGCCGCGGCGGCCGCGATCGTCGCCGATCATCGGAGTTTCGCCGATACGTCCGCGCGTGACGGGCCCGCCGGGTCGCGCGCCGCCGGTCTTGGCGGCTGCCTCGGCATCGAGTTCGGCCTTGCGGCGATCTTCGTGCTTCTTGAGATGGGCCTGCAGCGGCTTGCCGCCGACCTTGGAAGCCTTGATGGCGTCCATCGGCAGCTTCAAGTCGGGCTTTTGCGGCGCCGGCTCGTTGGACGATTGCGTGACCTTCGGTTGCTCGACCGTCGGCATGCGGCCGACGCGAATCGCCGGGGAACGCTGCACGGGCGGCTTCCGAGCGCCGCCGTCGGCACCCTTGTCACCCTTATCGCGATCGGGGCGCGCGCCCAACATCGGCATACGTCCACCTGCGGCGGCACCCGGCGACATATAGTCTTCGCGGCGAATCGGGGCGTTGGCCGGAGGCCCTTGCGGCGCGGCCGGCGTCGGCTTCGCAGTGGCGGCGATCGGCTTCGGGACCGCCTTTTCCGGGGCTGCCTGCTCGGGAGCGGCCGGCGTTTCGACGACCGGCTCGACGACTTCCGGTGCGGCTTCTTCCTCAACCGGCGGCGACGGAGCGACCGGCTTCGCCGCTTGCGGCACTTTGAGCACCGGAATCTTGCCGCTGACGCTCGGCACGACCGGCGGGATCGGCGCTCGCAGAGGAGCTTTCAACGTGGCGGCGGCCGCGGCGGCCGCGGCGGCCGTCGTCGGAGGAGCAGCGGCAGGCTTACCGCCGCCCGAGGCCATGAAGGCCTTTACTTTGGTAACTTCTTCATCCGTCAGGCTCGCCAAGGCTGAACCTTTCCCGGCGACGCCTGCCTTCGTGCAGATGTCGACCAGGACTTTGCTGTCCAGCTTCAATTCTTTCGCGAGCGAATAAATCCGAACGACCAAGCGGCTAACTCCTCGGAAACTCGTCACCTCAGACAAGGCGACAGGCTTCGAAACCGATCTCTAATGTGTTGTTACCCGGAACCACTTCTCACGGCGAAATCCACTGACGCCGAACAAGCGACCCGACCTGGGCGATGACTGCTAAACGTGAGTTTTGTCGAAAACCTCGAAGTCTGATGTGGGGTATCTTCCGGTTCACTGACGATCTGCGAACTCTAGCTTTGCGTTTCGGCCCCGGCTTCGTCCGTCGCACCGGCTTCCGCCGCAGGTGCGGCTTCCGCGCTCGCTTCGGCATTGCCTTCGCCTTCCGCGGCCGCCTTTTCCGCAGCTTCCTTGGCTTCGATCTCGGCCGTCACCGCGTCGATGCGGGCCTGTTCGCGTTGGCGGCGGCGTTCTTCGGCCGCGGCCACTTCCGCCTCCTGGGCTCGTTCTTCGGCTTGCGTGGTTATCGCCATGACCTGCTCTTCCGACAGGCCCGACATTTCCATCAGGGCATCGGGCTCAATGATCGAGAGATCGTCGAACGACAAGAACCCTTCGCCGACGAGCTTCTCGGCCAGCGATTCGTCGACGCCTTCGATCGTGCAGTAGCCGCCGACGGCCCGCTCGATTTGTTCGTCGAGTTCTTCGCGGGTCATGATTTCGATGTCCCAGCCGCAGAGCTTGCTGGCGAGGCGCACGTTTTGTCCGCGGCGACCGATGGCCAGCGAGAGTTGATCTTCACGGACCAGTACGATCGCGCGACCCAACATGGAACAGAGAATGACTTCTTCCACTTCGGCCGGCTGCAACGCGTTCGGAATCAGGGCGACCATGTCGTCGCTCCAGCGAACGATATCGATCCGCTCGCCGGCGAGTTCGTCGACGATGTTCTTGATGCGATTGCCGCGGACGCCGACGCACGCGCCGACGCAATCCACGCGCTGATCGCTCGAACTGACGGCCACCTTCGTGCGATAGCCGGGCTCGCGGGCCATCGACTTCACTTCGATGACGCCGTCGGCGATTTCAGGGATTTCTTGTTCGAATAGCCGGCCGACCAAAGCGGCCCGGGTGCGACTGAGAATGACCTTCACGCGGCTGCCGGCCTTGCGCACTTCGCAGACCGTGGCGCGGACGCGTTCGTTGGGGTGGTGCGATTCGCCGGGAATTTGCTCGCTGCGCGGCAGAATGGCTTCGCAGTTGGGGAGCGTCACCGTGGCCGTGCCGTTTTCGTAGCGCTGGACGATGCCGGTGACGAGTTGACCGATTTCGCGGTCGTATTCGTTGTAGAGCGCGTCGCGTTCGGCTTCGCGTACCTTTTGGATGATGACTTGCTTGGCGGTTTGAGCGCCGATGCGGCCGACCGTTTCTTCTTGGTCGAGGTGGACGCCGTTGTGCGTCGCGGTGATCGCGCCGTCTTGGCGATTGATGTTGACGGTGATCTGCTCTTCTTCGCCGTAATGCTTCTTCGCCGCCGACACCAGGGCCGACTCGATGGCTTGAAACACGACTTCCTTATCGATGTTCTTCTCGCGATGAATCGCGTCGATGATCCGCAACAGCTCTTGAGTATTCATCATCCACTCGCCTAACGCCCGCAACGGGCTTCTGGAACCGAATTGTCGAATTGTGTGGGTACGGCAGTCTTCAATGCTTGTCGGGCCTATCCTCCGGCGGATCGTCTCCGGTGATTCGTCGCCCCGTGTTTCGTAGCGCTGCGGTGGGCGCGCGACGGACGCGAACCGAACCAATTCTGCTTGCAGCGCGGCGACCGCAGGGCGGCCGAAGTGCGAAGCGCGGCGGCGAAGAGAGCCGCCGTCGTCGGAGAGAGTTGCCAAGTGTTGACTAAGCAGACTCGTTCGTTGGAGGGGCTACCGTCGCCGTCGGACACAAAAAACACGCTCTCCGGCGGAGGCTGCAAAACCTTGCAACCGCCGAGGCGTGCCCTCTGCGCCAAACTGGTAACCTATCTTTGTAACCGTTTCGCCCCCCGGCTGTCGACCGGCAAACCCTGCTTGCCGAGCGAAATCCCGGGATATTTCATAGTACGGGGCGAGGCAAATCTGGGCGGGGAAGAGCGCGCTGGACACACGAAAATTCGAAGCAAACGCCGATTTTCACAGATTAAAGCCCGGGGAAGGCCGTCCCTGGGCTTTAGCGCCGGCACGAAGGACCAACTGCTTGCCGGTTCCTCGCGAGTTCCCGCAGAATAGTCGCGACTGCACCGGCCGCTCCGTCTTCAACTCGCCCCTCGTGCCCGAGACCGAAAATGCCCGTCGCCCCCTCGCCTTCCGTCGTCGCAGAGTATCACCGCCAGGGGGTCGTTCGCATTCGCGGCTTTCTCACGGCCGAGGAAGTTGCCGAAGTACGGGCCGAGCTCGACCGTTACATTCGCGACGATCTCGCCTCAAAGCCGGCGGATGCCCGGACGTTTGAAAAAGACGAGAACACCGTCCGAAATCTGTGGCGGCTTGAGCAGCACTCGGAGTTCTTTCGCCGCTTGGGTGAGCGCGACGACATTCGCGAGTTCGTCCGTCCGCTGGTGAAGGGGG
>JAFLCO010000296.1 GCA_017303535.1 Planctomycetota bacterium
GAGGCTGATCGCAATTTGACCGCCGGCCGATAAGACCCGCCTGACAACAATCCCAGGTTGTGAATCGCCAATTTACGTGTTTCTTCCTACGATGCACCACCCTGCCGCATCACCGTTCGTCGCATTACCGCGATTGGGCCTGTGCTGCCAGTTTGCCGCCGAACCGATCAGCTTTCGCATGGCCACGGCAACCGCGCTCCTCAGGCTTTCGAACGAGGAACGACTACGAAAACTCGCCGATATTGCGCTCGGCAACGCGTTGGCGCTGGAGCAGGCCATTGAATACTGCGCTCGGGTCGGCATCGGCTGCTTTCGCGTGATCAGCACGCTCCTGCCGGCCAAGACCCATCCGGCCGCCGGATATCGCGTCGAGCAATTGCCCGGGGCCGAGGCCATCGTGACTCAATTTCGGAAGTGCGGCGCTGCGGCGGCGCGACACGGCGTCCGGCTGGTGTTCCATCCCGATCAATTCGTGGTGCTCAATTCGCCGCGGCCGGACGTCGTCGAAAAGTCGCTCGCCGATTTGGCCTACCATGCCGAACTTTGCGATTGGCTCGGCGCCGACGTCATCAATATCCACGGCGGGGGGGCATACGGCGACAAGAAGGCGGCGCTCGACGTCTTGAAACGCAACATTGACGCACTGCCCGAAGGTATTCACAGCCGGCTGACTTTGGAAAACGACGACAAGATTTTCACACCGCAAGATCTCTTGCCGGTGTGCCGCGCGACCGGCGTTCCGCTGGTTTACGACGTCCACCATCACCGCTGCCTGCCGGACGGAATGCCGATCGGCGAAGCGACCGAGGCCGCAATCGCGACTTGGAATCGTGAACCGCTGTTTCATCTTTCTAGCCCGCTCGAAGGCTGGTCCGGCCCACAACCGTTTCGGCATCACGACTACGTCGACCTCGCCGACTTTCCCGACGAGTGGCGCCGCGCCGACATCACAATCGAAGTGGAAGCCAAGGCCAAGGAACTTGCCGTGCTGCGGCTGCGCGACGAACTGGCGGCCTCGACGAAGGCTCTTTCGTTAGGGGACTCACCAACTCGGAACTCTGGTAAACCAAGGAACCGCCGATGCGCGACCTAAAGCTCTTTCTCTTGGTGCTACCGGTTTTCTTGCTTGTCGACCTCACGTGGCTCGGCGTCGTCATGAAGAATTATTACAGTTCCGAGTTCGGCGACTTGATGCGCCGCCGCGACGGCGGCATGGCCCCGCGGTGGGGAGCCGCCCTACTCGTCTATCTCTTGATACCCGGCGGGCTTGTGCTCTTCGTTCGCCCGCTCGTTGGTCCCGACGCGTCGTACCTGCGCGCCGCAACGTGGGGTGCTGTGTTCGGCTTAGTGCTGTACGGCGTCTACGACCTCACCAATCTGGCGACGCTGGAGAAGTGGTCGCTCCGTGTGACGATCGCCGACATGATCTGGGGCACGGTTCTGAGTGCCGTGATGGCCTGCTGGCTCCGCTTTCTCGACGGCAAGCTGGCCTAAGACTGGCGATTCGCCGGCGGCGACTGACGTTTGCCGTCCCGCAAGCTTGGGCTAAAGTGTGACCGCCCCGCGGGCCCCGTCTCGCCGGCCGCGTCGCATATCGCCACTCAAGCTACTTGCCCGCCGCAATGAACAATCTCCCTTCCGCCGGTGCGCCTCCGGCCGACGCCTCCGCAGCTCCCGCAGCCGCGGAAGTGACCGGAGTATCGCACGCCGAGGCCGCCAGCGGCCGTCCGCCCGAGCAAAAGTTTCTCCAGGGTCCGCAGCGCCGCGGCTCCGAACTGTGGCGAGCCGTTCGAATTTTCTGGGAGCTGATCACCGGGTTTCGGGCACTGCACTTCGTTGGCCCATGCGTCACAGTGTTCGGCTCAGCCCGCTTTCCTGAAGACCATCGCTACTATGCTCTGGCCCGACGCATCGGCCGGCTGCTGTCGGAAGCCGGCTTTACGGTAATGACCGGCGGCGGTCCCGGCGTAATGGAAGCGGCCAATCGCGGAGCGCGCGACGCCGGCGGGCCGTCGGTCGGCTGCAACATCGAGCTGCCGATGGAGCAGAAGCCGAACCCTTACCTCGACAAGTTCGTGACCTTTCGCCACTTCTATGTTCGCAAGCTCATGCTCGTGAAGTATTCGTACGCTTTCATCGCGATGCCCGGCGGCTACGGCACGCTTGATGAAATCTTCGAAGTTGCCACGCTCATACAGACCAAGAAGATCAGCGAATTCCCGGTCGTGCTCGTCGGCACCGACTACTGGCGACCGCTCACCGATTTACTCCGCCGCTTCGTCGAAGAACGAACGATCGATCCGGCCGACGCCGCAGCCATCACCATCACCGATTCACCGGAAGAGGCCGTAAGGATCGTGAAGGAATCGGCGCTCGGGCGCTTTGGCCTCACCTACGGCCCGCAAATCAAGCCGCATTGGTATCTGGGCGAAGGTTAGTCTGCAGCATGAGCTTTTCGTATTTGCTCGGCGAAGCGTCGGGCCAGATCGTCGTGTGCCCCGCCGTTGCGAAACACGAATCGCACCAACCCTCGACCGAAGTGCTTGCTCATGGACCGTTGGTGCAGCGACGACTTCCGCTCGTCCGGCTTCGGTCCGTACACCACGGCGATGCCGAAGCCTAGCTCCACATAACGCCGCACGGTGCCGGCCAGAAACGGCTCGACGCGCGGCGCAGGGCCGTCGAACGCTCGCTGCCTGTCCAACATCACGGCCAGTTCCGGCTGGTCGGATAACGTGTACCGCGACGATACGAGCGGGTACTCACGCAAGTCGCTCGGCTTCACGGTCCGCCGCCGTGCGAGCGGATGATTCTTCGGGGTGAGCAGCAAGGTTTCGAGTTCGTAGGCCGTCTCGAACGTCACGCCGATCGGCGGCTCACTTGGTACCGCGCGCGTGGTCAGGCCCAGATCGGCGGCCCCCTTCGCCACGGCCTCCACGACTTGATCATCGCGCAGTTCGAGAAACGCCAAGCTCAACCGCGGTTCAATCCGCAGCGCTTCTTCCACGGCCGCCGGCAAGTCTTCCTGAATCACGCGCGGCGGTCCGGCGACGACGAGCCGCACCTTCGCCTGGCTCCGCAGCGACTCGAACCGCGCTTTGAGCGAGGCCGCGCCCGACGTCAGCGGTGCGGTGAGTTCGGCGAGTTGCCGACCTTCTTCAGTCAGCCGGCAACCGCGACCGTACGGCACGACGAGCTTCAAGCCGAACTCGCGTTCCAAAGCCAGCACTTGCTCACGGACCGTCGGATGCGTGAGCCCGAGCGATTTTGCCGCGGCCGCCAAACTTCCCAGCCGTGCGGTTTCGGCGAAGCTGCGCAATTGCTGCAGCGTCAACTCCTTATACGGTCGATTGCGTGCAATGCCGCGAGGCATGATGGGGCGATGCTGGGGAGGTAACGGTCGAACCTTTATCTCATGCAGAGAAATCAATACCCATACTACACTTGCAGCCGGCCCGCTCGCCACGACAAACTGGAGTCATCCGCCCGCGATCGCTCCCGCCCCCCGCCCGCCGTTCGACTTCTCTTATGACCACAGTTAAGCCCTGCCGACGCCGGTGGAGCGTCGTTGCCTTGTTGGCGGCGACGATCTCGGCGTGTGGCGTTGCTTACGGTGACGAAATCAAGCCCGCGGCCGCGGCCGACGTCGAGTTCTACGAGCGTAAGATTCGGCCGTTGTTGGCGGCCAAGTGCTACGAATGTCATGCGCAGTCGGCCAAGCGACGCGAAGCGGGTTTGCTGCTCGACACGAGCGCGGGAATTCGCCGAGGAGGCGAGAACGGGCCGCTCGTCGACCCTCAGAAGCCCGCCGGCGGATTGCTGCTCGACGTCGTTCGCTACGACGCCGATATTCAAATGCCGCCGGAAGGAAAACTCTCGGCCGCTGAGATCGCTCTTCTCGAAGAATGGGTTCGTCGCGGTTTGCCGCTGCCGGCCGATGGTTCCAGCGTCATCAGGAAGCAAGGAATCGACTTCGCCGCCGGTCGTAAACACTGGGCCTTCCAACCGCTCAAGCATTGCCAGCCGCCGCCACAATCGGCAGGTACAGAGTCAGACAATCCGATCGATGCGTTTCTCGGCGCGAAGTCGGCGGAACACGGCCTCGCCATGTCGGCGCCGGCCGATCGCCGCACGCTCATCCGCCGCGCGGCGTTCGATCTGCTCGGGCTACCGCCGACGGCCGAAGAGGTCGAAGCGTTCGTCGCCGATAGTTCGCCGAATGCGTATGTAGGGTTGCTTGAACGACTTCTAGGGTCGCCGCACTACGGTGAGCGTTGGGCTCGGCACTGGCTCGATCTAGCACGGTATGCTGACGGCAACAAAACGTCGCTCGAAGTCCGTGCTCAAGCGTGGCTCTATCGAGATTGGGTCGTCCGCGCACTCAACGAAGACCTGCCGTACGATGAATTTGTTCGTCGCCAGTTGGCTGCCGATTTTCTGCCGGAGTTGCCGCCGAGCGAACTCGCGGCTTTGGGATTTCTCGGCGTCAGCCCCGAGTACTTCAAAGAGCTGAAGCTCTCGCCGGAGATGATCCGCACCATCGTCGCCGACGAACGAGAAGAACGAATCGATGCGCTCGGCCGCACGTTTCTCGGGCTTTCGCTGGCTTGTGCCCGTTGCCACGACCATAAGTTCGATCCGATCAGCGCCGAAGACTACTACGGCCTCGCCGGCGTGTTAGCGAGCACACGGCTTACCGAGCGCTTCGTTGTTCCGGAACCCGAGGTGGCCGTGGTTCGTAAGGCGCAGTCGGAACTACGGAAGCTTTCCGATGAGATCGCGAAACTCAAGAAGGTGAAGCTACCCAACCCGGAAGAGAAGGATCGACTGGCCGAATGTGAACGTCGCGTGCGCGAACTTCAAGAATCGACGCCGCATTTTCAGGACGCGTTGGCGCACGGCGTCGATGACGCGGCGCTCTACGTCGAGGCCGACGGGCCTGCGCACACGAAACTCGTGTACAAGCCGGGCGAGCCGCAAGATTTGGCCGTGCAGATTCGCGGCAATCCCGAGAAGCTTGGCCGCACGGTGCCGCGGCGGTTCCTCACGGTGCTCTCAACGGGCGAACCGAAGCCGTTCACACGCGGCAGCGGTCGCTTGGAGTTGGCCGATGCGATCGTCGGCCAAGCCGCACCACTCGCGGCGCGCGTGATCGTCAATCGCGTCTGGGCTCTGCACTTCGGTCGCGGCTTGGTCGACACGACCAGCGACTTCGGCACACAGGGCGAGCGACCGACGCATTCCGAGTTGCTCGACGACCTGGCCGCGCGCTTCGTCGCGAGCGGCTGGTCGCTCAAATGGCTCCATCGCCAGATCATGACGTCGGCCGCTTATCGACAGGCCTCGACCTACGACAAACGCGCGGCGGCAGTCGACCCTGACAATCGGCTACTCTGGCGAATGAATCGCCGCCGGCTGGATGTGGAAGCGTGGCGCGATGCGATGCTGGCGGCCGCCGGAAAGCTCGACCTAAGCCTCGGCGGCGCGCCGGCCGAACTCTACAAGAACGACAACGTTCGCCGCACGCTTTACGGTCGCATCGATCGCTCTGATCCCGACGACGTGCTGCGGCTCTTCGATTTTCCCGATCCCTCGGCGCATGCGCCCAGCCGCGCGCCTACGACTTCGGCGCTCCAGCAACTCTTTGTTATGAACGGGCCGTTTATGCTCCGCCGTGCGGACGAACTCGCGAACTTGCTTACGGCTGATGATTCCGCGACGCCGGAAACAATCGTACGGCAGGCCTATCGGCGAGTGTTTGCCCGCGAACCGAGCGCGACCGAGAAACGCCTGGGCGTTGAATATCTGGCCGCCGAACTAGCGTCCGGCAAGCGACAGGCCGCCGTGGCCCGTTACGCCCAGGCTTTGCTCGGCAGTAATGAATTGCTGTTCGTCGATTAAGCGAGAGTCGATCATGTCTCAACCCAATTCGTCGAACATCTTCTCGCGTCGCGCGGCGATCGGCCGTTTGGGCGGTACGCTCGGTGCCGTCGGGCTCGGATCACTCTTAGCCGAAACCTGCGCGGCCGCACCGGCGTCGACGTCGCCGAAGGTTGCACCCCGTCTCCATTTCGCGCCGCGGGCCAAACGCGTCATCCATCTCTTCATGAACGGCGGACCGTTTCAGGGCGACTTCTTCGACCCCAAGCCGGGCCTTACGAAGTACGCCGGACAACGGCCGAAGGAAGTCGATCTTCGCACGGAGCGCGCAACCGCCGGGCTACTGCCGTCGCCGTTCAAGTATTCGCCGCGCGGCCAAAGCGGCGTGCCGGTCAGCGAATTGTTGCCGAAGCTTGGCGAGTGCGTCGACGACCTCTGCATTCTACGGTCGATGCATAGCGACAACCCCAACCACGGGCCGGCCCTCTACATGATGAACAACGGCACCATCACGCCGAAGCGGCCGTGCATGGGCTCGTGGTTTCTTTACGGCCTCGGGACCGAAAACGCCAACCTGCCGGGCTACGTGGTTCTATGCCCCGGCAGGCCTGTGCGATTTGCCGAACTTTGGAACAGTGCGTTCCTGCCGGCCGAGTTTCAAGGGACGTACATCAATCATTCGAACCTCGACCCGCAGGAGATGATTCCGTTCTTGAAGAACCCAAGTGTGCCGCGCGGCGCGCAGCGTAAGCAGCTTGACCTGATGCAGGCCTTGAACCGCGAGCACCTCCGCGACCGCGATACCGACGACGCCTTGGAAAGCCGGATCAAGTCGCTGGAGTCGGCCTTCCGCATGCAGACGGAAGCGGCCGAAGCGTTCGAACTCAAGAACGAAACGGCGACGACTCGCGCGGCCTACGGCACGGGGCACTTTGCCGACGCTTGCCTGCTGGCCCGACGCCTGGCCGAACGCGGCGTGCGGTTCACGCAGATTTACTACGGCAACGGTCAGCCGTGGGACACGCACAACAAGCACCACGAACAGGTCCGCAACCTCGCCAAGACGATCGATCAACCGATCGCCGCGCTGCTCAACGATCTGAAGCAACGGGGAATGCTGGACGAAACACTGGTCGTCTGGGGCGGGGAGTTCGGCCGTACGCCGGTCTCGGAAAACGGCGACGGCCGCGATCACAATCACTATGGCTTCACGATGTTTCTCGCCGGCGGCGGTGTCCGCGGCGGCATGACCTACGGCGAGACCGACGACTTCGGCTTCCGAGCCGTTCAGAACAAAGTGCATGTGCACGACCTGCATGCCACGCTGTTGCACTTGCTTGGCTTCGATCATGAGAAGCTGACTTATCGTTATTCCGGCCGCGACTTCCGTCTGACCGACGTGCATGGTCGGGTGCTGAAAGAGATTCTCGCTTAACGACTTTCCTGGGACCTCGCATGTCGAACGTCACCGATCTCTTTGCTCGCGCACAAGGCTCGCTCGCCGGCGGCGTGTCGTCGTCGACGCGCGTCAACCGTGCGTTAGGGCACCCGTTGTATTTCCAGCGTGCCGAAGGGTGCCGCTTATGGGACCTCGACGGCCGCGAGTATATCGACCTCTGCTGCAGCCACGGCGCGACGCTGGTCGGCCACAACGACCCGCGGATTCGCGCGGCGGTCGAGCGTGTGCTGGCGACGAACGCCGCTTGCTCCTACGAAAACGAACTCCAGACCGAGTTGGCCGAGCTAATCTGCAAAATGGTGCCGGCCTGCGAGCGGGTGCGAATCGTCGGCAGCGGCACCGAAGCGACGATGCACGCCATCCGCTTAGCCCGGGCCTACACTGGCCGGCAGAAGCTCTTGAAGATCGAAGGCAACTTCCACGGCTATCACGACCAGGTGATGTTCTCGATCGGTACGCCCGCCGACAAGCTCGGGCCCGAAACTTCGCCGACGCCGTGGCCCGGCAGCACGGGCATCGCGCCCGGAATGGCCGAGCAG
>JAFLCO010000297.1 GCA_017303535.1 Planctomycetota bacterium
ACATTCTCCGCCGCGGCGACGAAGTGCTCGTGCAAGTCATCAAAGAGGGCATCGGCACCAAAGGCCCGACGCTTTCGACCTACATCAGCATCCCGGGCCGCTACGTCGTGCTAATGCCGGCGCTCGGCCGCGTCGGCGTGTCGCGGAAGATCGAAGACGATCAGGCTCGCCGCACGCTGCGCGACATTATGTTGGAGTTGAACCCGCCGAAGGGGCTCGGCTTCATCGTTCGCACGGCGGGCGTCGACCGCACGAAGAAGGAAATCTCACGCGATCTGGCGTACCTGCTGCGGCTGTGGAAGGTGATCGTCCGTCGGCTCAAGAAAGAGCCGGGTCCGTGCTGCATCTACGAAGAGTCGGACATCGTCATCCGCACGATTCGCGACATCTTCACCGCCGAAGTCGACGCGATTCACATCGACGAAGCCACGGCCTACGAACGGGCCAAGGAATTCTTGCAGATCGTCATGCCGCGCTACGTCAGCCGGTTGCACTATTACGAAGGGCGCGAACCGCTCTTCCATAAGTACGATCTCGACGACGAAATCGCTCGCATCCATCAGCGCAAGGTGCCGCTCAAGCAGGGCGGCAGCATCGTCATCGATCAGACGGAAGCGCTCGTGGCGATCGACGTCAACAGCGGCAACTTCCGCGCGGACAACTCGGCCGAAGAAACCGCCTACCAAATGAACTTGCTGGCTGCTAAAGAAATTGCCCGGCAGATTCGCTTGCGCGATCTCGGCGGCGTGATCGTCAACGACTTCATCGACATGCGCAAGGAGCGCCATCGCCGGGGCGTCGAACGTGCCCTGCGCGACGCCGTCCGCCGCGATCGGGCTCGCACGAAGATTCTCCGCACGAGCCCGTTCGGCCTCATCGAAATGACCCGGCAGCGGATCCGCCCGAGCATCAAGCGGAGCGTGTTTGATAACTGCCCCAACTGCGCCGGCACCGGCTTCGTGAAGACCTCGGAAAGCATGGCGATCGAGGTCATTCGGGCCTTGATGCTGGCGTCGCAAGAAGAGGGCGTCAGCAAGATCAGCGTGACCGTGGCGGAAGAGGTCGCTCAGTACCTCAACAACCGCAAACGGCGCGAGCTGGCCAAGCTGGAAGACGAAGCCTCGATCACCGTGCAAGTGTTTAGCCGCGAAGGACTTGCGCCCGAGCACCTGGCAGTCAGCTGCACCGACGTCAACGGCCGTGAAATGAAGTTCACACTGGAGTAATCGGCGTTTTTTGCCGATGGCGGTATTCTCAAGCGAGCGGCGGGGTTTATCCCCGCCGTCTTCGTAAGTTGTTGCGGACGGCGGGGATAAACCCCGCCGCTCGCCATGCTCAAGTCTCAAAGACAAGAAGCCGGCGGCCCTCGACGCCCGGCCGTTGATTTGCTAGTTTCGTAGGTTTCCCAATTTCAGAATTTGCGAAGTAGTCGGGTTCCAACATGTACGCGATCATCGTCGACGGCGGCAAGCAATACAAAGTGACTGAAGGCCAAACGCTCACGGTCGATTTCCGTGACGCCCAAGGCGGCGACACCGTGACGTTCGATCGCGTGCTGGCCGCCGGCGAAGGGGCCTCGATCAAGCTCGGACAACCGACCCTCTCCGGCGCTTCCGTCACCGCCGAAATCGTCGACGTCGTCCAAGGCCCGAAGCTCACGGTGCAAAAGTTCCGTCGCCGCAAGAACTCGAAGCGCCGCACGGGCCACCGCCAAATTCACTCGGTCGTGAAGATCTCGAAAATCAGCGTCTAGTCGCCACGCGACTGGAAGTGTTCAGCGAGCGGCGGGGTTTATCCCCGCCGTCTGCGCCTCGGAAGGCACGGACTTCCGAGGCACGTGCGACTCTCCGCTCTATTCGCTTCATGTTGATCGGCACTCTGTCTCGGCGGGCCTCGGATGCTCGACTGGATCAGACTCCACTGGAGCGAACTGTTCTACGCGAGCGAGTGGGCCGTCCGGCTCGTGATGCTCGTCTACGTGCCTCAGCGCCGTAGCCCCGCCGCGGCCCGCAGTTGGCTGCTGCTCATCTTCCTGTTGCCGCTGCCCGGCTTAGCGCTCTATGCGCTCTTCGGTCGGGCCTTCATGCCGCGCAAAAGACTGCAGTTGCAAAGCCGCGTCTCGCGATTGCTGGCGAACGTCCCTGCGCCGAGTTGGGGGCCCGCGCCCGATCAAGATTTCGCCGTGCGCTTTCGCGACGCCTCGGCGCTGGCCGAACGTCTCGGCGAGTTCCCGCTCGTTTCCGGAAACAACGTGGAACTTCTGCCGGATTACGACGGCTCGATTCTGCGGCTACTCGACGACATTCGCGCGGCCAAGACACACGTTCATTTGCTCTATTACATCTTCGGCGACGACGTCGTCGGCCAGAAGATCGAAGCGGCGCTCGTCGACGCCGTTCGCCGCGGCGTGCGTTGCATCGTCTTGATGGACGCCCTCGGGTCGCGCCGCTCGATCGGCACTTTGGCTCCTCGGCTGCGCAAGGCGGGCATCGAAACGCACGTGCTGCTCCCCGGCGGATTCTTTCGCAACCTGCACAAAGACGCGGCTCGCTTCGACCTCCGCAACCACCGCAAGATCGCCGTGATCGACGGCGCAGTCGCGTACGTCGGCTCGCAGAATCTCGTCGACAAAGCGTTCATCCCCGGAATCGTCTATCACGAACTCGTGGCCCGCGTCACCGGCCCCGTCGTGCGACAATTGCAGGTCGTTCTGTTGGGAGATCGCTTTTACGAAACGGAGGACCTCCCGCGGCAAGAGGCGGGCGTATTTCCCGAGATGCCGCCGGCCGGAGACGTCGCCGCGCAGGTCCTGCCCAGCGGGCCCGGCTATCGGCAGGCCAATAACCTCCGCTGGATCACGGCCGTCGTCTACGCCGCACAGCACCGCGTGGTGCTGACCACGCCGTACTTCGTGCCCGACGACACCCTGCGCGAAGCGCTCGTCACAGCGGCGCAAAAGGGGATCGAGGTCCGGCTGATCGTCTCCCGCGTCAGCGACCAATGGTTCGTCAGCCACGCGCAACGCTCGTTCTACGAAGAATTGCTCGAGGCGGGCGTCAAGATTCATCTCTATCGCGACCACTTCCTGCACGCCAAACACCTGAGCATCGACGATCAAGTCGTGCAGATCGGCTCCAGCAACCTCGACATTCGCTCCTTCGCGCTCAATGCCGAAGTGAGCCTGCTGATGTTCGACCGCGACCTCGCGGCCCGTCTTCGTGAAATCGAAGAGACCTACATCGCCCGCTCGGAGTTGCTGACTCTGGAAGTGTGGCAACGTAGGCCGTGGCACGAGCGCGTGTTTGAAAACGTCGCCCGACTCGTGGATTCGCTGCTTTAGGTTTTTAGGTTCAGGGTTCAGGGTTCAGGGTTCGTAAAACCCGCGGCTGTGACCGCTACCCTCTGACCGCCTCTAGGGTCCAGCTTCTAGCTTCTAAACCCTGAACCCTGAACCGAGAACCTTTTAACCTCCTTCGGCACGTATAATGCATTACGGCTGAGCGATATCCGCTCCTAGCCCTTGGTCATGCATTAACCCATGAGTGCGACGATCGACCGGCCGGCCCCGGCGGCGACCGATTTGCCCGAGATCGAAGTCGCCGGCAACCAACTCCGACTCTTCACCGAGTCGCCCGAGATGATCGCGGCGCTCGTGGACGATGTGCGCGCCGCTCGCCGCAGGGTGTGGATCGAAACGTACACCATTGCTGACGACGCCACGGTTCGCGAACTCGTTGCCGTGCTGAAGCAAAAAGCCGCCGAAGGGGTCGAGTGTCGGTTGCTGTACGATTCCGTCGGCAGCGTCGGGACGTCGAATGCCTTCTTCAAAGAACTCGAAGCTGCGGGCATTTTGGTCCACGGTTACCACAGCCTTTCCGACGCGTTTTGGCGCAACCGGTTCTTTCGCCGTTTCAATCGCCGCAACCATCGCAAGCTCGCGGTCATCGACGACCACATTGGCTATTTTGGCGGCATGAACCTCGTCGATCAGAGCGGGCCGCCGGGGTTGCACAGTTCCAAGGCCGATCCCGAGCGGACCGGCAAAGCTTGGCGCGACGTGCACGTGCGGGTCGACGGCCCCAATTCGGCCGAGATTGCTACGGCGATGAATGATCTGTGGTTGCGCGCGCTTCGCAAGCCGCGGCCGCGTTTGAAACTTTGGCCCGTCCGCCAAATGCTCACCGACACGGCGGACGGCATCTACTTCTTCGACTCGCGACCGACGCACAAGTATCGTCGGCCGGACAAAGTCATTGCGCACCTCCTTCGGCGAGCGCAGGAAAAAATCGTCGTCGCCATGGCTTACTTCCTGCCGCTGCGCGTGATCCTGCGGCAGTTGTTCAAGGCCCGCCGCCGCGGCGTCGACGTCGAACTCATTCTGCCGGGCATCAGCGACGTGCCGGCCGTGCAATGGGCCGCGCGCTACATGTATCGCATGTTGCTCAAGCGGGGCATTCGCATTTACGAACGCGAAGATCGGATGCTGCATTCGAAGGCGATGGTCGTCGACGGTCGACTCTCCGTCGTCGGCTCCTGCAACTTCGATCCCCGCAGCCTGCGAATCAACCTCGAGTTTTTCGGCGTGGTCCGTTCCGAAGCGTTCGCCCAAGCGCTCGAACAGATCTGCGTTTACGAGCGCTCGCATAGCCAAGCCATCGAAATGCGGCACCATGAGAAGACTCCTTGGTACAAGCGAGCCCTACATCGCATGGCCTGGTACTTCCGACATTGGTTATAAAGAGAACTCCCCTCTCCCCTTGCGGGAGAGGGGCCGGGGGTGAGGCGTAACGCTTCACTCACGGCACACTATCGATACGCACCTTAGACGCCACTCATGCGGCTCCTCAGCTACAACATCCATAAAGGCATCGGCGGTCACGATCGGCGCTACAGCCTGAAGCGCGTCATCGAGGTGATCGAGCACGAGAACCCCGACCTGCTGCTGCTGCAAGAGGTCACGCACCTCTTCAAGCGATGCGGCGGCGACGATCAAACGTCGCTGCTCTGCGAGCACTTTAAGGCGTGCGACTCCGTCTACCAGCAGAACGTTCGCCTCAAGACCGGCGGCTACGGCAACCTGCTCATTTCGCGCTGGCCGATCGTCGAGCGGCATTCCATCTCGCTGCAACTCGGCAAGAAGAAAAATCGCGGGGCCGTCATTACCGTCGTCGATACGCCGGAAGGCAAACTCAAGCTCGTCAACGTCCATCTCGGGCTCGCCGAAAAAGAACGCCACTGGCAGATCAATCATTTGCTCGGCCATCACTTGTTTCGCGGCATCGAAGGAGTCCCTGAGCTGATCGCCGGCGACTTCAACGACTGGCGCAACACGCTGGCCGCCAAAGAGCTTCACGCACAGGGATTCACGCACGTCACCGGTCCGCCGTCGCGCTTCCGTTCGTTTCCGGCGTGGTTCGCGCTCGGCTCGCTCGACAAAGCCTTCTACCGCGGCGACGTGCGAATCAAGGAGGCTCGCATCATCTCCAGCGCCGCGGCGAAACGCGCCAGCGACCATCGACCGCTCGTGATCGACTTTCATTTGACCGACCTCGCCGAACCGGCGAAGTAAGTACTTCGCAACTCGCGGGCGGTGTGCCGTTTGCACACTCGGCCCGTCGCTCGGTACGATAGTTCGTTTGCCGACCGTCCGCCGAGTTTGCCGAAAGTTCGCTATGGATTCCTCCGCCGCCGTGACCCAACCTGCTCCGACGCCGGCCGAGCCGCTGGCGGCCAACATTCGCGGCGTGCAACCCGGCGGCGGCGTCTGCTTTTCCATCGAGATGGCCTGGGGCAGGCTGCGGCGTGCGTTCCTCAAGACGTTCCGTCGCGGCTACGTTCGCCGCATGGCCGAACTGCGCGAAGGCGATCTCCGCGGCGCGCCGCACGATGTTCTCGACCCGCGCGATCTGAAGTTCTGCAGCAATTTATGTTCGGCCCGTTGGGCGCCCGAGCACGATCGCTTTGCCTGGCGCGGAAAGCTGCCGTTCGTCCGCTGGGGTTTGGCCGAGTTGCTCCTAATGGGCTTGCCGCTCTTGGCGCTTACGATCGGTGCGGCCCTTACGCCTTGGCCGTGGCTCGCCGTGGTGCCGGGCATTTTTCTCGGCCTCATCGTCTGGTTCTTCCGCGATCCGAGGCGCGAGATTCCGCAAGCCGCCGGCCTCGTCGTTTCGCCGGCCGACGGCGTCGTCTCGGAAGTGCTTAATCTCGATCATCACGAGTTCGTCGGCGGCCCGGCCGTGCGGATCAGCATTTTTCTGTCGGTGTTCAACGTCCACGTCAACCGCAGCCCCGCGGCCGCGCGCGTCGTCCGCTTGAGCTATCACCCGGGCAAGTTCGTTGATGCCCGCAAGCCGGAAAGCTCGATCATCAACGAGAACATGACCATTTGCCTCGAAGAGCCGGAGTTTCCGTACCGCCGCATGGTCGTGCGTCAAATCGCCGGGCTTTTGGCTCGCAAGATCGTATGCGATCTCAAGCCCGACCAGCAAATTTCGCGCGGTTATAAGTTCGGCATGATTAAACTGGGATCGCGTACCGAACTGGTCATTCCGGCCGAGTCGGGCTTGGCGATCGACGTCGCCGTCGGGCAGGTCGTAAAGGCCGGCGAGACGGTGATGGCCCGCTACGCGACGTAATTCTTCCGCTAAGTCTCTAAGAACCGACACCACGATCGACCGAGACCATGCATCGTCTTCGTGCCATCGGCGTGCTGCCGACGTTGTTCACGCTCGGCAATCTCATTTGCGGGTTCTTCGCCATCGTCGCCGCCGCGCGCGTCAACGCTCCGATCTCAGCGGACATGCCGACCGCCGCGCCGATTCGCGAGATCGTCCCCACGCAGCTTTTCTCGCTGTTCGACAAGCAGGATCCCGTCCACAACTGCATGCTCGCCGGCTGGCTGATCATGCTGGCGATGATATTTGACGCGCTCGACGGGCAAGTCGCACGGCTCACGAAAACCACGGGCGACTTCGGCGCGCAGCTCGATAGCCTTTGCGACTTGGTGACCTTCGGCGTGGCCCCGGCGTTCTTACTGGTAAAGCTGTGCCCCGGTTTTACGTTTAACCATAGCAAGCTCGTGTGGATCATCGCGGCCGCGTATGCCTGCTGCGCCGCGCTAAGGCTCGCGCGTTTCAACGTGGAAACCGACGACGACGATGACCACATGTCGTTTTCCGGACTCCCGTCGCCGGCGGCCGCCAGCATTCCGGCCAGCTTCGCGATTCTGTTCTATTCGCTGCGGGTCGACACCAACACGATGGATTACGCCCAGCAGGTCGACAGTGTTATCCAAACCGTGCTGCCGTTTCTGACGTTCATGGCGGCGCTATTGATGGTGTCGCGGATTCCGTTCCCGCATTTGATGAACCAGATCTTTCGCGGGCAGCGGAGCTTCGGGCACGTCGTCGGCGTGCTTTTCGCGCTGGCTGCCGTGATGTCGGCCCCCAGCTATGTGCTACCGCTGGCCTGCGTCGGTTTCGCCCTCAGCGGACCGGTGCGCTACGCCTGGCAAGAATGGTTTCAGCACAAACCGCACGATGAGCCGCTGTTCTAGCGTAGTTTTCGAAGGTTGATGGCATGGGTGGCTGGTTCTGAGCCGAAGGCGAAGGCCCAGTAAGACATCGCGGATCTGGGGCACCGCTTCGCTATGCCCCAGCCACCCCGTGATCGCCGGCAATGCTTTCTCCCCGCTTGCCGGCATGTGCCGTATCCGACTTTGTCGAACCGTGCGAGTGCGATAGACTCGTCCCCGCGCGCAGTCGCCACGGACGGTGAGCTGCCGGCTTCACGCTCTTGATCTGCAGGTTGCTATGTCCGCGGAACGGATGCCGCCGCGGCACGACGACTCTCTTCCC
>JAFLCO010000298.1 GCA_017303535.1 Planctomycetota bacterium
AAACCGGCAAGACCGATTGCGGCGGAATGTGCGTGATGTTCGTGTCGGCCATGCGGGCTAATAAGGTACCTTCGCGTGTTCTGGCCGGCTGCTGGGCCAAGTCATCGGTCGAAGATGCGATGCTTCAAGGGACTCGGTATTACCAGACGCACGTGAAGGCGGAGTTCTTCGCGTCCGGCATCGGCTGGGTGCCCGTCGATCCCTCGTCGGCCGTGTTGCACGATCGCAGCGAGGAGAAGCTCGAATACTTCGGCAATGACCCAGGCGATTTTCTCACGCTGCACGTCGACCCGGACTTAAAGGTCGACAGCATCCACTTCGGCGTGAAGACTTTGCCCTGGCTACAGCAGTTCAACTTCTTCGTCCGCGGCAAAGGAACGATGGACGGCATGACGACCAAGATGGACTGGCAGGTGACTTCGACGAAGGCGGAGCCACAGAAGCAATCGACGCTGCAAAAAAGAACGCCCGGAGACGTTGAGCGTCTCCGGGCGTTGCGGTAGATCATGTTCTTATGTTTGACGCGCCGGGCGAGCCCGGCGGCTAAACGTTGAACTGCGGCGTCGGTTTAGACTTTCGACGTGAGCGATTGACGCACGCCTTCGAGTTGTCCAGACGAGCCGAGCATTTGGTTCTTGTGGATGATGTAATCGGCGTAGGCGGCCATGAACGGCTTGCCGGCCGTACGCGGATCGAAATCCGCCGGCTTGTCGCGGAACGTTTCACGGTAGACCGCGCACCACACCAACCGGCCGTCGGTGTCGATGTTGACCTTCGTCACGCCGAGCTTTGCCGCCGGGAGGTAATCTCCTTCGCGGACGCCGCTGGTGTCGGGCATGTTGCCGCCGGCCTTGTTGATGCGGTCGACCCACTCCTTCGGAACGCTGCTCGACCCGTGCATGACGAGCGGGAAGTTAGGCAGCGTCTTCTGAATGGCTTCGATCCGATCGAAGTGCAGGCTTTGCGAACCTTTGAACTTGTAGGCGCCGTGCGACGTGCCGATGGCTACGGCCAGCGAATCGCAGCCTGAGCGCTCGACGAATTCCACGGCTTGATCCGGATCGGTGAGGCAGGCGTGTTCGGCGTCGACCGAGATGTCTTCTTCCACGCCGCCGAGCATGCCGAGTTCGGCTTCGACGCTGATGCCCTTTGCGTGGGCGCGATCAACGACGCGGCGGGTGATTTCGATATTCTTATCGAAGTCTTCGTGCGAAGCGTCGATCATGACCGACGAATAGAACCCGCTATCGATGCATTCATAGCAAACTTCTTCGGTGCCGTGATCGAGATGCACGGCGAAGATCGCTTCCGGAAACACTTCTTCGGAGGTGCGAATCATCGACTCGAGGTAGCGTTTGTCCGTGTAGCCGCGAGCGCCGCGGGAGAGTTGGATGATGAACGGAGCGGCGAGGTTGTCGCGAACCGGCTCTTCGTTCTTGTCTTTCTTGCCCAGGTTGCCGCGGAACAGGCCGATCGTCTGTTCCAGATTGTTGATGTTGTAGGCCCCGACGGCGTACTTGCCGTAGGCGTGTTCGAACAAATCCTTCGTCGTGACGATCATTGTGAAGCTCCGAAGCCCCGGCGGGGCGGCTGACCTGAACAGCGCTGGCCAATACAGGGCTGACAAAAACAGGGACGGATGGCGTCCTTAAGACTTGAATTGCAAATTATATCAGGTGCCGGCCCACCCGCTAGTTGCCATGCAAATCCTTACGATTATCAAGTTTACGTGTGCATGCACTTGCGGCGAACCGCGTTGTGGCGAATACCCGAACCGGCTAGAATCCGCCGCCCCACAATCGTCTTAAGTCGCCGGGAGCTTGCAGGCATGGAAGCCGCACGCATCGACCCGAACAATTCGTTCGAGCAACTCAGCTATGCCCGGCAGATTATTCGCCTCGAGGCTCAGGCTTTGGAGCGGATCGGCGGGCGGCTCAATTTAGAGTTCTGCTCGGCCGTTGATTTGCTGGCGAGTTGCCGCGGGAGCGTCGTTGTCAGCGGTATCGGCAAGGCCGGCATCATCGGCCAAAAGTTGTCGGCCACGTTGGCGTCGACCGGAACGCGAAGTCTCTTCTTGCACCCGACGGAAGCCGTTCATGGTGATCTCGGGCGCGTGCGAGCCGACGACGTCGCGCTGCTGCTTTCACAAAGCGGCGAGACCGAGGAACTCTTGCGGTTGTTGCCGAGTTTCCGCGAGTTGAACGTTCCGATCGTCGCCATGACGGCCCGCTCGACGAGCCGGCTCGGAGCGGGCTCCGACATCGTTTTGGAACTTGGCCCCTTGCAGGAAGCCTGCGCCTTGGGCTTGGCTCCGAGCACCAGCACGACGGCCATGCTGGCTCTCGGCGATGCGCTCGCGCTCGTGGCCAGCCGCAGCCGGGGCTTTGGTCGAGCCGACTTTGCTCGGGTACATCCCGGCGGGGCGCTGGGGGCGCGATTGGCGAAGGTCGAGGAACGCTTGCGGCCGCTGGACGAATGCCGCGTGGCTGCGGACGCCAGTTCGTTGCGCGAAGTGTTCGCCTCGGCGAGCCGCAGCGGTCGGCGAACCGGTGCGATCATGCTGGTTGACGAAGAGGGCGTGCTCAGCGGCCTCTTCACCGACAGCGACCTGGCCCGACTGTTCGAGACGCGGCGTTACGAGGCCTTCGACCAACCGATGGCGGCGTTGATGACGAAGCGGCCGACGACGGTAACCGTCGGCACGATGCTGGCCGACGCGATCGCCATCTTGGCCGATCGGAAGTTTAGCGAATTGCCAGTCATCGACGCCGCGGGGCACCCAGTCGGATTACTTGATATCACGGATCTCGTCGGGCTCATTCCCGATGCTCCACGCTGAACAAACCGCGGCCAAACGTAGTCAACGACTATAATTTCAAGCCACAACAAGTCGCCGTCGCACCTACAACCCTGAACCCTGAACCCTGAACCCTGAACCCTGAACCGATCGTCATGCCGACCGCCGGACTTTGCCAACCTATCGAACTCATCTTGGCCGACGTCGACGGCGTGTTGACCGACGGCAGCATTATTTTCACCAACGAAGGGATCGAGATTAAGCGATTCCACATCCAAGACGGCCTCGGCATCAAGCTCTGGCAACGGGCCGGCGGCAAGTTTGGCCTGATCACCGGCCGCAACTCGCACATCGTCAACGTGCGTGCGGCCGAACTCGGTATCGAAATCGTCCGGCAAGGGACCGAGCGGAAACTGGCGGCGGCCCGCGAGATTATGCAGCAACTCGGCTTGGAACCGGCGCAGGTCTGCTACATCGGCGACGATCTGCCGGACCTGCCGGCGCTGAAGTTCGCGGGCCTCGGCGTGGCCGTGGGCAACGGCTGCGTCGACGTTCGTCAAGCCGCCGACTATGTGACGACCGCGGCCGGCGGCGCGGGGGCGGTTCGCGAAGTGATCGAAATGATCCTGCGGGCCCAGCAGCGTTGGGACGACGTCATTCATTCCTATCAGTGACGAATTCGTGATCGAACGCTATTCCCGCATCCTCGGCAGCTTCCTCGTCACCGCGACGCTTTACATGGCGTACGCGGTGAGCGTCGTTCCGTGGATCGAACCGCCGACACCGGAAGTCGCATTGGTACGTTGGACCGAAGACGACGTGAAAATCTGGGAGGAGAACGCGAAGCGGCAACGGGCCGATCTCGGGTACTGGTTCAACGATGACGATTGGGAGATGAACTCCCCGAAGATTATCGACACGCCGCAAGGTAAGTTGCTCTTCGACGATTATCGTCCGCTCGACAACGGGCTCATGGAATTGAAGCCCTGCACGATGGTGTTTCTGTCGAAGGGCGACGACGGTGATGAGGAACTTCGCAAACGGAAGGCTCTCGTGCTCCGCGCGCCCGACGGGGCTTTACTGCGGTTCGATTCCGAAGTCGATTTGAAGCAGGCCAAGCTCGGCAAGCTCATCGGCGGCGAACTCTTGGGCGAAGTACAAATCGCCGGCGGCCAGCGGTTGCCCGGCCCCGAAGACGACCTGCACATCACGACGCGCGACGTCATGCTGAGCGAGACCGATATCTCGACGCCGCATCTCTTGGAATATCGCCTCGGCACGCATCGGGGCCGCGGTCGCGGCGTGGCCATCGAACTCGACAACGCCGAAGTGAACGGCAAGCGCGAACTGCGCGGCATCAAGCTGCTGACGCTCCAAGAGCAAGTGTTCGTCCACCTGGAGAATGACGGCGACGGCGATCTGTTTCCCGGCAACGCGAGCGAAGGGGCCGCAACCGCCGTTGATACGAAGGCCGGAAAGCCGTCGCCCCCGGTCGAGGTGCGTTGCTCGGGGCCGTTCACATTCGATCTCGTGCAAAACGTCGCCATCTTCCGCAAGTCGGTCGAGGTCATGCGCCGGCATCCCGACGGCGAGGCCGATCAGATTTACGCCGACCTGCTCAAGGTGTACTTCGTCGCCAAGGAGTCGCCGAATAAAGCGGCTGCGACGACCGTCGAGAAGGGCCCGCTTAACGGTTCGGCTCAACTCTCCGGCAAGAACCTGCAACCGAGCCGACTCGAAATCATCGGCGAGCCGGCCACCGTGCGGGCTCCCACGAATAAGCTTCAAGCACGGGCCCAATTCATCGAACATGATCTGGCGACTCGCGCCGTGCATTTGCGCGACGCCGAGGAAGCCGTCATCCGCCAGGAAGAGCGCGAGATCCGCACGCCAGAACTGACGTTCGTGCCCGAAACCGGCGGTCGCTACGGCACATTCATCGCCGACGGCCGCGGGCGTTTCACCGGCTCGACGCCGGATAAGCCCGACCAAGTGTTGCACGCCGAGTGGCAACGACGTTTACACTTCCGCAAGCACGACGGCCAATATGTGCTTACTGCCGAAGGTGCGGCCCGCGTCGAATCGACCGGCCGCGGGGCACTCACTGGTTCCGAAATTCATCTGTGGTTCAAAGAGGTTTCGAAGTCGCCTGCGGCTCCGTTCGCCGCACAGCCGGCCATGTTTATGGAAGGGGCCGTACCGCCGGCTCAACCTGCCGCCGGCAAGCCGCAAACGGAACTCGTCGCCGATCGGATGTTGGCCGTCGGCGACGTGCATATCGATTCCGAACAGGTTAAGGGAGACGTCCAGCGCCTCGAGGCCTGGTTCGAGTATCTCGACCCAGGCCCGGGCATGCGGCAAGCGTTCTATCGCGGACCGGCCGCGGCAACGATCGTGCTCGCATCGGCCAGAGCCGAGGCTTTGGAGTTTCCGTCGCAATCGACGATTCCCGCACCGACGGCAAGCCCGCTGGTTTTCCCGCCGTCGGCCGCCGCGACTTCGCCGGTTGCGCCGGTCGGTCCGAATCCGCTACTCACGGCCGTGCCGCTTCGCGAGGCCGGCATCATTCCGCCCGCGCCGCAGATGCCGAATCCCGCGCTGGCCGCGCCGCCGGTGCCGATGATCCAGCCGCAAGCCCCAGCCGGCGGATCGCAGTACCGTATCGAAGGCGAACTGATGCGGCTGCTCGTCGAAGTTGCGGAAAAGCAGATGCACGTCCGCGAGGCCACGATCGAACGTCGCGTCAAGTTGATCGAGGCCGTCGCCGCGACAAGCCAGGACAAGCCGCTCCTGATCCAGGGCGATACCTTGCATCTCACGCAACCGGCGCCGAAGGCCTCGTACGTCACCGTCACCGGAACGCCCGCGTATCTCGAAGCGCGCGGCATGACGCTTTCCGGCGGCAAGCTCACGCTGGATCGTCCGAACGAACAGACCAACGTCGTCGGTGTGCCGGGCCAAGGCTTGATGACGTTGCCCGTCGACCGTGATCTACAAGGCAAGCCGACCGGCACGACCGAACCGCTCACGCTCACCTGGCAAGGACAACTCACGTTTGATGGTCTTACGGCGCGCTTCCAACGCGGTGTCGAAGCCCGGCTGACCAATCAGTATCTCCGCACTGATCAACTCGACGTCACGTTCACGCAGCCGGTGACGTTCGGAAAGTCGAGTTCAGGATCATCAGGGCCCGGATCTTCAGGCAGTGGCCAACCCGACGTGTTGCGACTCGATTGTCGCGACGGCGTGTTTCTTGAGAACCGAACGGTCGAAGCCGGCGAGTTGAAATCGGTCGATCGCATCAATGCCCGCACGCTGGCCGTCGATCGACCGACCGGAGATTTCGCGGCCGAAGGCCCGGGCGAGGTCGTCTCGGTGCGCGTCGGTTCGCCGATGAAGCCAGGCGGCATGCAGCAACCCGGCGTCGCAGGTCCGGCCGGAGTTCCGGCCATTCCGATCGGCTTGCCGGGCACGCAGCAACCGCAGCCCGCGGGTGACAAAGCGATTAACTATCTACAGACGACGTTCCAGCGCGGCATGGCGGGCAACGAACTCCGCCGCGAAATGAACTTTTATAACCAAGTGCGCGTGCTGCACGGGCCGGTGGCCGATTGGAATACGGCCATCGATCGCGACCGGCCGGAAACTTGGAAACCGGAGACCGTGCTCATCGACTGCGACCAACTGCAAATCACGGCCGTACGCGAAGCGGCCGCGGCCCAAGACTCTTACAACCTCGTGGCGGCCGGCAATACGCTCGTGGAGAGCAACACGTTCACGGCCCGGGCTCCGCGCGTCACCTATGCTCAAGGGAAAGACCTGCTTGTGATCGAAGGAGACGCGCGCACGCCCGCTGAGTTGTATCACCAGAAGAATGCCGGCGGTGAAAACTCCGGCACGACGGCCCAGCGTTTCATGGTCTGGCCATCGACGAACCGCGTGCAGGTCGACGGGGCCAACTTTCTTGACCTCGCCCCGCGTTAATGTATTTGGGTGGCTGGGGCATAGCGAAGCGGTGCCCCAGTTCCTGGGCCTTCGCGAGTACGCTCCAGACCCATCCACCCACAGGCATGTCGCACTGACGGTTGTGACCTCGACCTTACGCCGTCCTAAAAAGTTGCCACGCGGTCACGGCGATCCCTAGCGGAATGCAGTAATAAGCGAAGTAGTGCAGCTTGCCGCCGCGGAGCAGTTTCAGCAGCCACGACAGCGCCGCGAGTCCCACGACCATCGCGACCACGGCCCCCAGCGCCATGTCGCGCCACGGCAACTGCGTGGTCGTTTCGCCGCGGGCAAACTCCAAGAGTTGCAACAGCACGGCACCACCGACCGCCGGGATCGAAAGCAAAAACGAAAAGTTCGCGGCATCGGTTCGCTTCATCCCGACCAAGGCCACGGAACTTGCGATGGTCGACCCGCTCCGCGAAACCCCCGGCAACACAGCCACGGCTTGAAAGCAGCCGATCAAAAACGCCTGGGTATACGTGAGATCCGGGTACGCGATGCCGGCTTCACCGCCGCTCGGCGACGAAGCTTCGACCGCCGTGCGGTTTTCGCTGCGGCGAATCATCAGCAAGATCAGGCCCGTGGCGATGAGCCCCAGTCCGCCAATGAGCGGGCTCTCCAAAATGTGCCAACCGTAAAGCTTATCGAGCTTCTTCAGGCCGATGCCGAGCACGGCCGCCGGAACCGTGCCGACGATCAAGAGTCCGATCACGCGCCGATCGGCCGAGAGCAGCCGCACGATCTGCTTGCGAAACACAATCAGCACGGCCGCCAACGTGCCGGCGTGCAGCATGATCTCCAGCGCCAAAAGTTCGTCGAGCTTCTGACCGGTCGCCGCTTCAAACAACGCCGACACGACGACAAGGTGCCCGTCGGAACTCACCGGCAAGAATTCGGTGAGCCCTTGGACGACGGCGAGGATGAGAGTTCGTAACAGTTCCATAGCGAGCAAGCCGTCGACCGTCATCCCTACGCAAACCACTCGGAGTCAATAACAGGAGCGACAATTGATTATAAAAAAGAAATTACCGATTTGGGCTTGCGTTATAATA
>JAFLCO010000299.1 GCA_017303535.1 Planctomycetota bacterium
CGTGTCGGTGCCGGTGTGCCACTTGCCGATCTGCGCCGTGTGATAACCGGCCTTGCGAAACTCGGCCGGCACCATCGGGCACTGCGCCGGATCGTACGTGCTGCCCGGATACGTGCCTTCCATCGTCATCGACATCACGCCGTGCTGCAGCCGCCCGGTAAGCAGCGAAGCCCGCGACGGCATGCACCACGGGCCGAGGTACGACCGCTCAAACCGCACGCCGCGGGCGGCGAGCCGATCGATGTTCGGCGTCTTCACCCACTCGGGCGAGCTGCCGTAGCAACTGATGGTTTTGTACGACTGGTCATCGGCATAGATGAAGAGAATGTTCGGCCGCGACGGTTTGGCTTGTTGCGCTTGATTGGCTTGCTGGGCCTTTGCGACAACCGGCAAACAGGTGACGACGGTGAACAGCAACGACAGGGCGAAACGACGCATAACAGCAAGCTCCGAGTGGGCGAGGCGATTCGTCACAAGCCCCGCCACTCTAAGCCCCCGCACCAAGGCGAAGCAAGCATTTGCCGCGAGATGAATATGTCTGCCGGCCTGCCAACTCCTCGCCCACTGGGAGAGGATGTCCGAAGGACAGGTGAGGGAGGCGCGGAATGAAGGTGGGCATCGGGGATGGATCGGCGCTGAACGATCTCCACCACCAACCTTCAATCAGCGCGACCCTCATCCGCGGCTTCGCCGCACCTTCTCCCAGCGGGAGAAGGTTTCCGCCCTCCGCCTTCCCCCCTCCGCCCTTCCTCCTAGTCCCAACTCAACGCCCCGCCGCTCTGATATTCCGTGACCCGGGTCTCAAAAAAGTTCTTCTCCTTCTTGAGATCAATCGTTTCGCTCATCCACGGGAACGGGTTCGGTGCGGCGTACCGGGCCGGCAGACCGATTCGCTCCAGCCGGCGATCGGCGATGTGCCGCACGTAATCGCGGAAGTGTTCCGCATTCAGGCCGAGCACGCCGCGCGGCAGGCAATCTACGGCGTAAGCAATCTCGCGCTCGACCGCTTCGTCGAT
The DNA here is from genome assembly GCA_017303535.1 of Planctomycetota bacterium. GTDB lineage: Bacteria > Planctomycetota > Planctomycetia > Pirellulales > PNKZ01 > PNKZ01. Next base: position 1,017 of record JAFLCO010000299.1, read on the forward strand.
CATCGCATTGAGCCGGTCGCGGAGGTCCGGCGTCCAAATTTCCGGGTTCTCCGCGCGGATGCCGTTGATCAGATCGACGCCGAAGTTCAGGTGCGTGCTCTCGTCGCGGAGAATGTACTGAAACTGCTCGCCGACGCCCGTCATCCGGTTCTGCCGATGAAAGCCGAGCATCATCGCGAAGCCGCTATAGAAGAAAATCCCTTCCATCACGACGTAGTAACCGACCAGATTCTCGACGAACTTCTGAATGCCGCCGACGGAGTCGGTGCGGAAGTCCGGATCGCAAAGGGCTTCGGTGAGCCGCATCGTGAAGCCGTCTTTGTCGTGGATCGTGTTCACCGTGCGATGCATGGTGAAGACTTCATGCCCGTCGAGCCCGAGACTTTCCACGATGTAGTGAAACGCGTGCGTGTGAATCGCTTCTTCAAAAGCCTGCCGCAAGAGATACTGTCGGCATTCCGGATTCGTCACGTGCTTAAACACGCCGAGCACCAAGTTGTTGCCGACCAAACTTTCGGCCGTGCTGAAGAAGCCGAGGTTGCGCAACACCACGGTTCGCTCGTCGTCCGTCAAACCGTCGGGCCGTTTCCAAAGGGCGATGTCGCGATCCATCGGCACCTCCTGCGGCAGCCAATGATTACGACAGCCGTTCAAGTAGTGCTCCCAAGCCCAATGATACTTGAGCGGCATCAACTGATTGACCGCGACGAGATCGGCATTGACGAGCCGCTTTTCCGCGACGGCGACATGTTCAGGCAGAGATTCGAGCGACGTTTCGGCGACGAAAGACATGGAAAACCTTATGAGTGTTGAGTGATGAGTGGTGCGTGACGAGCAAAGCGAGGCGGGCGCTTTCGCGCCACGTGCCACTCATCACTCGCCACTTTTTCCGCTACTGGCACGCCTCGCATGACCCGTCGGTCGGGCATGCGGCCCCTTCAGCGAACGACGCGTCTACTGCAGCCGTCGTCGCGCGATCAACAACCACGTCGGCTGAAGCGCTGCGCGACTTCATCCACCGCGGTTGAATCCCCCGGCCGTTGACGTCGAGCGTCGATTTCTCGATCCCGCCGGCCCCGCGACTCCGCAGGTAATACGTCGTCTTCAGCCCTTGTCGCCACGCAGCCAAGTACATCTCGCTCAGCTGCCGCCCGCTCGGTTCGGCAATGTAGAGATTCAGCGATTGCGACTGGTCGATCCACTTCTGCCGCCGCGCCGCGGCCGCGATCAGCCACTGCGGCTCGATTTCAAACGCCGTGCGGTACAGGGCCTTCAAATCCTCCGGCACCCGTTCGATCTGCTGCACGCTGCCGTCGAAATACTTCAAGTCGTTCACCATCGTCTCGTCCCACAGGCCGCGGCTCTTCAAGTCATCGACCAGATACGGATTGATCACGGTGAACTCGCCCGACAGGTTCGACTTCACGAACAGGTTCTGATACGTCGGCTCGATCGACTGGCCCACGCCGCAGATATTGGAGATCGTCGCCGTCGGCGCGATCGCCAAGCAGTTCGAGTTCCGCATGCCGATCGTCCGCACGCGCTCGCGCAGTGCGGCCCAGTCCAAGGTTTCATTCCGCGGCACGTCGACCTGCCGATTCCGCACGGCGTCGAGTTCCCGCAGGCTGTCGTGCGGCAGAATCCCCCGGCTCCACAAGCTGCCGGCAAACGTCGGATAGCGCCCGCGCTCGGCGGCCAACTCCGTCGAAGCCTGGATCGCAAAATACCCCACGGCCTCCGAAGTCCGATCGGCCAGTTCGACCGCCGCGTCCGACGCATACGCGACCCGCAGCCGATAGAGCAGATCTTGAAACGCCATCACCCCCAGGCCGACCGGCCGGTGACGCAGGTTCGAACGTCGGGCTTGCGGCACGCCGTAATAGTTGATGTCGATCACGTTATCGAGCATCCGCATGGCCGTGCTCACCGTCGCGCGGAGCAGGGCTTCATCAAACTGTCCGTCGACCACATGTTCGGCCAAGTTCACCGAGCCGAGGTTGCAAACGGCGATCTCGTCGTCGCTCGTGTTGAGCGTGATCTCGGTGCATAAGTTGCTGCTATGCACCACGCCCACATGCCGTTGCGGCGACCGCACGTTGCAGGCATCCTTAAACGTGATCCACGGATGCCCCGTCTCGAAGAGCATCGTCAGCATCTTTCGCCACAGGGCGACGGCCTTCACGGTCTTATGTACCTTCAGTTCGCCGCGGGCCGCCCGCGCTTCATAGCCTAAATAAGCCGTGCGAAATTCGGCGCCGTACAAGTCGTGCAACTCGGCCGCTTCATCGGGCGAGAACAATGTCCAATCGGCGTCCGCCTCGACCCGCTCCAAGAACAAATCCGGAATCCAATTCGCCGTGTGCATGTCGTGCGTGCGGCGGCGATCGTCTCCCGTGTTCTTCCGCAGGTCCAAAAACTCCTCGATGTCCAAGTGCCACGTTTCGAGGTAAGCACACACGGCTCCCTTCCGTTTGCCTCCCTGGTTCACCGCAACGGCCGTATCGTTGGCCACCTTCAAAAACGGCACCACGCCCTGGCTCTTGCCGTTCGTCCCCTTGATGTGAGCCCCCAGCGCGCGCACCCGGGTCCAATCGTTCCCCAAGCCCCCCGCATACTTGGAGAGCAGCGCATTATCACGCAGCGCCGAATAGATGCCGTCCAACCGGTCGGGCACCGTCGTCAGATAGCAGCTCGAAAGCTGCGGCCGCAGCGTGCCGGCGTTGAACAGCGTCGGCGTGCTGCTCATAAATCGCTGGCTTGAGAGCAGCCGATAAAATTCAATCGCGTGCCGTTCGCGGTCGATCTCATTGATCGCCAACCCCATCGCGACCCGCATGAAAAAGGCCTGCGGCAGCTCGAACCGCCGATCGTCGCTATGCAGGAAATACCGGTCGTAGAGTGTCTGCAGCCCGAGATAGGTGAACTTCAAATCGCCGGCGGCGTCTAGGGCCCGACCGAGTTGCTCGAGGTCGAACTCCGCCAACCGCGGGTCGAGCAATTCCCGCTCGATGCCGTAGCGGACGTACGCCGCGAAATAGTCGGGATACAGCTCCGTCATCTCGTCGAACGTCGCTTCGGTCTTGGCGACGTCGAGCACCGCGAGGGCTTCATGTCGCAAACCGTCGAGCAATAGACGAGCCGCGACGAACGAGTAGTGCGGCTCGCGCTCGACGTGCGTTCGGGCCGACATCACCAAGGCCCGCGCGACGTCGGCTTCGGGCACCCCGTCGTACAGCGTACGCCCCAACTCATGCAACACGGCCTCGGGCGCGACGTCGCTTAAGCCTCGGCACGCTTCGCGCACGACGGTTTGCAGCCGACCCCAATCGAGGGCCCTGCGCGAACTGTCGGCCAGCGTAACTTCGAGCTGCGGAAAGGCCGGCAGCCCGGGATCGTCTTGACGTTGCCTGGCCCGTTGCTCGCGATAGAGCACATAGGCCCGCGCGGTCTTGTGTTCACCGGCCCGCATCAGCGCGAGTTCGACCTGATCTTGAACGTCTTCAATGTGAATCGTGGCCGGCTGCGGACGGCGCTCCAGCGCATCGACCACTTGCCGCGTCAAACGTTCGACCGTATCGCGAATCCGGGCCGATTGCTCCGAGGCACTTCCTTCGACGGCCAGAAACGCCTTGGTCATGGCCACGGCGATCTTCGCGGCGTCGAACGGCGCCAGCCGGCCGTTACGGCGAATGACGCGCAAGGCCGCGTCTTCGAGATGCGGATCAGAAATCGCAGGCGCACGCGGCGACGAGGCGACGAGAACGGAAGACATGCGAACCTCCTTGTGCGCGCAGGGACACTGGCCTGGAAGTACGCCGTAAACGGGGTGGCTGGGACTGGAGCCGAAGGCGAAGTCCCAGTTAACTGGGGCACCGCTTCGCTATGCCCCAGGCACCCGAAGATGACAAGCGACTACTAGCCCAGCAACAGACGCAATCCGTGCGCGAATCGATTAAGAGAAGACCATTGAGCCCGCCGGCTCGCACGCCTTTATGGCCGTGCGCAGTCCCTGCGGAGTCGAGCGTTTCGCCCTCGCAAAACGTTCGGCTTGTTACGTGTTGGTAGGTCTTCTGACTCGCGAACTCAGCGGAGCACTTGCCTTCTCGTTTGGACGCCGCGTAAGCGCGGCGGCTCAACAATGGCGAAAGAACGTGATCCGTTCGACGTTCACATACAGCGGCGGGGCCGTCCCGGAATCGCACCGGGTTCCCTGTTTCGCCGAGAGCACAACCTATTGTACTTCCCGGCCACCAACACACCCATGGGCGGTGATGATAGCAGCGGGAGCCGAATTGTCAAAGAACAAAATTCGAACCAATGATCGAGCCGAAATCTTAGCCTGTGCGAACCTTACTGACGTCTGCCCGTCACGCCCGTGACAGAAGATTACGATTGCTCGAGTGGCGGACTTTCCACTTCCCCCACAGGCCGACGATTCCACATTCTTTGCAGCGACATCCCACAAATATCGCACTTTGGTTCTTAGCAGCGTTGATCGCGATACCAACCGTAATTTCAAATTCTTCACAACAACATTCGCACTCGGCCTTCCCCATCTCATTCACTTCGAAGTCAACGACACTTTCGCAGATGGCGTGTTCGGCGGAACACGATCGACAAACACGGACGGCTGAAGGAGGCTCGTCGTCAACGTACAAGTGAAAAGAATCCGAGCCGCAGCCGCATCGCACGTCGACAAAGTCACTCGGCGAAGGCTTGCAAACCTTGTACTTCAGCTTGAACAAATCGCGAATGTCTGCCTGTGAACTGCCCAGCCACGTTTCTTCGTCACGCTGTCGTAGTGCCATTGCATTTCTCCGACCTGCTCAGCTCATCGGCTGCAAATACTTCTTCGGCAGCTCCGCGCCGGCCACATAGCTGAGTTTGCCGATCTTGCACATCTGGTACACGTTGATTCTGAAATCGGGGCAGCAGCTCACCAGGCAGTAGGCGTCGGTGGCCGTGAAGCCGTAGTCGGAGACGAGCCAGTCGATGAGTTGGACCGTCGCCGCTTCCACGGCGTTCTCGAGCGGGCGGTTCGCGTGGACGGTGACGATCGCGTCCGGCTTTTCGATCCGCACGCCCGGCACGCGCTTGCCCGGCACCACGTCGAACTTCAGCCGTACGGTCGATTGCGTCTCGGCGGCGGTGCCGGTGAACTCCGTGTCGCCTTGCGACGCGTGGACGTCTCCCAAGTAGAACAGCGCCCCGTCGTGATAGACGGGCATGTAAATCCGGTTGCCCGGCGCGAGGTCGCGAATGTCGAGGTTACCGCCCCAATCCCCTTGGCCGTCGAGACTCGTGGCGACTTCGCGTTGCGGCGCGCAGCCGAACGTGCCGACGAACGGCGTGATCGGCTGCGCGCCGAAGTGCAACGTGCCGTCGCGCGTCGTGCCGCTCGGGCCCGGCGTGTGGTGGAAGATTCGCGTGGTGTACTGTTGCGACAGTTCCGGATAGCGCGTGCTCTCGCCCAAAGGTCCGCGGCGCGGGCCGATCGCGCACCACGAATAGCCTTCGACCGTGATCGATTCAATCTCGAGCACGAGCGTGTCGCCGCGCTTCGCTCCCTCGACATACACCGGCCCGGCGATCGGGTTGGCCAGCGGCGGCGACTGATCAAAGCCCGGCCGACGAGCCGGAATCGCATGATCTTCGGCGGTCTGAAAGTATCCGGTGCTGGCGTCGTAGGTCTCGATCTCAAACGTCTCGCCGGGCGACACGCGCAACAGCGGCTCGTCCTGCCAATCGAAAGCGTACTTGCGGGCATCGTCGCGGGTGATGCGTTGCATGGGAGGAATGTTCAGGGTTCTCGGTTCAGGGTTCAGGGTTTCCCATTTAGCCCCGGAGCTTGCCTCCGGGATTTTTTCCTAGGCGCTAGACGCTAGGCGCCGGAACAGATGTCGTGCTACTTCTTTTCTACTGCAGACGTCCCTTCTTTTGCCTTCTGTTTCTTCACGACCTCCGGCAAGTATTCCTCGCCCGGCTTCATCCACTCCGGGCCGGTGTCCGCGGGCAGCGTGAACTCGCGGGCCGATTGGTCGACGCACTCGACTTCGATCTTGAGATCACTGCGCGTCACCTGCGTCCAACCCGGCGCGGCGCCCAGCCCGAGTTCGCCACCGGCAAACCGGTTGGCTTCTCCTTGCAGATTCTGGGGCGGCGTGCCGACGACGAACACTGGCCGGTCGCGAACGACGACTTGATTTTCTTGGAACGTGCAATCGGCGGGGGGAAGAGTTTGCTTGCTTTGGTCCTCGTCCGCGTTGCCCACAACGATCGTCTCCTTGCAATCGACGAACCAGTTGTGACGGACCACGGCGCGGCGCACCTGGAAGTAGCCGTTGGCCGGCGAATCGACCAGCCCGTTCATCAGTGAGAGCGCCGAGCGCGTGTCGTCGCCCGTCAGTTCGACGAATACATTGGCGGAAACGTCATGGTCCTCGCCGATGACGCGCACGCCGCCGGTGCCTTTGCGGCCGTCGCCGAAAAAGTGATTCCAGCTCACTAAGCATTTGTTGCCGTGCCGCAGCGTCAGCGCGCCCGAGCAGCCGACGAACGTGTTTTCCATGTAGACGTTGTCGCACGACTTGTTGGAGATGATTTCCGCCTCGCCGTCGCAGCGATAAAAGTAGTTTTTCGAGACCAGCGAACTTCCGTCGCAATGCGATGTCGCGCTGTCGCCGATGCGAATGATCTCGCCGCCGTTCTTGCCGAGCCGCTCGCGTGGCCCGAAGAAGTTGCCGTAAACCCAGT
>JAFLCO010000003.1 GCA_017303535.1 Planctomycetota bacterium
GAAAGTTGCCAAGCTACCCGGCCCTGTCGGCTCGTGAGTCTTCGAGCGCCCCGGCTGCCGCAACCTTTTTGTTTGAAGATGGGTGACGTATGCCGAAGATGAAAACGCACAAGGGTACGAAGAAGCGGTTCCGCCTGTCGGCCACGGGCAAGGCGATGCACCGCAGCGCCGGCACGAGCCACTTGGCTAGCCGGATGTCGTCGAAGCGCAAGCGCAAACTCCGCGGCACGTCGGCCACGACGAAGAGCGAATCAAAGCGCGTCGCACGGCTGCTCTGCGGCAATAGCTACTAGGAGATAGTCGCCAGGCATCAGTGCCAGGCGCTAGTAAGGAACGGAGTCGATCCGTTCAATAGCCGCAGGTGAATACCCGCGGCACGCGACGACGAGCAAATGTTGCCGTCGTCGCTTATATGCAAGTCGGGCAGGTGAAAACGTCGCCGAGCATTTCGGCGAGGCCTCGAACTTGTGAAGGTCGATTGTTATAGGGAAGGTACGGTTCCATGCGTTCGATGAAAGGTGCGGCACGCACCCAAGCTAAGAAGCGTTTGCGTAAGAAGGTCAAGGGTTTCGTCGGCGGCCGTCGCAAGATGTTCCGCACGGCCAAGGAAACCCTCATCAAGGCCGGCGTCTATGCGTTCCGCGATCGCAAGACGAAGCGCCGCAACATGCGGTCGCTCTGGATCATCCGTTTGAACGCCGCCTGCCGTCAGCGCGGCATTCGCTACAGCCAGTTCATCGCCGGCCTGGCGAAGGCGCAGATCGAACTCGATCGCAAGACGCTCTCGGAAATGGCGATTCACGACCCGGCCGCGTTCGACGCCGTCGCCGAACTCGTAAAGGGCGCGCTGGCGAAGGCCAAAGCCTAAGCCGTACGTCGCTAAAATACGAAACGAACGACTCGAGCCGCGCAACACGCGGCTCGTTGTCTTTTCCGACCTCGGCCCCGTCTGAAGTCTCTTAGTCTTCGGTCTTTTGCCATGTCGTTAGACGCCTTCATCGCCGATCTCGACGCGCTGGTCGCGGATGCGACCTCCAAATTCGCCGCTGCCGCCGACGCTGCGGCCTTGGAGGCGGCTCGCGTCGAGTTTCTCGGCGCAAAATCCGGCAAGTTGAAAGACGCCCAAAAAGGGCTCGGCGCCGTCGGCAAAGATGACAAGCCCGCCGCCGGCAAGAAGTTCAACGAAGTCAAACAGGCGATCGAAGCGGCCTTCGCCGCCGCGCAAGACCGCTCGACTTCCGGCGAAGGCGTCGCAGCGACGGGCCCGGCCTTCGATCCTTCACAGCCCGGCACGCGCCACCGGCTTGGGCATTTGCACCCGCTGACGCAGACGATCGAAGAACTGAAAGACATCATGGGTCGGCTCGGCTTCACCGTCGCTCACGGACCGGAAATCGAAGACGAGCGGCACAACTTCGAAGCGCTCAACATTCCCAAGGCCCACCCGGCCCGCGACCCGCTGGAGAACTTTTACCTTGCCGTGGCCGGCAAGGTTCATGGTGCTTCGGTTCAGGGTTCAGGGTTGAATGCAAACCCCGAACCCCGAACCCCGAACCCTGAACTACTCCTCCGCAGCCAAACGAGCACCGTGCAGATTCGCGTGATGGAGGCTCAGCAGCCGCCCGTGCGGATCATTTCGCTCGGCCGTGTCTATCGGCCCGACGACGCCGACGCCACGCACTATCCGATGTTCCATCAGATCGAAGGACTGCTGATCGACAAGCACGTGACGATGGCCGATCTGAAGAGCACGCTGCGGTTGTTCGCCGGCAGCTATTTCGGCGGCGAGGTTCACATTCGCTTTCGCCCGTCGTTCTTCCCGTTCACCGAGCCGAGCGTCGAAGTCGACATGCAGTGGAACGACCGCTGGATCGAAATGGGGGGCGCGGGCATGGTCGACCCGAACGTATTGCGGGCCGTCGGCTACGATCCGGAACAAGTCTCCGGGTTCGCCTTCGGCCTCGGCGTTGAACGAGTCTGCGCCCGCCGCCATCAGGTGACGGACATTCGCGAGTTCTATCGGAACGACGTGCGATTTTTGGAACAATTTTAGGAGTGGGGAGTGTTGAGTGGGGAGTGGGGAACGATTCGGAACCGGCGCTAACACCGTTTCATTCCCCACTCCTCACTCCCCACTCCCCACTAATCTCCCATGCTCATCTCCTACGAATGGCTCAAGTCGCTGGTTCCGCTCGGCGTGAACGTCGAGGAGTTTGCGCTGCGCATGATGATGGCCGGCTTCAATCATGAGAGCACCGCGGCCGTCGGCGACGACTTTTGCGTCGACTTGGAAATCACCAGTAATCGTCCGGACTGCCTTGGGCATATCGGGCTCGCGCGTGAAGCGGCGGTCGTCTTTGGTTCGCAGTTGAAATTGCCGGCGGCCGCGCCGAAGTCCGGAGCGGCGAAAGTCGGCGACATTACGAAGCTCCGCGTTGATTGTCCGGAGCTTTGCCCGCGGTATGTGGCCCGCGTGATTCGCGGCGTGAAGGTCGGCCCGAGCCCTGCGTGGCTCGTGCGGCGTTTGACGACCATCGGCCAGCCGACGGTGAACAACGTCGTCGACATCACGAACTACGTGCTGATGGAGACTGGCCAGCCGCTGCACGCCTTCGATTTGGCGAAGCTGCACGGTCGGCAGATCGTCGTGCGCGAAGCGAAGCCGGGCGAGAAGTTCGACGCGATCAATCACAAAACCTACACGCTCGACGCGGGCATGTGCGTCATCGCCGACGCCGATCGGCCGGTCGCCGTCGGCGGCGTGATGGGAGGCGTCGACTCGGAAGTTTCGCAAGCGACGACCGAATTGCTCATCGAAAGCGCCGCGTTCGACCCGCTTTCCATTCGCACCACCTCGCGCAAGCTCGGTCTGCGCAGCGATTCGTCGTACCGCTTTGAACGCGGCGTCGATATTGAGAACGCCGACTGGGTTAGCCGACGCTGTTGCGAATTAATTCTAGAAGTCTGCGGCGGTGAGTTGGCCGAAGGAGCGCTCGATGTTGCGGCGTCGCGATCGCCGCGCGAGGCCGTCACGCTGCGTTCGTCGCAAATCAAACGAATCGTGGGAATCGAAGTTCCAATGCCGGAGGTTCGCCGAATCCTCGGCTCGCTTGGCTTGAAAGAGAACGCCGTCGCCGACGATCGAATTACCGTCAATCCGCCGTCGTGGCGGCGCGATTTGGAACGCGAGATCGATCTCATCGAGGAAGTGGCCCGCATTCACGGCTACGACAAGATTCCGGAAGACGTCGGCGTGCCGATGGCGCGCAGTGCGCGAACGGATGAAGATCGCGTGCTCGCCAAGGTGCGGCAGGTGCTCACCGCGTGCGGATTCGATGAAGCGCTGACGATCAGCGTCGTCGATGAAGGGCTCTCGCAGTCGTTCAGCCCTTGGACCGACGCCGCGCCGTTGGCGCTGCAGATGCCCATTTTGGAGCGGGCCGACAAGTTGCGCCGCAGCCTCGTGCCGAGCTTGCTCAAGGCCCGACGCGAGAATGAAGCGGTCGGCAATCGGACGATCGAACTGTTCGAAACCGCCAAGGTGTACTTGCCGCAGACCGGCGAGTTGCCGCAGGAAGACCTGATGCTCGGGCTAACGAGCGGCGGCGGCGACGGAGCGTTCTACCGTGTGAAAGGGGTGTTGGAAGCGCTGCTTGCCGCACTCGCTCCGGCGGCCCGCTTCGAAGTGCGCGACTTGACGAAGAAGCACGACCTCTTGGCGATCGGCCGGGCCTGTGAACTCGCGCTCGACGGCGAAGTCGTCGGCGTGCTCGGCGAAGTCGGCGCGGCGGCGCTCAAGAAGTTCGAGTTGCGCGAGCCGGCGATCGTCGCCGAACTGAAACTGGCGGCGCTGCTCAAGGCCGCCGTCTTGGTGCCGCGCTACGCGCCGACTCCTGCCTATCCGGCGATGGAGCGGGACATCAACCTCGTGGTCGACGAGAAAGTGCGCTGGAGCGACTTGGCTGCGACCGTCCGAGCTTGCGGCGGCGCGTTGGTGGAGTCGTTCGACCTAAAGGGGCAGCCGTATCGCGACGAGAAGCGAATCGGCCCCGGCAAGAAAAGCCTAGTCGTCACGCTTACGTTGCGTTCGTCCGAACGGACGCTGACCAACACCGAAGCCGACGATTTGCGAACCCGCGTCGTGGAAGAGTGCGCCAAACGCCACGGCGCGACGTTGCGGGCTTAGCCGCCGTTAACCAGGGGGCTTGGTCTCCGGCTTAGCCACGACGGCCGCTTCCAGCGACTTGAGCGACTCCTCGACTTCGGCAAGTTGCCGGTCGTCGAGCGGTCGCTTGCCGAAGCGTACGCGGTAGTAGTGGTCGACGATCGTTCGCGGAACGGCCGAAGCGATGCGTGTGTGCGGGAGTTCGGCCAATTCGCCTCCCGCCGCCAAGGCCCATTCGCGCGGCGTTTGGTCGCCTGTTCGCACGAGCGACATCTTCGCCAAGAGCCGCTCCATGCGGAGGTAAAATTCTTCCGTCGGCGGCGCCATTCGCCGCGCCGCTTTCGCTTCCGCAGCCGCCTCACGCGACTCTCGTTTGAAGCCGCGTCGCCAAACGAAGGCCGCGATCACCAGCCCGACGGCCGCCGCGAAGACCAGCACAAAGGCCAACGACTCGCCGCCGGTCCAAATCATCTTCTGAATGTCGCGTTTTAGCGTAAGCCAAAAGTCCGGATCGCGAAGGTTTTTAATCAGCTCACTGAACGACGTCAGCAGCGGGCCGTAGACCGATTCTTTTTGGCGTGTCGAGTCCATGCCGACGACGTAGTTGACCCAGGGAAAGCGTACATAATCCAGCACCTGCTGAATTTGGCTCCAGGTCGTGTTGGCGACGGCCGTGCGGGTGATGGAAGCCGGCGCCGTGCCGTCGAGTTGCAGCCAGGCGCCGTTGGCTTCCGCCAAAGGTATCAATCCGGGCGTGTCGGTGAGGCGATCGAGGGGCACCTTCTCGGGCGGCAAATACACTTCGACCCAGCTGTGAGCGTGCAGTTGTTGAAACTCGTAGAAATTGCCGACGACGTTGAACTCGCCGCCGCGGTAGCCGAGCACCACCCGCGCGGGAATGCCGACCGAGCGGAGCATCATCGCCAAAGCCCCGGCATAGAACTCGCAATGCCCGACGGGCCGATTAACGACGAAGTCTTCGATCGGATCGACGGCGGCGGGACGCTCCGGCGCGTCGAGCGAGTATTCGAAGCGTCCCGAATCGCGCAAGTAGGCTTCGAGCCGTTTTGCGCGCAGGAGAACGTCGGTTGCCGGAACGTCGGCGACGACTTGCGCGGCGATGCTTTTCAAGCCTGCCAGGGGATCGCTCCCGTCGGCCCGTTGCGGAGGCATGGCGACGAGTTCCCCCTCGCCGTCGTAGATCGGCGAGAGCAATGGAATCAGCTGCCCTTGTCGATTGCGTTGAAACGCCGGAGTGACGACTTCGTACTCGAAGCGTTTTGTGCGCAACACGTCTTGGCGGCTGATCTGGCCGAGGCGCGATTGATGGATCAGCGACTTCTGCGATTCCTCCGGCTGGTCCGTAAACGCCGGATAGCACGAAAACAGCGTCGTGCGCGACAACGGTTCGATCGCAATGCGTTGTACGATCAACCCTTGATCGCTGGCCAGCAACGTGACCGAAGGCAGCCCGTTGCGGAAAAATGTGCGAATGCGGCCCCGTTCCCACTTTCCCGTCGAGCTTTCGTAATCCATGACGGAAGTGCCGCGCATGTAGATGTCGCCGTCGACATGCACCGGGAGCCGCGTCTTGTAGTCGAAGAAGCGGACCTGCATCACGACTTCAGGATCTTCGATCGTTTGTCCGCCGCGGCTCAGATCGATTTCCGGCGTGAACCCGACGGTGCGAGGCCCGACGATCGTGCCGGTTTCCCACACCTGTCCGCCGATGCGCGGAACGACGGCGAACAGAATTCCGGCCAACACCAACGTGCCGAAGCCGAGTCGCACGATGCGGCGCGCGAAATCGCCCCCGGCGTCGGTGAGCGCGGCGTCAGTCGTCGGCAGCGCGACGAACCCTCGGCCTTGCTGCACTTGAGCGCGGCGCGCCTTGGCCGCATCGACCGTGTTGCGCTGCTGCTCGCGCCAGAGCGAAAAGTAGCCGAGGAAGAACAGCGCCCAGAAGAGATAGATGGTCATCAAAAAGGCGTAGACCATGCCGGCCTCGAGGGCCGCCGCGACCGCCATTTGCAGAAAGCTCACCGTGGCCAACAGCCAATAGTTGCGCTGCGACTTCACCTTAAATTGCAGTATGAACTGCAACAAGGCCATGAGCCGAGCCATGATCAGAACCTGCTCTTCCGAACCTTTCTGGGCGGCGTAGATGAGCGAGCCCGCCAGCGCCGCGAGCGAGAGAACGTTCGAAGTTCCGTGCCCGATCTGCAGCCATTGCTTCCGGTCGCAAAGAATCAGCGACGAGAACGACACGACGACCGCCAAGGCGGCGATGAGGTAATTGTCTTCGCCGACGCCGAGCGAAATGGTACCGATGCAGCAAAGTGCCGCGATGCCGACTTGCAAGGAGCGCTCGACGTTCATCGCCGCGACTCCTGTTGAAAGAGTTGCGACCAGAGCGCATCGTCGGGGGCGAGGGTGGCCGCGCGCGTCGACCAGGCGCGAAAGTCTTCACGACCGACGAGTTCCGCAAACCGCTCGGCGTCGTCGAGCGCCGTCTTGCGAGGACCGACGATCAACAAATTGGAGCCGGGGCGCAATCGTTCGAAGAGTTTCCCCAGCGTCGCGGGGAGCAGGTCCTTGGCCGCCGGTTCCGCCAAGGCGAGCGACTTCAGGGCTTCTTCCAAAACCTGCGGCGATGAAGGGGCGTGGATACTTTTGACGCTCCGGCCGACGATTTCGAGCGACAACGGACGGCCCGCTTCCCGACAGACGTCGGTCACCACCGTGGCCGCGAAACGAATGACGTCTTCCACGCGACGGCGATCCTCAGGCGTCGGCTTTTCCAGCAACCGAAGGTCGACCACCAGCGCCACGGTCATTTGCCGCTTGCGCTCGAATTGCCGGACGGTGAGCGCTTGCCGTCGGGCCGTGGTTCGCCAATGAATACGGCTACGCGAGTCGCCGGCGCGCCACTCGCGCAGTCCGTAGAAATCGCCGTCTTGCATGCCGGTCGTGCGGCGAGGCCCGCCGACGTCGCTATCTTCGGCCTTCCACAACCGCTGCCATCGCGGCGACAGTCGCCCCGGCCGCGGCAGCACGATCAGCCGCTGCGGGCGATCAATGCGGAGCATCGTGCGCAAGAGCCCGAGCGGATAACGCGTCGAAATCTTGATCGGTTGAAAATCGTAAAGCCCGCGCTCGTCGAGAACGCCCTCGTAGGAGGCGAGCTTCGGCTGCCGAACCGGGAGATAAGGAAGATAAACTTCCGTGCCGATGATTTTCGAGTTCGGCTCACCGCGCGGCTTCAATTCATCGCGCACGGCGACGGAAAAACTGCTGCCGCGGCGCTTGTTGTTGGTCGCCGTCAGTTCGACCCGAAATCGTTCGCCGGCCGTCACGGTCGGGGGGCACTTGCGGGCGACGTCGACCTTCTTCAATGTCTGCCGCACCAGGCTCCACGATATCAGCAGCGGTCCGGCCAGCACGCCGTAGAGCAGCATCAGCAGGTTGATCTGCCGAATGATGGCCGCGACGAGAATGATGCCCATCACGGCGAGGTAAAAGAGCCCCTCGCGCGTGATCGACATGTGATGAATGCGACGCATACGAACCGTTTCGTCGTTCCGACGCCAAGCGTTATTGCGGCACGGCGACTTCGCCCAGCAGTCGTTGCACGATGCCCTCCAACCGATCACGGCTGTTGCCGTGTAAGAACCCCTTGGCGATGACGCGGTGCGACAGCACCGGCACGGCCAAGCGTTTGACGTCGTCCGGCACGACGAAGTCGCGCCCTTCGACAAACGCCAAACTTTGCGCGGCCCGGTAAAGGGCCAACGCCCCGCGCGTGCTGACGCCGACCTGCAGTTCGTCGCAGCGCCGCGTGGCCTCGACCAAATCGAGCAGATACTCGTGAATGGAATCGTCGACGGCGATCCCGCGCACCGCGTCCTGCATCTGCACGACTTGGTGCGTATCGATCACCGGTCGCAACTCTTCGACGGGCTCGCCGCGCCGATGGCTCGTGAGTACCCGCAGTTCGTCCTCGCGGTCGGGATAGCCAACGCTCGTGCGGAGCAAAAATCGATCGAGCTGACTTTCCGGCAGCGGATAAGTACCTTCGAACTCAAAAGGATTCTGCGTCGCAATGACGAGGAACGGCTTCGGCAAGGGATAGGTATGCCCGTCGGCCGAAACCTGATTGTCGCTCATCGCTTCCAACAGCGCGCTTTGCGTGCGCGGCGTCGTGCGATTGATCTCGTCGGCCAGCACGACATTGGCGAAAATCGGCCCCTGGCTATAGGCGAATTCGCTCGTCTGCGCGTTAAAGATGCTGCTGCCGACGATATCGCTCGGCAGCAAGTCGGGCGTGAATTGAATGCGGGCGAAACGGGCGTCGATGCTTTTCGCGAGCGCCTTGCCGATCAGCGTCTTGCCGACCCCCGGAACGTCTTCGAGCAAAATGTGCTCGCCGGCCAGCAGGGCCACGGTACACAGCCGGACGACGTCTCGTTTGCCGAGCACGACCCGACTGATGTTCTCTTCCAAAGTCGAGACGATCTGATGCAGTTCGGGCGACATTCTTTCGCTTCCTCAGCTTCCCCGCGACGAACCGACGGCTGACCCATCGCCCGCGGCGACGGCCTCCGAAACCGGTTCAATCGTCAAACTTGCCCCGGCAATCCGTGTCCCGAACGTTCGCTAGGCGGCGGCCTTTCAGCGACTTCGTTCGCGGTCGGGTTGCCTCGATCCTGGTCGCCCGTATCGTTCAGTTTACCCAATTGTCCGACCTCGACAATTGACTTCCGGCGGCGGATTTGTTGCCGCGGCGTCGGCCGTACGTTTACATTAGAGGAGCACTTCGCTCGCACTCGTCGCCCGTACCTTTCTTTGGGCCGCACATGTCGTCGGTAGCCGGTCGCGATTCGTCGACCGATCGACTCAATCTCGGCGATTCCCACGCTCGGGCCGCGCACGGCGGCACCGGTGCGCCGTCGAACGTCTGGCTTGACGGCGAAGTGCTGGCGTGCGCCTGCCCCGATTGCGGCGC
This sequence comes from Planctomycetota bacterium, assembly GCA_017303535.1. GTDB lineage: Bacteria > Planctomycetota > Planctomycetia > Pirellulales > PNKZ01 > PNKZ01. Next base: position 9,171 of record JAFLCO010000003.1, read on the forward strand.
ACCGATGAGCATTCGCATCTGGCTGGCCCTGGCCGAATGCCGAATGTGCGGCGCGCAGGTTGAGCTTACGGAAGAACAAGAGCGACAAGCGCGGGAATTGTTAGAAAAGCGTGAAGCCGGCGAGCCGCTGGGCGGAAAGCCGGCCGAAGCGCGACGCGCCGATCAACCTTGGTCGCAACCGGTGCGACCGCCGGTTGCCAAGCCCGAGCTTAAACCGCTCCCGGTACTGCGCGCTCCCGGCACGTCGCCGAAACCGGCGACGACGCGTCGCCCCGCCGCGCCCGATGCCCCGATTGCGTACAAGCCGCTCATCGCGGAACCGGTTTACGAGGCACCTTCGCCGCGCACGCCGACTTGGTCGACGGTCGAACATCGCCTCCCTCCGCCACCCGAGCGACCGCGGAAACGGCCGCAGCTCTCGCTCCCCTGGCTGCACGTGATTGCCTGCTTGGGGAGTCTGCTCGTCAATATGCTGATGATCATCCTGCTGGGGCTGCTCATCTTTCCGCCGCTCGTTCGCCCGAAAGTCGTCATCATCGAGGCAAGCTTACCGCTGGGAGATTCCGGCGGCCGTAAAGGATCGGAAGTCATCGTCAAGACGGCAACCACCGGGGCAAAGGGGACCGAGCCGATTTCGCCGGTCGTCACCCCGCCGGCCGCGGGCATTAAGCTGCAGGAACTCAAGCTGCCGCAAGCCGATCTTTCGGCGCTGCGCAAGAGTATCGAAGCGTCGGCGATGGAGAACTTACCGCTGTCGGCGGTCGCGGGCGCCGGCAGCCCCGTCGCGGGTACGCTGCTCGCCGGCCGTGATCCGCGCGTGCGAACTCGAATGCTCAATATCGAAGGGGGGAACGAGCGGAGCGAACTGGCCGTGGCGATGGGCCTCCGCTGGATCGCCAAACATCAGAACCGTGACGGCTCATGGAGCCTCGATACGTTTCCGCGGACCGACGAATGCCGTGGCCGCTGCACCGATATCGGCGTCCCCTCCGACACGGCTGCGACCGGCATGGCCTTGCTACCTTTCTTAGGCGCCGGCTTTACGCATCGCGACGAAACCGACTACCGCCAAACGGTCGACGACGGCCTCAAGTGGCTCGTCGCCGAACAAGGCGACGACGGGAGTCTCATGGGCCGGCGCGTTTACGGCAACACAGGTATGTATGCCCACGGTCAAGCGACGATGGCACTATGCGAGGCCTATGCCCTGACGCGCGATTCCAAGCTACGGATCCCGGCTCAAAAAGCAATTGACTTCATCGTCTCCGCTCAGCATTCACGGGGCGGCTGGCGTTATTATCCCGAGCAGCCCGGCGACACGAGCGTCGTCGGCTGGCAACTCATGGCGCTGCGCAGCGCTCAGATGGCGGGTCTTGACGTGCCTGAGGCCGTGTTTGAAAAGAGCAACCGCTTCCTTGCCAGCGTTCAAGAGAACGATTCCCAAGCACTTTTCGGCTACATGCCCGGCTCCGGGGCCACGGAGACCATGACGGCCGAAGGACTGCTCTGCCGCCTGTATTCCGGCTGGCGTACGGACTTCGCCCCGTTGCAACGCGCGGCCGATTGGCTGCTCAAGCATCACCTGCCGACGATGAACGACGCCAACATGTATTACTGGTACTACGCTTCGCAAACGATGCACCATATCGGCGGCGCGCGGTGGGAGAAGTGGAACAAGACGCTGCAACCGCTCTTGATCGAGATGCAAGACCAAGAAGGACACCAACTCGGTAGTTGGACGCCGACGGGACATCACGACACGATGGGAGGCCGGCTCTACATGACGGCTCTGGCCGTCTGTACGCTCGAAGTTTACTACCGGCATTTGCCCATCTATCGCCAAGAGGCGACGAGCGACGGCGGTAAGAGAGTCGCCGCGGAACCTGCGACGGAGTCCGTTAAAGCAATCGGAACTCCGCCCAAGCGACAGTTGAAGTAGTCGCTCGGCGCCCGTTCGTCGCCACTCCGTTCGAGCCGACGATTACCTCGCGTCCGGAAAGGTCGCGGCGAAGAATTTGCGGAACTGCTCGGCCGTGCGCGGGTCGAGCGCCGCCGGTTTGTCGACGCTTTGCAAGCGTACGAACTTGCACTCGGCGTCGAACAGGATAACGGCGGCCGGCGGCGGCGGTTCCGAAGGTTTTGGGCCCGTACCGGTTGCGGTCGGCAGCAGGCCGGGGGCCGGCACCAAACCGAGCGTATGCTGCGGATCCGCAAACTCCAGCACGTAGCGCCAGGTCGGCGGCTGCAACTCGGCGGCCTTCGACTCCCAAAGATAACTGCGATGATAGCCGAGCGCTTCGCGGAGCGACGTGCTTTGGTCGGCCAGTGAAATCCCCGGCGCCTTATCGACGGCGACTTCCCGTGCAACGACGTAGCGTGCTCCGTCGACCAAACCTTGCGGCACCACGACGAGCTTCTCGTACCAAGGCACCAGCGGCTTTTCCGGCGTCGCCGCAGGCTCCGGCTCGATGACGCGCGCTTGCACGACCGGCCCGCGCGCGATGAGCACCCAAGCGCGGTAACCCCAAAACTCGCGCGGGGCGCGCTGAGCGTTGTAATTCCAGAGCCAGCCGAAGCCGGCACCGCCGACGCTGAGAACCAGCACGGCGATCAAGACCCATTTGCCCGAGATCATCGTCGGCGGCGGTTGCGGATCGGCTCGGTCGTCCGAGTCGTCGTAATCGGCGGTCGTGTTCATCAGGCGATGACTCCGTCGCGGCGTAGTTCGGTCAGTCGTTCGGCCCGGTAGCCGATCCAATCGCGCAAGATTTCTTCGGAATGCTCCCCCACCGCCGGCGGCGGCAAAGGTTCGGGCGAAGGTCGCTCCGGCCAATGGATCGGGCTGCCGACGAAGTGAAACGTTCGCCCGGCCGAGTCGACTGCCTCTTGAATCATGCCGCGCGCGGCGACTTGCGGCGCGGCCACGACTTCGTCGACGTAGGCGATGCGGGCATGCGGCACATCGGCGGCGGTTAGCAACGTTTCCCAGGCCGCCGTTGTGCGCGCGCGCAAAACTTCGGCGACCAGCGGCGTTAGCTCCTCTCGATTCGCCACGCGGGCCGGATTCGTGGCAAACCGCGGATCGTCGGCCCAGGCTTGTCGATTGACGGCGGCGCAAAAACGTTGCCACTGCCGATCGGCCCCGACTGCCAAGACGATGTGACCGTCGGCCGTGGCGAACGATTCATACGGCACGATCTGCGGATGGGCGTTGCCGTAGCGCAGCGGTCGCTTGCCGGTGACGAGCGAACTTTGAACGACGTTGACCAACGACGCCAATGTGCAATCGGCCAGCGCAAGATCGAAGGCCCGACCTTCACCGCGAGAGCCGCGTCCGTGCAATCCCGCCAAAAGGCTAACTGCGGCATAAAGACCGGTGATGACGTCGGTGATGGCGACACCCACTTTCATCGGCGCTCCATCGGACTCGCCGGTGATCGACATAAGTCCCGCAGCTGCTTGGATCGCCAGGTCATAGCCCGGAATGCCGGCCATTGGCCCGGTGCGGCCAAACCCGGAGATCGCACAACTGACCAATCGCGGGTTGAGCGTTTGCAATCGCTCGGGTTCCAATCCGAGGCGAGCCGAAGCGTCGGGCAGGAAGTTCTCGATCATCACGTCGGCTGCCCGCAGCAGGTCGTCGAGCACCGCGCGAGCGGCCGGTTTCGAGAGATCGAGCGCCAGCGAACGTTTACCCCGATTGCACGAGAGAAAGTAGGCGCTAGGTCCGCGGCGTTCGCTACCGTCAACTTCCGAAGGCCCGGCCAAAAACGGCGGTCCCCACTCGCGCGTGTCGTCCCCCGTGCCGGGACGCTCGACTTTCACGACGTCGGCCCCTAGGTCGGCCAAGATCTGCGTGCAGACGGGCCCGGCGAGGATGCGCGACAAGTCGAGCACCTTCACTCCCGTCAGCGGCAACTCGGCACGGCTCATGGCCCGGCCTTTTCTTTGCGCAGCCTCGCGATGAACTTTTGCAGATCGGCGGGCGGGGGCATTTCGAACTTCATCTATTCGCCAGTGAACGGATGCTCGAAGCCGAGTTCCGCCGCATGGAGCGCCAAGCGCGGCGCACCGCTGCGGTCGGGCAGCGGCTCCTTGAACATACGCTGCCGATAAACCTTCTCGCCGCAGAGCGGATGGCCAATCTCCGCCAGATGGATGCGGATCTGATGCGTGCGACCGGTTTCTAGTCGGCATTCGACCACCGTGTAGCCGGCCAGTTGCTCGATCGGCCTAACATGCGTAACGGCCGATTTGCCCGCGGCCGGATCATCGGTGATGCCGCGGCGTCCGTCGCCTCGGTCACGAATCAGCCGGAGCGAAATCGTTTGCTCGGCGACCGTTCCTTCAACGACTGCCAGATAACGGCGGTACGTCGAGTGGGCTCGAAACTGCAACCCCAGGTGACGTTCGGCAGGCACCGTGCGTGCGAAAACCATGAGCCCGCTGGTCTCGCGGTCGAGCCGATGAACCGGCCGGACGGGATGCGTGCGCGACGGTGCACGCTGGTCACCGTCGCGAAGTTTCTTCCACGGCTTGTCGGCCTTTGTGGGGCGGCGATCGCCTTGGGCGCGCTTGGCCAATATGCGCGGCAGCAGGTCTTCTAAGGTCGGCTGAATGTTCTTCCGGCTTTCCTTCCAGTTGCGCTCTTCTTCGTGGCGGACCGAAGTCACTCCGGCCGGCTTCTCGACGACGACCAGCCAGTCGTCCTCGTAGCGAATGCGAACGTCTTCCTCGCGAGCCTGCGGCGCCGTCGGGTGCTCAAGCAGCTTGATGACTTCGCCTTCCTTGAGGCGGCGCCCTTCATCGCAGGAAACGTTGCCGTGAATCAGCACGTGCCGATTGCGAACGTAGCGCTGCACTTGCGACCACGGCACGCCGGGAAGTCGGCCGCGCAGCACGGCGGCCAACGTTTTGCCGACCTCGGCTTCGACGACATGAAAGACTTGCGAATCGGGCTTTTTCGGCACGGCGACGGCTCGGGCAAACGGCGGCTAGCGACACAACCTTCAGAGTACGACCGCCGCGACGATGCGCCTAGCCGCTCGGTTCGCCGGCGGGCCCGCCTGGCGTCGATTAACATGGTGAATATGTCGCATGAACTTGAACATCTGGAGCTTCTGGCGGAGATCGACGCCCTGGTGCGCGCGCTACGCGAGTGGTGCGACCGGCCCGGCGGTTGGCCCGCCGCGCAGACTTGCCGAACCTTGATCGAGCGATTGCTCGATCGAACCGCGACATTACGAGTGCGGATCGAAGCGCCGCTGGTTGTGGCGACGCTCGGAGGGACCGGCGTCGGCAAGAGCACGCTCGTGAATGCTTTAGTCGGCGACGAAGTGAGCGTGGCCGGGCGACAACGGCCGACGACGAAGCTGCCGACGTTCATCAGCCGACCGGGCCTCACGCCGGAGACCTTCGGCATCGACCCCCGCAGCGTACGCACGGTCGAGCGCGATTTGCCGCTGTTGCGTGAGATGGTTCTCGTCGATTGTCCCGATCCCGACACGACCGAGGACCCGACGGCCGATGAAACCAATCTGGCCCGGCTCCGCGGGCTGCTGCCCCATTGCGACGTGCTGCTCGTGTTTTCGACCCAGCAAAAGTACCGCAGCGCCCGAGTGACGACGGAGTTGGCGGCCGCGGCCTCCGGCGCTCGACTCGTGTTCGTGCAAACCCACGCTGATCAAGACGACGACCTGCGCGAAGATTGGCGGCGCGTGCTCGCCGACGACTTTGCGACCGGCGAGATGTTCTTCGTCGACGGGCCTGCGGCCTTGACCGATGCGAAGGCCGGCATTGCTCCGCGCGGCGACTTCGGCCGACTCGTCGATTTTCTCACGCGGCAACTCGCAGGGAGCGCCGCGGCGCGGATTCGTCGCGCCAACTTCTTGGACCTCGTCGATGAAACCTTGCGAGCCTGCCAGGCGCGGCTGACGACGGCGGTTGCGGCCCTCGATCCGCTCGAAGCCGCCATCACCGAGCAACGCACCAAACTCGCGGCCCTGTTGGTCGAGCGCGTCGGCTGCGAACTCTCCGTCAACCGCCGACTGTGGGAAGATCGCTTGGTCGACGCCGTCACTGATCGCTGGGGGTTCAGTCCGTTCTCTTGTTTACTCCGCGCCTACCAAGCGATGGGCTCGCTCCTCTCCGGCTACGGCCTTTCGCGCGTCCGTACGCCGGCGCAACTCGCGCTCTGGGGAATGTTCGAGACCTCGCGACGGTGGAAGCAGTTCCGCGATCAGCGGTCGGCCGAAGGGGCTTCGGAGCGAGCGGCCCTCGAAGCGTGGTCGGAGAACGACCTGCGAACGGCGGCGATCATCGTCGACGGCTACGCCGGCGACGCTCAACTGCCGCGAACGGCGACCAAGTTCAATGCCGTGGCCGAACAGGCCGACGCGGCTTCACGCGAATTCGTGGCGAGGGCCGCCGTCGACCTGCAAAACGGCGTGCAGCGACTGGCCAAAGATCGGGCCGGGCGGTTCATTCGCTTATGGTACGAATTGCTGCTGGTCGTCGTCGTCGGCGCGCTCGTCTATCGATTCCTCAAGAATTTCCTGTACGACTCCTGGCTCGTCGCCGAACTCGATCTGGCGCCGGCGCAAGCCTTGTACGGCTTCGAATTCTTCATCGCCGCCGGAGTCGTACTGCTCGGCTGGTGCGGACTGTTGCTCTGGTCGTTTACGTCGCGATTGAAGCGCGGCATCGGCGCCGAGATTCTCGCCTTTCAAAATCGACAACAAGGACCGGCGGCCGTCGCGGCCCTGTTCGCACCGACGGAGGCCGATTGTCGTCAGGCCCGACGGCTGGTCGACGATCTGGCGGGCATCGAACGCCGAGTATCAGAACTTCGCCGGCGAATCACGACGCCGGACGCGCCGCTAGGACATAAGAAGTGAACGCCGGACGTCAGCCGTCGAGCAACTTCGTCATACCGCCGACGATCCGCTCTTCGGCCGTTTCATCAACCCAGCAGTAGCCATGCTCTTCCCGGAACCCTTCGGCGACGGCTTGCTTCGTGGGAATGTAACCGGGCGCGCATTCGCCGAAGCCGACGGAAAGGGTGAACGCCTCCGGTCGCGACCGTTGCACCGCGAGTTGAAAGCCGACGAAGCTCTCGGCCGGAAACAGCGCAACGTCGGCAGATCCGATGCGCAGACTTTGCAACAGCACATGGTGCCCGACGCTGCGGCCGTCGCGCTCGTTGAACTTCCACGAACTCAGCCCCAGCGCGGCATCGACCCGACCGCCGAAGGCCGCTTTCTCGTCGGCAACCCGTTTTTGCAAAGCGTCGGGCTGCAGCGACGGCGTATTCCAAAACGGCAGGACAATCTCCGCTGCCCGGGCTTCGAGCCGATCGACGGCGAATCGCTCGATCGATTGATCGCTGCGGACCATGGCGTCGTGCAGCGCGTCGGTGAGCTTAGCTCGCACGTCGCGGCCGCCATCGTTGAACTTGCCGGCCGTCACGTCGCCGGAGCAGCCGGTGGCGTAAACCTTTAGCTGGTCTCCGGTTGCGCGCTGCCGTCGGGCTCGGGCCAGGGCCACAAAGTCCCCGGAAATGACGCCGCGGCCATAGGGGCTCATCGGGTGAACGGCATAACTGTGAAGCGTCGCCAGCGGCCGGTCACCGTCGAAGAGCGTGAGCGACTTGAGTTGCGGGTCGATCTCTCCTTCCGGTTGGGCGCGAAGTTTCGGATCGGCGCAGGCGCTGTAACGGCCGAAGTAGGGAGTGCCGTCGGGCTTTAATACCCGTCGATTCGACGCGATGCCGTCGACCCGCGCTTGGCCGAGGCCGACGTGAGTCAGCGGCCGTGCGGTCGGGAGCGCTCGGCGGACCGCTTCGGCCGTACGCTCACGGGCCAATCGATCGAACCACGGATCGCAAAAGGCTCGGCGGCTCCCTGCCGCCTCGAGAATTCGCTGGGCACCGACGTCGACATACGGGGCGTCATGCTGGTGAACGCAACTTAGGACGACGCGATCAACGGTCGTTTCCGCCGCCTCGGCCAAGACTTCGCGCCAGGCGAGATAGGTTTCGTTACGCAGTTCGCACCAGTCGAGGCAGGCGAAGACCATCGGCCGATCGCCGCCGAGCAGTACGAACCCGAGCGCGGAAAGCGGATCGTCGATGCCGGTCGCGGGCCGCCAACCGCCGCCGATCGTCGGATGCCCGAGCGGCGGAGTAACGTCGACTTGAAAGACGGCGCAGCGAAGCGACGGCGCACGAGACCGCCCTAGTGCCGAGGTCGTAAATCCGCCGGCCGCGCCGAGGGCAAGCGACTGAAGAACATGGCGACGAGTCACGACGGAACGCGTGCGCGGCATGACGAGGTCCTCGAACTAGGGCGGGAACTCCGATGAGCAAGCGAGGCGAGAGCGCCATCATGTCATGGTCGCGAGCGCAGGAAAACAAAATCTTCGCGGCGGCGGTGCGCAACGGCAGCGAAGAAGCCGTGAGCAAGTGGGAGCCGCGGTGAAGACTCTTCGATGAACTTCCGCGAGCGCAAAAAAATAGGACCGTTCGACGCGGGGCGTCGAACGGTCCTGTCTCGTTGTTGCCGGATTTTTCCGTCCGGGGAAGCAGTGCCGAAGGTTGGGGCGAAAAAGGCCTGAAACAGGCATTATTTCACCGCGCCACAGGCTGCTATTAGCGTCGATTCGTCGTGGGACCGAAGTCACACGTTATATACGGCATTGGCCGGATATCGTTCTCGACCGAGCTACCCGACGGAGAAGAAGTTACTTCTTCTTCTTCTTGGCAGCCTTCTTAGCAGGCTTGGCAGCAGCTTTCTTCTTCTTGGCCACGCTTCGTCCTCCGAATTAAAACTCGGTGAGATCCCTCTACCGATCGTCGTGGAACTTTTGGTCGCGTTGAAGGTGACGCACAAGGCGTAACGATCGCGGCTCTCGCAGCTCGGCGACGGAGTCGAGCGATTCCCACCCTTGACAAGAAACGGACATCCTATCACAAGGCCCGACGTACGGTTTAAGCGCTTGATCGATCGATCGCCGTACGCAAGGTCTACTTGTCGAGAGTATGAACCTCGTTGGTAACTTTACGCATTCACCAAATTTCTGCAACAGTATTTTTCATAATTCCTTGACTTCGACAAAGAATTTTTCTACGCGCTCCAACTCGCGCGCGTCATGAGTCAGTCCACGACGCGCTCGCGCGCGATGAGAAACGTTGTGATGAGCAATGTGTGCGCGCGACGATCAATAACGCATCGCGCGCGTCTCTCGGCGACGTTTCACTTCGCCTACCGCGCCTCAATACAACGAGACGCGCGTCCCATCGGCGTAAGTGACGCATGGTTGCCGACGTCTCTGCATCACGCCTAACACGCTGCGCTCTTCGGGCATCCAGAATTGCGCACGTAGCGAGTTCCAAATTGAGACGCGCGGCCTTAGCGACGCATTCGTCACTGGTTCTTCGCCGGTCGTCGGCGGCGATGCAAGGCCGCCAAGGAACAGCGGCCAGACGGTCGACCAATGCCGCAACCGGAAGTGAATCGGATCGAAGCCGTACCAGGCGGCGTCGGGAGGAATCCAAGTCGCCGAGTATCGCTCGGCCAGCCGCCTGACGCCGTCGTCGACCGCGATACTGCGGGCCGTGACGTCTGCCAAAGTATCGCGATTTCTCGGGAAAAGCACGCTTCGCAGCACCAAGAATCGTCGCGGCCCAAGCTTCGGGAGATTGGCCGTCGGCAGGCCGGTGAGCACGATCTTAGCGTCGTACTTTTGTAGACGGCGGAGACTCTCTTCGACCCACTCGAGGATCGTCGGCACCGGTACGCCGTACATGACGTCGTTGCCGACGTCGGTCACGAGTGCCGAGGTCGGTAGCCGCGGACCTTGCTCCAAGTGGCGCCAGAGGCCCGACTCAAGAATACTGATGAGCCCTCGACCGGCGACGCGGGAATAGATGCCGTACGACCGGCCGTTACCGAGCGCGCCGACCACGTCCAGCGGCGTTAAGTCTTGTCGACGGAGCACCGAGAGAGCCGTGTGGAGACCGCGCGTGAGGTTGCTCGCGCCTAACAGAACGATGCGTCGCTGTGGCTCAGGCAAAGTCATCGCCATTTTACCCGGCTTACCAGCGTCGACCGCCGCTATAGGCCTGCAGCGCCTGGAAGTTCATGTACGCCAAGTAACCAAAGAGGAAGACGATCAAGAAGTCGCCGGACGCTCGAAAGAGATAGAGCCCGACGACGATCGCCGTGATCAGCGAGAGCATGATCGCCTGCTTCTCGCCGTCGCGCTTGCTGTAGCGATTAAAGAAGTATTGCGACATACGACCGCCGTCGAGCGGAATGATCGGCAGCAGATTGAGCAGGCCCCAGTAGATGCTAAGGTAGATGAAGATGTTGAGAAACAGATGGAGGAAAGGAAACTCCCAGAGTTCGATTCTGGCGTGTAGTCCCAAGATTCCGCCGAAACCGACGTTGCCCAAGCCGCCGCTCAATTTCACGGCGACGACGATGAGCAATGCCGCTGCGATCTCCAGTGCAGGGCCGGCGAAAGCCACAAAGGCCGAACCGGCTGGGGAAAGTCGCCGGCCGGTGCCGTAAATGCCTCGCATGCCATCTGGAATCGCCAAGCCGCCGAAGGCGTGCAGCACGATGTGCGACGAGATTCCGTAGCGCTTGAAGGCCCAAACGTGCCCGAACTCATGAATGAGGATCGAGAGAAACATCGCCGCGACGGCGATCAGGGCGACCTTCGGCTCCTTCGCGCCGGAGATGAAGATGCCGAAGAGCCAGAAGAGCGGGTGGACGCGCACGTCGACGCCGAAGAGCTGAAAGCGAAGATCGTACGGCGTACGGTCGGGTTCTTGCAGAATCATGGGCCGGATTTCGGGCGACGGAATCGGAACGTCCGTACCGTCGCAGCGCGATCCGCTACGAATCGGGCCGACGGTCGGTTATGCCGCCATCTTACTCGGCCCAGCCACGGCGGGAAGGTAATGCGGCTGCGGGGGAGCGGCGACCGGTCGCGCATCCAGCACTTCGAGAATCTTCTCGGCTCCGCGCGCCGAGGCGCCGCCCGCGGCCACCGACGATCGCAAACGGGTTAAACGATCGAGCCGCTCTTGATAAGCGGCCGGGTCGGTGAGCCAGTGGACCAGGTAATCGGCCATCTCGGCCGAACGATCGGTTCGTGAAAGGAATTCGGGAAACACGATCCGCGGGTCGTGGGAAGCCGACACCGTTTTCTCTTCCTGACGATCGCGCTGGAGCCGGCCGCTTTCCAGTAAATTTACCAGCGTGATGTACGGCACTTGCCGCATGACGCGTTGGAACCAATCGGTAAAGAGCTTTACGCGGTATCCGATCACGGTCGGCTTGCGGTGATAGAGAAGTTCCAGCGACACACTGCCGGAACAGGCTAGGCAACAATGGGCCGCGCGGATCAGCTCGGGCGTCCGACGCAGGTGAACTTCCACGTCGAGCCCCCGCTCGGCGATGAGCCACCGCGCAAACTCCGCCTGATGCGGTTTGAAGGCGGCCACGGCGAAGCGGGCATTGGGAACGCGGCGGCGCACCGCTTCGGCCGCATTGAGGAAGGTCGGTAGGTTTTGCAGGACTTCCTGAGTGCGTGACCCGGGAAGAATCGTCACCAGCGGGCGCGGGTCGGCGGCCAGTTGCGCCGAGAACGCTTCGTCGAACGTCTGAGTGTGCATTTCGTCGAAGTACGGATGGCCGACAAACTCGGCCCGGCAGCCGCGGTCGCGGAACCAAGCCTCTTCAAAAGGCAAGCTGCAAAGCACATAGTCGACGAAGCGCCGCATTTTTTTGACGCGATAGGTGGCCCAGGCCCAAATCTGCGGCGGGGTGTAATAGAAGACGGGAATGCCGTGAACTTTGGCGCGATGGGCGATCCACCAATTGAAGCCCGGGTAATCGATCAACACGACGGCATCCGGCCGGTGGTGGCGAAAGTAGCGATCGGCCTGCGAAGCCAGCAGCAGAAACTTGTGCAAGTTCACCAGCACGCGGACGATGCCCATCACGGCCAGGGCCGTCAGGTCGGTATGCAGCCGGCAGCCGACTTCGGCCATCTTCGGACCGCCGTAGCCCACGCACTCGACGTCCGGCCGGCGCTCTCGCAGCGCGCGAATGAGGTTGGCGCCGTGCAGGTCGCCGCTCGGTTCGCCGACTGAGAAGAAGATACGCATGGAATGACTGAGACGGCCATGAAGCAAATACTAGCCCCGAAGCGCAAGCGAGGGGGCACGGCAATGCGGCCAATCTACATGCCCCCTCGCTTGCGCTTCGGGGCTAGTGCGTGGAATTGAAGTCGCGTGAATTGCCGCGTCGGGATTATGGCAAAGCGGGGGAAATGCGAGAAGACCGACTGACCTTGACCATGCCGGCACTAGCGTAGAGACTGTCCGCCCCTATGCGCCTTATCAGCCGCTACATCCTGCTGGAACTGCTCAAGGTCTTCGGCATTTCGCTGGCGATCATGACGCTGATGTTCATCCTCATCGGGCTCGTGCGCGAAGCGAACGAGCAGGGGTTGGAAGCCGCGCAGGTCGTACAGATCATCCCGTTCATTCTGCCCGACGCCTTGCGCTATACCGTGCCGGCGACCATTCTGCTCTCCGCCTGCATGGTGTACGGACGAATGTCGAGTTCGAACGAGATCACGGCTTTGAAGTCGCTCGGTATCAGCCCGATGGCGGCATTGTGGCCGATCATGATCCTGTCGTTCGTGCTTAGCGTGGCGACGGTTTTGCTGAACGACTTAGCCGTGAGTTGGGGCAGGGCGGGCGTTCGTCGCGTGGTGCTCGAGTCCGTGGAAGAAATTGTCTACGGGATGTTGCGCACGCAGCGTACCTATTCATCGAACTCGTTTTCGATCGTCGTCAAACGGGTTGAAGGGCGCAAGCTCATTGGTCCGACGATCACGCTGCAGGGGAAAGGGAAACGAGGCTCGGTGACGATGAGTTCCGAAGAAGCGGAACTCCGCAGCGACGTCGATGAGGGCACGCTCACGATCGTCTGCCGCAACGGCGAACTCGAGGTCGAAGGCCAGGCCCGCGTGTTCTTTCACAACGACGTGCTGGAACGGACGATCCCGCTGGATCAAGGCCGCAACGCGGTCGAGGAATCGCACCCGTCGTACATGGCAATGAACGTTATTCCGTTGGCCATCGGAAAACTTCGGAAAGAGATCGAAGGGGAATACGACCGGATGGCCGCGAAGGCCGCGCTGGGAATGATGACGGGCAACTTCGCGGAACTGGCTTCCGGCGAATGGCCGATCATCGACTATGAGATCAGCGAGGCGGAGAAGAAGATCTGCCGTCTGGAGACGGAACCCCACCGGCGATTTTCCAACGGCTTCAGTTGCTTCTGCTTTGCGATGGTCGGAGCGCCGCTGGCGATACGGCTACGCAACGCCGACTTCCTCACAAGCTTTTGTCTCGCATTCTTCCCGATCTTGCTCGTATACTACCCGCTCTTGGCGTTCGGGGTGGACTTCGCCAAGTCGGGATCGCTCCCGCCATTCACCGTGTGGGCCGGCAATCTCATCTTGCTGATGGCCGGCGGCTGGATTCTGCGGAAGGTGATTCGGTACTAAGAGGCGCTAGCTGCCGGGCGCTAGGCGCTAGAGAAGCGCAAAACTTCTTCACTAGCGCCTAGCGCCCGGCAGCTAGCGCCTGCTACTACTTCCAGGCGCGAAGTAAAAAGTCGATCCAGTTGCCGTGCATGATGCGCGGGATGTCGTTCTTCGCGTAGCCGCGCTTCGCTAGCATGTCGGGCAGACGGTTAAGATCGGCGATCGTGTCGATGTCGCCGGGGCTTTGTTCCAGGCCGTAGCCGCCGTCGAGGTCGGTGCCGATGCCGATGTTATTCGCGTTGCCCGCCAATTGGCAAATGTGGTCCCAGTGGTCGAGCAGGTGTTCGAGCTTTACCCCCGACGTTTCCGGCGTGGTGGTTCCGCGAATCCAGCCGGGCACCATCATCCAAGCATCGAGGGCACCGCCGATCACGGCACCGCGCGCGATCAGCGCTTTGATTTGGTCGTCGTCGAACTGGCGTTGATCGGGCACGAGCTTGCGGCAGTTGGAGTGGCTCGCCCAGATCGGACCTTGGAATAGTTCGAGCACTTCCCAAAACGCTTCGTCGCTCAAATGCGTAGCGTCGAGAATCATCCCGAGCCGATCCATTTCCTTTACGAGTTCGCGGCCGATCGCCGTCAGCGGCCCGGGCAGATGCGTACCCGGCGAGTAACGACCGGCACCGTAATGCGCAGGCCCGATGGCTCGCAATCCTTGGGCGTAGGCTTGCTCCAAGTGCTTCGGAGTGCGAATGGAATCGGCTCCCTCGAGGCTGAGGATGTAGCCGATCGGGGCATCGGGCGGCGGATTGCCCGACCAAAGTTCGACATGCCGCTTTAAGCCCGCCGCGTCGACGATCTGCACCATCTCGCCGGCCTCTTCCATGGCCCGATACCAAGCGAGCTGCCCTTGGGTTTGAGCCCAAGCAATTTCCGGGCTGTGCCAACCCGGTAGCGGATTGCCGGGGCCGACATAGCGACCGATCTGCGTCGCCACGCAAAGGCCGATCTTTCCGCGGCGCATATCCGGCAAGGCCACGGTTCCGCGGGCACGGTCGATCTTATCGGTGCGGCCCGCTTCGCGACGTCGGATGTCGGCCACGGATTGCGTGATGTCGCGATTCCATTCCAGAGCGTTCATGCTCAGGTCGAGGTGAGCGTCGAAGATCAACATGGCGAGCTTTGCGCTTAGGTGGTGGGAGGTTGCAGGCGGCGGGCGAAGAGAGCCGTCACCCTATCGCCGCGTCGGGCCAAGATCAAGGTAAGCGGACCTTCATTATGACCGCCGTCGCACTCCTCGCGCAACTCGCGGCTGAGCCGCGCGACGTCGATATCGACGCCACGCTTTTTGATTTCCACGTCGCTGAATTTGAGTTCTCGCAGTCGGGCCCTGACTTTGCGGATGTCAAACGGCATTTGATCAAATACTTCGAACGTGGCGAGCAGCCCATTGTGCAGTTCTTGATCGCTTGTCAGATACGCACACCCGGGAGCCAGCGGTTGCAAATCGTATGTGGTCGCCAGCGTGCCGACGAGATGCGCGGCCAACACGGAAGCGTCGGGTTCGTAAACGAAGCGAAGAACCTCTGGGCTCGGCGACGGCAAGTCGTCGGGCGAACGAACTTCGTCGGCCGCGCCTTCCAAGGTGAGCGACTTGATCGTGTACTTCCACGAATGCAGCGCCGTGGCGCGACGTAAGCCATGACGCATGGATAAGTTGCCGAACCAGCCGCAGAGTTGCTTGGCTTCGCCGTCGTAGCTGATCCACTCCCACTCGGCCCGCGCTCGCCACACTTCGGGAGGATCGGAGCCGGGGGCGAGTTTGATCGCGGCGTCGGGATTGGCGGCCAGTAGAGCTTCGATCGTTTCAAGACTTGGCTCGTGCAGTTCCACGTTGGTCGTACGGCGTCCCTGTGGTCGACGATCTGGATCGATGTGCCACGCACCGACTTCGGCGACCTGCTCGACGCCGGCCCGTGCCGCCACGGCCCGACCATGAAACGGCTCCCCGCTTGCGGCCATTTCTCGGCAATTGGCTTCGGCGAAGATCGCCGTCGGTTCATCGGCGTCGTAACCGACGACGTCGCTGCGGCGGCCCAGGGCCAAGAGGTCGCCGCCGATTCCGCAGCAGACGTCGGCCAAACGTTCGTGTTTGCCAAAGCGGCCGGCTTTATAGGTCGCCGTTTCAAAATCGGTCGCTTGCTGCAAGCCGCGCTCGGTGAAGAGCATCCGATTGGCAAACGGGAATTTCTTCTGGGCCTTGCGGCGAAGCCCCACTTGCTCGGCCACGAGTGCGGCCCGCGGGGCGGTGAGCGTCTTGCGCAACTTCGTCGCCAGCGCAAGCGGGTTGGTGTCGCCGACGGCCGCTTCCATCAGGCGGGCCGCCTCGTCGCCCGTCAGCCAGCGGTAATCTGCAACATCGGCGACGATCATGCGCTTGGTCTCGGTGACGGTTGTACGCGATGCATTCGTTGTACCGAATCGAACGGCCGTGCGTAACGTGCCGGTGCGGTGACTTGCACCCGGCGCGTCGGACGCATCGCGACCGTAGCTCGGAGGGTGCCGATAAGAAGAAGCGAGGAATCAGGCGGGCCGCGCGGCTCGCTTGTCGCATGAGCCGGATGGATCCGGTCGAACCTCTTCGATTGTCATCGACCGCCATGCCTCGCACATCCTCGTTCGTCATGATGATGTTGGCAGGGGCGCTGTTGCCCTACGTCATCTCGAATCAGTCGGTCTTGCGCGACGCCGTCACGTCGCCCTTCAAGTCGGACGCGGCCGAGCAACCGAAACCGGTTCCCTCGGGCACGGCGCCGGCCGCCGCAGCGGCGAGCTTTGCCGTCAACGGCGGCCAGCCGCAGGCCGCACAGAGCGGCGCCGGCAAATCGGCCGTACCCGCCACGATGGTTTCGCAGAGCCGTTCGACCCCGGCCGAACCGTTTGTGCCGTTGGAGCAAGCGCTCCGGTGGGAGATCACGCCGGCTTGGATCCTCGCGCAGTGGCCGCGCGTAACGACGCACCTCGCCGAACTGGAGATGCAGGGCTACCGCGTGACGCTCGTCACCGGCACGGCGCAAACCGACTTGGCCGGCTCTCTGACGTACTACTTCGACCCGACGCAGCGACTGAAGAAGATCATTTTCCACGGCACGACGGGCGACGCCAAACGGCTTGTGCAGTTCGCGCTCGGCCATCATCGCTTCGAGCGGCGACTGACAAATGACCCGAGCGTGTATCTCTATCAGGTCGAGTACGACGGACAGGCCTTGAGCGAGCTGCGGATCAAGACGGCGTCGATTGTTCGTTCATCCAGCGCCTATTCGCGCTTCGAAGTCGCTCTGACGATGAACCGCCCGGAAGAATGAACCGTCACTCACCGCCCGGCGGTTCGTGCTCGTAATCTTTCCACTTCATCGGCCGGCGGAACGGTTCGATGCGGAGGACGACTTCGCCGTTTTGGAAGATGCGGACGGTGCCGCTGGATTCGCTCACGGCCACGGCCACCGCCTTCGTCGCTCGGCTGATGGCCGCGGCGGCCCAGTGTCGTGCGCCGAGGCCTTTCGACAACGTGATGTCGGCCGCCGAAGCATCGACGTATTGAGCCGCCGCTTCAACGGTGCCGTCGCCGGCGACGATGATCGCGCCGTCCATTTGCGCAATCTCTTTGATCCCTTCCCGCACGCGCGAACTTTTGAGATTTCGCTCTTTGCGGCTGTAGCCCTTCACGGGATCAAAGCCCGTCGAATGGCACATCTTCCGCACGCGTACGGAGTCGCCGACGATGAAGAACGTACCGACCGGCTTCCCTTCGCGACCTTCTCGGCCGATCTCCAGGGCCAAGTTGACCACGGTCTGCAGCGTATCGAGCGGCACACGCGTGCCGAGTTGCTGCAGGTCGCGCACCGTGAGCCGGCCGAGGTGGTCGTCGAGATCGATGACGCTCATTGAGTCGAGCGACCCGGCTTCGAAACCGCTGTAAAGTGCGGCCACGCGCGAGCCCGGCTTGAGTTTCTCTTCGCTGATGGCCTTGAGCAGGGCTTGCGAGATCTTGTCGTAAACCGGCACTTCGGTCATTTCGACCAACACACCGGCAAGCCCTTCGGCGACGGCGTCGGCCACGGCTTGCGGCGACTCGGAGGCGACGATGATTTTCTCGTCGTCGGCCGCCTTCTTAATATCCGGCAGTGCCGCATGGTCCTCCAGCAGCAACAACACGGCCTCGGCGTCGACCGACTTCGCCAGTCGGACGACTCCGCCTAACATCGTCAGAAATTCGACGTCGGAACGTGCCATCGGCGGTTCGGCTCCCAGGGTCGGGGAGCATCCGGTGCTTCACTACGAGAGGGGGCTGCGCCCGAGCGAATGCCGAGCGCCGAGAAGCCGCCCGAATCGTAAGAACATTCGCCGCCGCGGACAACCCGTAGATCGTCTGCGGCAGCGTAAATTTTTCCAATTGAAGATCAACCGCTCGGGCGCCCTCAATAGGCCAAGTTCTCGAGGTCGGCGACCTATCGGGCCGCGGGGGCCGCTGCGGCGGCAGGCTTACGCGAGAGCAGCCCGTCGAACGAGCGAACTTCGCCGCCGAAGACCCGTTCGTTGTAGATCTGCAGGGCATGCAGACCGTGGCCGAGGTGCCCCACCTCCCACTGCGTGTAGTGCTCGTTCAGCAGGATGTCGCTGATGTATTTCACGGCCTTTACCACGCGCGGGTCGCGAAGCTGTTCATCGCTGAGCGAAAACGCGAGCCACTCGAGGACGTGGCCGGTAGTCTGCATTCGGCGGTCGATGTCGTTGCGGGCCTCGCGGCGTACGAACCAGGCGGTGCTGAACGACCCGTCCGGATTTTGCAGGCTGAACGTGTACTTGTGGTACTGATCGATGTATTTCTTGGCTTCCAGGTAGATTCCGTCGATCGGCTCGCCGCGCTGTTCGCGTTTGCGAACGGCATAGCTCAGGCCCATCAGGCGGTGCGTACCGCCGCAAGCCGCGCCGCGAACCGGTTGCACGATCTCTTCACGAACCAGCCGATCGAGCGACCAACGCTGACCTTGGAAGTTGGTCCAAGTGGCGTCGCTCGGCAGATAGTGCATGAGGCTGATCAGCTTGAACGTCAGCTCCGTGCCGGCCTCACAGTCCTTCATTTCGGCCTTGATCAGGTCTTGCAGCGTGAACTTCTCGCCGCCGACATACAGCGGGTAATCGCGCTGCAGGTACGATTGCGCGAGGATCGCCAGAAACTGGCCCGGGTGGCCTTGCACGCCCGGGCCGCGAAGTGCGTAAAGTTCGCCGTTGCGGATCGTCAGAATCGGCTGGTTGCGGCAGACTCCGCTATAGCAGAGGTGACCGATGGCCGTCGTCGTTTCGCGGCCGCCGTTGGTGAGCAGCTTCGTATCGACGCCGTAGGCGACGATCGCGTGCATCACTTCCCAAGGGCTGTGCTGCTGCGTGTTGAGGGTCCAGTTCTTGTAATAGACCGCTAGCGCCGTTTGCACGCGGCGTTTGAGTAGCTCCAGTTCCGGCGTCAGCGGCTTCTGTTCTTTCGACTCGAACATCGCCTTCGTCTTGTCGTCGGCCGGAGTGCGGCCGATCGTCATCCGCTGCTCGTGATCAGGCTCGCCCGGCTCACGGTCATTGCTGAGCGGCGGTAAGCGGCCCGGTTGCGAAGGATCAGCCGTGCGAACAGGGACGGCGTCCGTCGCCCGACCGACCACGGCAGGCTTCGTCGTCGTCGGATTGACGACGGTCGCAGGGAGCGGCGAAGTCGATGTCGTCGACTTCGTTGTGGTCGGCGACGCTGCCTCGGCCTCGGCCTTCGCCGCAGTCGTCGCTTGAGGGGCGACGATCGGCGTGGCGACCGGCGCAGGCTTCGGTTCCGGCTTCTCTGACGATGGTTTATCCGCCGTTTGCGAAGCGACGACCCCCGCCGAACCGGCCGCGGCCGACAGCGTCGGCTCCGTCGATGACGACGGCGACGGCGATCCTCGAAGCGGCGATTTTAGTTCCGTCGGGGCCTGCGAAGTAGAAGTTAGTCCTTCAGGCCGCAAGGCGTTGTGATAAACGCGGCGCGAGCTGGCGTCCGTGGTCGTCGTGCCCGGCGCAGTGTTGCGCGGTTCGACCACGCGCTCTGTTGCGAGCGCTGCGGAGGGAGCGGCTACGGTCGGTTTCTCCGTCGTCGTCGGCGCGGCCGCCGGCGAAATCACCAGCGGCTGCGCGCCCGTCGTCGTTGTCTGCGGACGCGGCGGCGCCAAAGTCGGTACTCCGCTCACCGGCAGTGAAGGCCCGGCTTGAGCGGGTGTGTATTTCGTCGCCGGCGAAGAGGCAGTCGCCGCGGTCGACGACGGCAGTAATCGCGAAGCCGTCTCCGCAATCGGCTCTTCCGCCACGACTTGCGTGTTTACGCCGTCGGCGTCGGTCGACGAAAGACCGGTCAGCCTCGCTCGGGCCCGCGCCAAATCGCCGGCTTGGCTTATCAAAGCATCCCAACCACAGGCCGCGACCGCAAACCAGAGCAACAGCGAACGGAACTGACTGATCTTCATGACCCTGCCTTTGAATTCTCAGGAGCGTCGCCGGTGGGAAATTGGGTCGACGTCGGCGGTTCGCTGCGGCGTGGCTTCAAAGGAAGAAGCCGCCTCTAAGCGATTGCCGGCATCGTCGTCGGACCGAAGAGACGTGTGCCGGGCGGGTTGAGATGCGCCATCCGCCTGAGGCGAGGTCGCGCCGCACATGCCGAACTTCGGTAGGAAGCTTATCGGCCGTCGCGGGCGGAATTCCGTGCAGAGAAGGAATAAGCCGCAGCGCCGAGCTATATCGCCCAGCTTGTGGAGTGCCGGCACTGCAGATTGGCCAATCTTGCCAAGAAGCAAGGACCGCAGCGCAAGAATTAGTAATGTCGCGTGCCGCCGACACGCGCAACCGGCGACTAGAACGCCTTAAGTTTCATACGGTCCATCATCGAGATCTCCGTCGGCGTCCCGCCTCCGCGGGTGTAATCACGCCAAGCGACCACATTGTCGCCGAAGTCTTTCCCCGTAATCTCGCGCAGCGACTGGATCGCCCGATACTGTAAGGCCGGGTCTTGGTCGTCGAGCGCGACGGCCAAAGCCTTCACGGCTTCGTCGCCGCCGATTTGCCCCAAGGCCTTCCCTGCCGCCAGCCGAACATCGACGCTGACGTCCTTCCTGAGCGCTTCGCTCAATTGCGGCACCGCCAGCGGCCCTCCGTGAACGCCCCATGCTTGGCAGGCCGTCACGCGAACCTCGCGATCCGAATCACCCATCGCCGCCTTCAACGTTTCCGCAGCTACGGGAGAACCGCACCGCGCAACAACGCGCAACATTTCCAAACGCACGAGCGGATCCGACTCATTGCGATACGCTTCCGCCAATTCCGAGGCCTTCGCGTTCTGCTCCTCGGGCGTCATCGACGGAACTTTCTCCATCGTGGCCCGCAGGTCTTCAATTTCCTCGGCAGGAGTCCGTTTCAAGTACCGGTCGTCGGTTTCACGCTTTTCCCAGAACGTGATCGACTCGACCCACTGCGGCCGGGCACGAGTCGTCGAGCAGCCGGACGAGAGACAAGTCGCGCCTACGACGATAAAGAACAGCCCGCAACCGCGCCCGGAGGCAACGATTCGTGTAATCATCGGCATGATGGCAAACCGGAAGATGTGACCGCCGCCGATCGTCGAAGGCCCGAGACGGCTCGGGTTTTCGCGGATCGTGCGAGGGAGGAAAAGACGTGGGGGCGGGACTATAGCAACCGCCGCCGGTCGCGAAAAGGGAAATCGGCCCGCAGGCCGATGTTCGACGGTATTCGTACAAGTCGCGTCAGGCCCGTCATTGCTGCCGGTGCCGGCGGTCGATGGTACATTGGAAAGAGAATCTCGGTCGAACTGCCGACTTCCGGCGCTGCACGGTCGGCGAATCTTTGTATGCTTCCGCCCCGCGCAATCGCTCACCCCGCCAAGCGCAGCGGGATCGCTCGCCGTTGCAGCCTTAAGGAATGCGCCCCGTGATCCGTTTGCCGCTCGCCGCCATCTTGACGATCGTCTGTCTCTGCCCGGCCAACGGCGCCGCGATGGACCACATCGTCATGCGGCGCGACAACGTCGAGCAGCAGCTCGACGGCCGCATCGTCGTCAAGGCCGACGACGGCGGACTACTCGTTGAAACTCGCGACGGAGTCCTCTGGGCCGTCACGCCGCAAGAACAAGTCGACGTGAAGTCCGACGACGAGCCGTTCAGCTATTACAACGCGACGGAACTGGCCGACGTCTTGCTCAAGGAACTTCCCGCAGGCTTCGAAACGCTCCAAACGAAGCACTATCTCATCTGCCACAACACTTCGCGCGCCTACGCCCAATGGTGCGGCAGCCTCTTCGAACGCCTGTATCTCGGCTTCGGCAACTACTGGAGCAACCGCGGCTTCAAGCCGACCGATCCGCCGGGCCTGCTCGTCGCGTTCGTCTTCGCCGATCGTGTCACCTATTCACGCTACGCCCAGCGCGACCTGGGAGACGCCGTCAATTCGATCATCGGCTACTACAGCCTGAAGACGAATCGGATGACGCTCTTCGACCTGACCGGCACCGCGGGCACCACGCAAACGCGCGGTGACGCCCGCCAGATCACGCAAACCCTTTCACGCCCCGAAGCCTTCGGCACGGTCGCCACGATCGTGCATGAGGCGACGCACCAGATCGTCTTCAATTGCGGCATGCATCAGCGCTATGCGGCCATTCCGAAATGGCTCAGCGAAGGGCTTGCCGTCTACTTCGAGTCGCCCGATCTCGATGCTTCCAAAGGGTGGCGCACCATCGGCAAGGTCAACGCACCGCGATTGGCGACCTTTCGTGCTTACCTGGCGAAACGGCCCGCCGATTCGCTCGAACAGTTACTCACGGACGACGAGCGGCTCCGCTCGCTCGAGGGCTATGCCGAATCTTGGGCCCTCAACTACTTCCTGATCAACGCCAAGCCGAAGCAGTTTCAGGACTACATGCAGAAGATGTCGGCCAAGCAACCGCTGGTCACCGACTCACCAGAAGAACGGCTCGCCGAATTCCGCGCTGCCTTCGGCGACGACCTTTCGGCGCTCGACAAAGAATTCGTACGCTTTATGAGCCGCGTGAAGTAGCACGCCATCTACTTGGTCGTCGTGTGCCACTGGTGGCTTGTCCACCAGTGCCCTCATCTAGCAATCGTACCAGTGGCACGCTTGGGCTTATGCGTTGAGCGCCTTCTCCACACGCCGCAGCGCTTCTTCAAACCGGCAATCGCCCGTCGGCGTCGGCAGCGCCTCGCCGCGGCTCATCCAGACGTCGACCTTCTTCTGCGCCGAGATCACCGTGCTGTGGCTCCGGCCGCCGAAGTAGCGACCGATCTCGCTCAGTGCGGCCCGCGTGTACTTCCGGGCCAACCACATGGCGAGCATGCGCGGATGGCTGACTTCCTTCCCCTTGCGCGTCGACTGCAGCGACTCTTGCTCTAACCCGAAGACGTCGCGCACTGCCTTATCGATATCGGCCAACCGCACGGCCTTCTGCTGGTGTTGCAACAGATCCGCCAGCGTCTGCTCGGCCAAGGGCAAATCGATCGGCTTCTCATAAGCCCGACTCGCCGCAAGCAGCCGCTTCAGCGCCCCCGACAACTCCCGAGCATGCGACGTAAACCGCCCGGCGACGAACTCCCGTACCTCGTGCGGCAATTCCAAGCCGAGCCGTGTGGCGATGCGGCCAGTAATGCCGACCCGCGTTTGCATGTCGGGCACATCGAGGCCGACGACCAATCCGCCAAGCAGCCGGTTTCGGAGTTCCGGTCCTAGAAAACCGAGTTCGGCCGGCGACCGATCGGCCGTAAACACGATCTGCTTGCCGTCGCGTTGCAGGGCGTCGAGCGTATGCACAAGTTCGACGAGCGTCGCCTTCTTACCCGCGAGGAACTGCAAATCGTCGATCGCCAGCACGTGCAGGCTACGGAACTTACGGCGGAAATTCGGCAGGCCGCCGCCGTTGAGCGCTTCCAAAAACGACGTCGTGAACTGCTCGGCGGAAAGCAGGGCCGTTTCAATCTCCGGGTGAGCCCGTCGGGCCGCATCGACGATCGCTTCGAGCAAATGCGTTTTGCCGACTCCCGTCGGGCCGTGCAACACCAGCGGCGAGATGCCGCCCAGTCGTTCGGTGCAGCCCAAAGCCGAGGCGTATGCCAACCGGTTCGAAGCCCCGACGACGAATTCATCGAAGCGGCCGAGCCGGCGCGGCATCGTCGGTTTGCGAGGGGCAATCATTTTGGTGGTTACTGCGCCGTCGGCCGTCGAGCCTTCGGCAAGCAACGCCTTTTCCAAACCCAGGAACGCATTAGCAATCGACGTCGTCGTGACGCCCGGGCCCGCGGGAACTTTGGCGACGACGACCGTCGATGATTGCGCGGCGCCACGAGCGACGCGATTCGCATTCGTATCGGCAGCGACTTCCGCGCGTCGCGTTTGGACTTGCGCCGCCGCGGCATCGACTTCGAAACCGACCGAAACATTCGCACCGACCGCTTCCCGCGCAGCTTCTTCAATTTGCCCGCGGAAGTTGTTGCGCAGCCACTCTTGCAGAAACGTACTCGACACGGCGACCGTCACGCGCTCCGCGGCAATGCGAAACTGGACGGACGACGCAAACCAGAAATCGTATCGATCCGCGCCTACGCGATCGGCCAATGCCCGACGCAAAGCCGTCACGATCTCCCTATCGTCCAACTTTACGTCCTGCATTTTTCTCTCTCGCGCCTCATGCTGCGTACCGATTGCGGAATCGACCGCGCCACGAAACCCGTCGACAAGCCGAGCCATTCTTTGCATCGCACTTGCCGCGAAGTTCCGCACGCCGCGATCGTTGCGAGCTTCCGCGCGCAACATCGCCGTCGTGATCCGCGAACTGACTGCTTCCCCGTAACCTCTTAAGTCGAACTGCGGCGGTCGTCATATCGTTCAGCGGGAAGAGTCGACGTGAGGCGTGCGACACGTTCCGGCGGTAGGCAGACGACAAGCTATCGAGCGGTTCGAACTTCGAGTCGGCGTCGGACTTGAGAAGACGCGAAATCGCAGCAATCTGCGACCGCCTGCGCCTCTTCTCCTCGTCACGGCCGAGCCCCTCTGGTTGTCACCCAAGGCTCGGATTGTACGCCCGCCGGCAGTGCTGTCAAAGCGCCGGAACGAGCCGCAAATTCGTTCCGGAAACGGCACGAAAAATTGCTCGCGGAATTGCCGTCATTCATCGGTACGACGCGCAAAATCCGCACGCAAAAATTTTTATTGCGGAGAGATTCGAAACGTGGAAAACGTGTCGGCGGCCAACTCGCGATGAAGATCAAAAAACTTCGCACGCGGCGTAACTGACGGACGGTGCGCGATTTGTCGTCGCGCGAAGTTTTTCAGCGCGGGCTTTCCAGTTTTTTGACGAACGCCGAACGTCGCTCCCATTCGCGAAATCCGGCCGCTTCGTAATGCGCCGCCGCAGGAAGATTTCGCGCATCAACGGCCAGCACCACGCGCTCGCGATGCAAGTCGGCGGCAATCCGTAAAGTTTCGCCGATTAGCTCGCGCCCAAACTTTCTGCCGCGCGCCTGAGGGAGAACCGCCATGTACACAAGTTCAACTTGATTTTGCGTCGGGTGATCCGCCAACAACAAACACCCGACGTCAACGGAATTGTGCTGCACACGGTACCAATGATGCGTTCCTTCCGTGCCGACCTCCGCATACTCGGCAAGCACTTCGTCGATGGGTCGCAAACCATTAAGCGTCGGGCAGTCGAGCGTCGCTTCGTACGACTTCTCCACGATGGCGGCGAACCGCTCGCGCTGGGCCGATTCATAGCGATGAAAATGCAGCGACGTCGGTTGCTGCGCCGCGGTGTTGCCGACAACGTCGGCCGCCAAGTAGCGCAGGTCGGCGGCATGGAGAAACCCCGCCGAGCGCAAGGCCTGCGCGTCGGGGTCGTCGACGTCCGGCAGCAAACTCTGCGCAAACGATACGCCGCGCTTCGGCAAATCCGCCAACAGCCCGACGAGTAGCGGATCCGGTCCCTCAGGCCGACGCCCCGGCAACCATTGCGGGGGCCAAATCTGCGCTACGCTTCCGCCGGAAAGCTGAGCCCACGTTGCGCCGACCATCATCTTGCCGCTGCCGGCAAACCAGAGCGTTTCCAGCATTTCGGGAAGCCGTCGGGCCTCGGCAATCGTCGCCAGCCGCAAGGCGTCGGCCGATTCGTCGGGCAGGCGGCAAAACACGAGCGTCAGCGCCGCTCGGGCAAATCGCTCATCCAGGGCCGCGCTGAATCGCGTAATTTGCAGGTCGTCGGTCGTCATGCTGCCGCTTCAAGCTCCAACGTTTATTTCCTCGCAACCCCGCGGCAGCTTATAATCGGCCCCGACGCCTCGCTCGGCAAGACTCGGGAACACCCCGACGCGCGGCGGCCCGGAGTTACCGATATGACCGCACGTCGCACCGCACAAACCATCTGGCTGCTCGCGCTGCTCGCCGCATTCGCCCCGGCGACGGCGTTGGGCCAAGCCGCCTTGCAACGCTTAGAGCGTCAACTCGCGCAACCCGGAGTTCGCCCCGCCGCGCAAGCCACCCCCTCGGCCGTTGATCCGGCTCAGCCCGAACCGCCGAAAGCGGGCGACCTTCCGCCGGCCCCCGGCGCGGAGCCCGGCTACCTGGGAATCATCGCCGTCGATCACGATACCCAAGGTCGCGGCGTGCGTCTGGTAGACGTTTTGGCCGGCGGTCCCGCGGCGCTCGGCGGACTCAAAATCGGCGACCTGATCACGAGCATTGATGGTACGGCGATCGCCGACCGCGCCGCGATGGCCGAGGTGATGAAAGATCGCGTGGCCGGCGAGCAAGTGACGTTCGTCGTGCTGCGCGACGGCGAAGTCGCGCGACTCGACGTCATGCTCTCAAAGCGTCCGCCGCCCGAAGAGCGCCGCTTCGCCAACTTCGGCACCATCGGCGTCGACACGACGGCCATCGGCGGGGCGCCGTTACCCGGTTCCTCCACTAACTCACCGACCATCCCACAGCCGCCGCAACCACAAATGCCGTCGATGCCCGCGCCATCGGCTTCCGGCGCGGCACCGCTTCCCGCACCGCAAGTCGCCTCGGTTTCGCCGGCTCCGGTGAAGGTGCCGGAGAACTCGCTCCCGACGCCGAAGGTTACCGCGACACAACCTCAAGCGAGCGACTTGCCCGCACCCGTCGTGGTGCCGCAACCGAACATCGATGTTGGCCCGCTTGCCCCCAGCGGGCCTGTCGCTCCGAATGGTCCGGTCGCAACGGCCGCGCGGACCGGCTTGCTCGGCATTCGCACGGCCCGCGTCACGCCCGAGTTGCAACTCGCGCTGAATCTGCCCGAGCCGCGCGGAGCGCTCGTCGTGGAAGTTCGCCCCGGTTCACCGGCCAACGTCGTCGGCATCCCGGTCGAAGCTGTAATCGTCGCCGTCGATGCCGAGCGCGTGAACAGTCCCGACGACTTACTCGCCGTGGTCCGCGAGCGAGGCCCCGGCGCTGAAGTACGATTGAGCTACTACCGCTACGGCCAACTCTACGAACGCCGCGTGAAGCTCGAAGCGCCGGTCGAAGTTGCGCCGCCGATCGAAGGACCCTTGATGGTCGCTCCGTCAACCGTTGCGCCGAATACTGTCGCGCCGAATACTGTCGCGCCGAATACTGTCGCGCCGAATACTGTCGCGCCGACGGTCGCCCCGCCGCAGGAACCTGCGACGCCGAGCGCCGCAGCGGAAGCTGAACTCCGTCGCGAGGTCGCCGAACTCGAGCGCCGCTTGGCCGACCTCAAGCGGCAGCTCGATGCGAAGCCCGCCCCGGCGGACAAGAAGAACTAGCCGCATGGACCCGCACGGCCTGAAGCTCTGGCTATTGTTCCTCGCGACCTGGGTCACGTTTTGGGCCACGGCCGGCGCGATCGTCTGCCACAAAGTCCGCGGCAAGGGGAAGCAGGGAGCCCTGGCCGGCGGCGTGCTCGCCATCATCGGCATCATGCTGGTCCTGCTCAGCGAAGACCCGCCGAGCGAGACGAAATCGCCGTAGTTGCCGATTTGCTTTCGAGAGTTTTTGTCGACGATCAGCGTTTCGCCAGCGCCGCGATGATCGCGTCGACGTCGTACACGCAGCCGCCCCAAGTTCCGCCCCCTTGAGCCTGCAGGGCCGCCCAGAGGCGCGTGTCGTCGGGCAGGTCGTCGTCCGGTTTTAAGTCGCCGCGACTGGGGCGTTCGCTCAAGATCATCGCGCCGACTTCCGCAGTGAATCGACGTTCGACGCCCACCGGATCGCGCTCGCCGACGAAGTCGACCGCGCCGACGAGTTTGTTGCGATCCACGATGATTTGAATAACGTCGCCGTCGCGCAGTTTGCCGAGCGGACCGCCGGCCAAAGCTTCCGGCCCGACATGCCCGATGCAGGCCCCCGTGCTGACGCCGGAAAAACGGGCATCGGTCACCACGGCGACTTCGCGCCCGAACGATAGGTGCTTAAGCGCCGAAGTGATCTGATAAATCTCCTCCATGCCCGAGCCCATTGGCCCGCGCCCGCACAGGACGAGCACGTCGCCGGGACGAATCGGCTCGATCGTCGTCGCCCCTTTGGCCCCGACTCCCTTAATCGCCGCCACGGCGTCTTTCTCACGCGTGAACACGCGCGCCGGCCCGGTCTTGCGATAAACGCCGTCAGCATCGACCACGCGGGCATCAATGGCCGTGCTCTTGATGACCGAGCCTTCCGGCGCCAGGTTGCCGCGCGGAAAGCAGACGGTGCTGGTGAGCCCGCGCTCGCGTGCCCGGGCCGGATTCATAATGACGTCGTCGGGATCAACGCCGTCTCGAGCGCGGAGCAACTCGCGCAACCGAGCGCGGCGTTCCGATTTCTCCCACCACGCGAGCACGTCGCCCAGCGGAATGCCGGCGGCCGTGAGGACGTCGAGATCGAGCAAACCGAGCGTTCGTAGATGGAGCATGATTTCCGGAACGCCACCGGCGAGAAATACGCGGACCGTCGGATGGCCCACCGGGCCGTTGGGCAGGGCATCGACCAAACGGGGTGTCTTGCGGTTGACGTCGTTCCAATCGTCGACCGTCGGGCGCCGCAAACCGGCGGCAAACGCCACGGCCGGCACGTGCAACAGCAGGTTTGTACTGCCGCCGCAGGCCGCGTGGACGGTCATCGCATTGCGCACCGCGGCGTCGGTCAGAATGTCGCTCAGCTTCATGCCGCGACGCGTTTGCTCAAACAGCGCTCGCGCGCTGCGCCGGGCCGCGTCGAGCCAGATCGGCTGCCCGCTGGGTGCGAGCGCCGAATGCGGTAGCGCCAATCCGAGCGCTTCCGCGACGACTTGGCTCGTCGCCGCCGTTCCCAAGAATTGGCAACCGCCGCCAGGCGACGCGCACGCGCGACATCCCAGGGCCGCGGCGTCTTCGAGCGAGATCTCTCCGTGAGCGTAGCGGGCGCCGATCGATTGGATCTTGCCGGCGTCTTCCCCTTCGGTCGGCGGCAACGTTACGCCGCCGGGCACCAGCACGCACGGCAGCGAATTCGCGCCGGCCAGGGCCATCATCATGGCGGGCAGGCCTTTGTCGCAGGTCGCGACACCGAGCACGCCCCGGCGCGTCGGCAGGCTGCGGATGAGCCGGCGCAGCACCGTGGCCGCGTCGTTGCGATACGGCAGGCTGTCGAACATGCCGGTCGTCCCTTGCGAACGCCCGTCGCAAGGATCGCTCACGAAGGCCGCGAACGGCACGCCGCCGGCTTGTTTCAACTCGCGGGCCGCTGCCTGCACCAAGAGCCCGACTTCCCAGTGCCCCGTGTGGTACCCGAGCGCGATCGGCGTGCCGTCTTCCGCGCGGACGCCCCCTTGCGTGCTGAGCAACACGAATTGCGGTCCGAGCATTTCTTGCGGCGGCCAACCCATGCCTGCGTTTTGCGTGAGGCCGAACAAGTCGCCGCTCGGCGCGTCGCGTAGCATCTCCGGCGTCAGCGGCAGCGATCCTTGCGGACCGGCGGCGCTCGTGGTGACGTCGAACAAGTCGACGCCGGCGGTTGCGGGAGTTTCGAGAATGTCGGAGGTGGTGAATTGAGGCATGGCGGCGATGGAGGATCTTTGTGCGGGCGTAGCCGCAAGCGTTATGCGCGGCCCGACGCTTGCGGTTACGCCCGCCCTTCGAAAGAAATCGCCGCGCAGATAGTTTACCAGACGCGGAACTTAAGCGTCGCTCGTCGCCGCCGCCCCGTAAAACGCCTGGGCCGGCAACGACGTCCGCGTCTTCACAAGCTCGACGATCGCGTCTACCTCGGCGTCTGCAAGCGGCGCGACGAACGACTCGGCCGGTCTGCGGGCCACGGTGTAAATCTGCACGAGCTTGAGTTTGCCGCCGGCCGCGGTGATTTCGTTGAGCCGGTCGCAAAAGGCGTCGAGTTCGGCGGCCGACGGCGGTTCGCCGGCCACGCGCATGAACAAGGCCTGAATCACGAGCGGCCGCAGTCGCGCGGCGGCCGTGATGTTGTCGACGATCTGCTGGAACGGGATCGACGTCCGATCGACGAGCTTGAAGTATTCGGCCGTGCCGGCTTCGAGCTTGGCCCAAACTTCGCCATTGTTGGCGTCGAGAATCGCGAGCCCGCGCTCGACGGTGGGCCGATGAAACATACTCGCGTTGGTGATCAGTACGAGTTTCACGTCGTCGAGCCCATGCTTCCGCTTCAACTCCGCACAGGCCGCGATGATTTCGTCGAAATTGCGGTAGGTCGTCGGTTCGCCGTCGCCCGAGAAGGCGATGTCGTTCAAACGCCGCAAGTGCGGCGGCGTAGCGGCGAACTTGCCGTGAGCGAAGAGTTCGCCGGAAGCAACCAGCGCGAGCATGTGGTCCAACTCGTCGAGCAGTTGCCGCATATCGACGAACTTCGTTTCAGCGGCCGAAACGCGATCGACTTGGCAGTAGATGCAATCGAAATTGCAGACCTTGTCGGGATTGAGATTCACCCCGATAGAAACCCCGCCGCTGCGGCGGCTGACGACCGGATAGACGAAGCGGTTCGTCTCAAACGAGCGAGGATGCGAAGTAAAGAGCGGCAAGGCGTCGGACATGATCGCCTCCCGCATCTCTTTACCACAGAGACACAGAGGCACTGAGAAAACATTCAAAGTCGGCGAGCAAAGCCGCTAATCGCTTCACTCAATTTCTTCTCTGCGTCTCTGTGCCTCTGTGGTTCAAGTAACTAGAGCTTGCGCAGCCGCGAGAACTCGTCCATCGTGACCGTGGTCAGCGAGCCGTCGGGCAGCCGCAGCACAATCAGGTCGCAAAAGGCTTTGTCGTCGAGATTGCGGCGGAAATGCAAACCTTGCCGGCGGCGTTCGAAGCGTTCGACCGTGCCGACCGTGGTCGTATTCCAAACCTTCAGACCGACTTTGATCTCGTGCGTGACCTCGACCCGATCGCCCGGCTTAAGGCTATTCACCTCGTCGCGCGTGGTGACATCGGTGCGTTCCGTAACGGTGGCTTCGGTCGCGTGGTTGAGCATATCCGTATTGTTTCCACTCGCACGAAGAAATCAAACTGTCAGCCGAAACGCCGCTTGGCGACGGGAAATGGGGAGCCTTCATTCCCCACTCCCCACTCCACATTCCCCACTCGCTTAAACTTCCTTCGCCTTGATCCAGCTCATCAGCCGACGAAGTTGCTTGCCGACGACTTCGATCGGGTGGTTCCGTTCGCGGCGACGCGTGGCCTTGAACGCCGGGGCGTTGGCCTTATTTTCCAACAGCCAATCGCGGGCGAACTGGCCGCTTTGGATTTCGTGAAGGATCTTCTTCATTTCCTTCTTCGTCTCTTCCGTCACGATCCGCGGGCCGCGCGTGTAGTCGCCGTATTCGGCCGTGTTCGAGACGCTGTAACGCATGTAGTTCAAGCCGCCCTGGTAGAACAGGTCGACGATCAACTTCAGCTCGTGCATGCACTCGAAGTAGGCCATTTCCGGTTGGTAGCCGGCTTCGACGAGCGTCTCGTACCCGGCCTTCACCAGCGCGCTGACGCCGCCACAAAGCACGACTTGCTCGCCGAAGAGGTCCGTTTCGGTTTCTTCCGCGAACGTCGTTTCGATCACGCCACCGCGGGTGCCGCCGATGCCCTTGGCGTAGGCCAACCCGATGCGGCGGGTTTCTTCACTCGCGCCGGCGCTCAAGGCGATGAGGCACGGCACGCCGCCCCCCTTCTCGAATTCGCTCCGCACCAAGTGGCCGGGGCCTTTCGGGGCGACGAGCAAAGCGTCATGCCCGGCCGGCGGCTCGACCTGGCCGAAGTGGATGTTGAAGCCGTGCGAACACATCAGAATCGCGCCCTTTTTCAGGTTCGGGCGGATGTCGTTGCGATAGACGTCTCCTTGCACTTCGTCCGGCAGGAGAATGTTGACGACGTCGGCGACCTTCGTCGCTTCCGCGGCCGACATCGGCTTAAAGCCGTGGCTCACAGCGAGGTCGTAGTTCGGGCTGCCCGGGCGTTGGCCGATGACGACGTTCAAGCCGGAATCTTTAAGGTTCTGGGCTTGAGCATGCCCTTGGGAACCGTAGCCGATGATGGCGATGGTCTTTCCCTTAAGGGCGGCGAGATCGGCGTCTTTGTCGTAAAAAATCGTGGCGGGCATGAAAGTGTTCGCGGTTCAGGGTTCAGGGTTCAGGGTTCGCTCTATCTATTTAGCCGCGGAGCTCGCCTCCGCGCTTGTCTGTTTTCTTACGCCGGACTACGCATTCACTTCCGCCGGCTTCGCACATCGCACCATCGCGATGCGTCCGCTGCGGACGAGTTCCTTGATGCCGTACGGCCGCATCAATTCGATGAACGCGTCGATCTTTCGTTCCTGGCCGGAGATTTCGACGATCACTTCCGCGCCGCCGATGTCGACGATCCGGCCGCGGAAAATGTCGGTTAGTTCCTTCACGGCTGAGCGTTGCGTGCCGGGCTCCGCGGCGACCTTGATGAGCATCAGATCGCGCTCGACGTAGTCGCGCGAGCTGATGTCGTCGACGCGGACGACCGTGACGATCTTGGCGAGTTGCTTCCGGACCTGCTCGAGAATCGCGTCGTCGCCGACGATCACGAACGTCATCCGGGAAAACTCGGGGTTTTCCGTCGCCCCGACCGCCAGGCTGTCGATGTTGTAGCCCCGCGACGCCAGCATGCCCGAGATGTGCGCAAGCACGCCGGGTTGATTCTGGACCAGGGCCGACAACACGTGACGCATGACGATCTCCGAAAAAATGGAAACTACTAGGATAGTCGCGACGCGGAGAGTCGACAAGGCGGGCCCGCCGGAGGTTCGCGCGGCGAAAACAGGGCAAAACACGCGACTTTTGCCGCTTCTGCAGCCGCGGGTGCATACCCTCGGGTTGTGCGCCGGCGCGGGGTGCCGCAGGTATCCACCTGCGGCTATTGAACGGACATGTTAAGTCGCGCGGCGTACGACTTCGCCTGGGCCGCGAAGTCGAGCCCCACCCGCTGGGTCAGAGCGTCGCGCAACCGCCGCGTCGTCGGCCCGATGAGGCCATCGCCGAGCGGTTGCTTCTCCAACGTTCGGGCATGCAGCACGCCGATGCTTGTCGAGGTGACGAACACCTCGTCGCACCGCAGCGCGTCGCCGAGCGTGATGTCCGTCTCGCGAGCCGGCAGATTCATCTCGGCGGCCAGTTCGAGAATCGTCCGCCGCGTAACGCCCGACAGGATGTTGCGCGTGGTCGGCGTCAGCAGCTCGCCGTCGCGCACGAAGAACACGTTGCCCGTGGTCCCTTCGGTCACATAGCCGTCTGGATCGAGCAGCAGGGCCGTCGAGCCGGCAAGCTTCGCTTCGGCTTCGAGGTTCGCGAGTTGGTAGTGAACCCGACTTCGGCACTTGATGCCGGCGCTCAAGAGCTCATGCGGCAGCGAACGCTGATCGGGCACGATCAAGTCAACGCCGGTCTCATACGCCGGCGCGAGCCGCGCCATCTTTTCGGCCAGCGGATAACAGGCGACGATCACGGTCGGCCGCAGTTCATCGGCCGCGAAGTGCGAACGGAAGCCGGCCGCCGGTCCGCGCGAGACTTCATGGAGGATCGTCCATTCGACGTCATCGGCTTCCGTCGGCTGATTGCGGCCGAGCACTTCGCCGGTGATCTCCTCAAGCTGCGCTTGCGAGAGGCCCGGGTCGATCCGCAGCGCCGCCATGCTGTTCCAGAGCCGATCCAAATGATCGCGCAACCGAAACGGCCGGCCGTGATAGGTGCGCGTCACTTCAAAGGCCATGTCGCCGACCTGCAGCGCGCTGTCGAAGATCGACACCCGCGCGTCGCGCTCGGGGATCAATCGGCCGTTGAAGTAGCAAACACGCTCAGGCATACGTCAATTTCACCACAAAGACACAGAGGCACGGAGAAGAGAAGAATGGTTGCAATCTACTTCTCTTTTTGTCCCTCTTCCTCTGTGTCTCTGTGCCTCTGTGGTTGATCCGACCCCTCACCCCCGGCCCCTCTCCCGCAAGGGGCGAGGGGAGCCAAACCAGGAAATTATTCCGCGCCACTGATTTGGTTGATGTGTTCCTTGATCTCTTCCAACTGCTTCACGACGACGTTGACTTGCCGCTCCAGATCGGTGCGGGCAATGCGGCAACGTTCTTTGATCTTGTCGCTGTTGTCGGAGATGCTTTCCGCGAATTTCGTGATGGTCGCGAAATCCTCGTAGCGCTTTTGAATCGCGAGAATGGCTTTATCGACCGTCGTGAAGTCCACCTGTTGCGCTTCCCGTTCGGCTTGAGCCCGGCTGCAGAGTGCGCGAGCCACGGTGAGTCCTAAGCGGAGGAACAAATCCGTGGCACCGTCTTCCGCATCCCAGATCACGAACACATCGTCGCCGAAGCGCGTGATCGGCTCCATGCCCGTCGGCGCGGTCTTTTTCGAATAGACAAACAGTCCGATCTGCGCGCCGCGGTTCTTGCGGCCTTCTTCGATTTCGGCCCGTGCTTGCCGCAGGTCGAAGCCTTGCACTTCCTTGGCTTCGATGCAAATCTTCGCGCCGGCCGCGGCGTGCTCAGGCCCAAGCTCGACGAGGCAGTCCCCCTTCTTGCAATTTTTGATCAGGCCCGTGCTGTTGCCGGTGAACTCGACCAAGTCGTTCGAGAGCCGGCATTGATCTTGGAGGTAGGTGAACAAGGCCTGTTCGAACACGAGCCCGTGCCGCGTGGTTTGTTGCTCGGCTTGCTTCTTCGCGGTGATCGTGGCGATGGCCACCTTCACTTCTTCCTGAAACTCGCGATTGGTTTTGGTCTGCGCTTCGAGAATCGTCGTCATCTCGCGGCGCAGGCGGGCCAGAGCCGAGTTATCGTTGTCGAGCGTGAGGTTGTCGTGAATCGCCGCGTCGGTGCTCTTGAGCATCTTCGTCAGTCGCGAGAGGGCCGACTGTTCGTTATCGAGCGAGAACTCGTTGGAGATCGTCTGCTGGGCCGCGGTCACGTTTTTCACCAGCCGACTCAAGGCCGAATCTTCCGCGTCGAGCGAAAACTCTTTGACCACGGCGTCGATGCGGCCTTGCAGGTTCTCGGTGAGCTTGCCGTTGTGCGTGGTCAACTCGTGCACGAGTCGGGCCAGCGCGCCGTCGCGATTGTTCAAGGAAAATTCCTTGAGCACGGCTTCGCGTTGCACTTCGAGCTGCTTGCCGAACGTTTCCCGCAGCGCGCCGAGCAAGCCTTCCGCTTCGTGAGGGCTCAAGCGCTTCATGAGCGGGCTTTCGGTGCCGAAATGCGTGCTCAGCGTTTTGGCGAGCTGCGAATCTTCGACGCCGATCTGCCGACGCAGCACCTGCTCGAGTTCGCCGTCGCGCTTGATGAGGTTCTCGACGCGCTCCTGGAACCGGCCGTCTTTCGGATTGAAATACTCGTGCAACGTCCCGGAAAGCTTCGTGTGCAAGCCGCCGGCATGTTCGCGAAGCTGGCTTTGCAGCAGTTCCAACATCCGCTGGCATTCGTTCCGCACGGCCTGCGTATCGATCTGCCCTCGGGCCTGACCCAAAGCGAGCACGCCGATCCGCAGCGCACGCCGGGCAAACGCGTCACGTTCCGGGCCTTCGGCATGTTGCAGCAAGGCCGCGATCGACTCCGGATCGTCGACCGAGAACTCCAGAAAGAGTTCCGTCGGGTGGTGGCGCTCCTCGCGCGTGTAGGCGGCGGTTTCGAGGGGGAGAATGTCGGACACGGCGGCTTCCTTTCACGACGATTTGCCCGCGGGAGTGAACGCGTGTTCAATATGGCGAAGTTTGAGGTTGGATTCAAGCGTTAAGTACGACGACGCGGATTTCGCGAGTCAAGCGCGAGGCGAGCGGGGGCCGTAAGGCCCCCGTTACGTTTGCTCCGCTTGCTCGCATGGATATTTGTTCTGCTGCGAAGACTGCTGCGCTCGTTGCTCGGGCGACGCAACAGCCGGCTCACGCCGGCCGCTCGCCTTGAACTTGCAATGATTTTCCGATCATAAATCGCCTTCTGCAGGGAACGCCCTCCGCGGCGTTCCGCCGGCTCTAATCGCAACAGATTTGCAATTGCGTTGAAATTGCAAGTGCGTACATCCGACCCCGAGATGTACGCACCCTTAGTTCTAAGTGATTCCGTGCGTACAAAACGATCGTCGATGTACGCACCCCCGCCGTTTTGTGCGCAGTAACGGTAGCGCTGTTGTAATTGCAATTCGATTGCCGATAAGCCGCGTTGCCGAACAGAAATCGCTATTGCGGAATCGGCGTGCAACCAGCCCCTCTCCCACCGGGAGAGGGTGCCCGAAGGGCGGGTGAGGGTGACGTCGCCTAAAGGTTGGCGATGGAGATTCATGGGAGTTACCTTAGCCGCCGGTTCTTCAAAACGGGGCATTGCGGGCGGGTTCGTCATCGGATCCGTTTTTGAGAAAGCGGCGGTCAAAAATGCCCCCTCGCTTGCGCTTCGGGGCTAGTGTGTGGTGGTGGTGAACTGCGGCGATTCGGCGTCGTTTGCCCCCGGTTTGAAGAACCGGGGGCTAAGGTCGACGCCAAGCGCGCGCAGCGGCGCATCACGTAATATCCCAAATCGGGGCAACCGATTCCAATAACTTTTTGGCCGGCCGCGAAGAATGTAACAGGCACACTCCGTGTGCCGTCGGTCGCAACTTAACATCGCCGTTTGGATGCGTCACGCGACTCTCAAAAGAGAGCAAATCCTGCGTAGTTCACGGCGGCGGCGTTGTCCCACGTACAACGGCACACGGAGTGTGCCTGTTACATTGTCGGCCAAAAACGCCCTTGATTCGAGCGCGCAAATCGGCGTGGCCAAAAACCGCCTTGACTTCCGGCCGAAAGATTCTCGGAAATCAGCGGCGACCAAACCGCGCGGTGGTTTCACAACAAAGCCCAGGGTCGCCTAGTGTTCAAAGAAGCAGCGCACCCCGGGTTAACGACAACAGTTTGCGTCAGTCCGGAACGCCGAAGGTGTTCCACAATCGCCGAGCGGACGCTTGTGCAACCCTTTCAGGGTAGCGTCCATCATCACGCGGGCCCGGCCGTCCAGGGTGCGCGGAATACCGCGACCCTTCGCTCTGCTGTGAAACGCCTTCGGCGTTGCAGAAGACCCAGTTCACCCGGAAAAGGTTCCTGACACCTTTTACTCACCAGCGTAACGGCCCTTCGCAGTACCGTCCCGTTTGAGCCGCAGAACTATGCGCTGATGACCGGTAGGGTTCGTCGCCCAATATCATCAAACTTCACTTTGGGTCGGTACGGGCCGCTTGTTCTTCTTTCCAGCGGCGAAACCTTTTCGGATCTAGGATCGCAAGCCGCTTTTCCGCGGCTGAGAAGTCGGCGCCTTTTTTGCGGAGCAAGTCAAGAACTTGTTCCGACCAGCGCTTTGCCTCAGGATGTTTGAATTCGTGCGAAATAACGGTGTATACGATGTTATCGCCGTTTTCGTTCACCGGATCGAGATCTGCGCCGGCGGAAAGTATTAAGTATGCCACTTCGAGTTCATACTGTGCGACCGCACGCATGGCCGGCGTATTGCCAATACGGCTGCGATGATTAAGATTTGCACCTCCTGCAATCAAAAGTTCCGTATTCCGTCGAGTCGCCTCTCCCTTTGCCATCCAGATGACGCCATCAAAGGGGACTTTCTTATCAGCGCTGAACTCGACATTCGGGTCGGCTTTGAAGTCCAGCAGAAGTTTCAAATAATCGGAGTCGTCGCTGATTCGCGATGCCAAGAAAATCAACGGCTTACCGTTGATGACGCGAACATTCGGGTTTGCGCCTAACTCAAGCAGTTTTGCGAACGCAGCTTTCTTGCGTCGCAGGAAAGCCCAGCTCAGCGGGGTGACCTGATCCTTGCCTTCGGCATCGATATCAATGCCGGTTGCGACCAACCTTGTGATTTCTTGAACGTTGTCGTGCTCGACGGCGGTCGCCAACGATAGGCTTCCCGGCTCTTGGAATATGTCGGCGGGCCGCCAAGTGCGATACTCGGGCCCGTGATCAAAGTCGCTGATATACAACTTGCCGTCGGACGGCAACGGTCGCGAACAGCCGACCAGAAAAGCTACGGCGACGATGGCGCTCGAAACGACGGGTGAGAAGATCGCAGTCATCCGAAGCCCGTCCTGCGTTGGAATTCTCATGGTCGCTCGCATTTCCGTCGCGGAGCGGCGGGGTACTTTACGCTTCCCAGTTGCGCATTTGGTTCAGCGCTTCTTCCCAGCTCAGCGTCA
Organism: Planctomycetota bacterium; assembly: GCA_017303535.1. GTDB lineage: Bacteria > Planctomycetota > Planctomycetia > Pirellulales > PNKZ01 > PNKZ01. Next base: position 47,533 of record JAFLCO010000003.1, read on the forward strand.
CGTGCGGGATGCGTTCGTGAAGGCTCGGCGGGATGGCCGAGCGGCGGTCGGTTTGGGCTTGGACGCGGCGGGCTTCGTCTTCTAGGGCGATGAGCCAGGCCGGCACGTCGAGGCCGGAGCCGCAGGGGTTGTCGGTGAACTCGCGGAGTTCTTGTTCGAGGAGTGAAAACGCCGTGCGGTCGCCGTCGGTTTGCAGTTCCACGACGGCCGGGCGTATCAAGGCTCGCAAGCGATCGACGGCGAGCGGCCGCACGAAGCGCTCGCCCAAGCGATCGGCGATCGTCGGCAGGCGCACGCCGTATTTGCGGTTCAGTTCGCGGAGCTGGGCCAGGTTCCAATCGGCCGCTTCGCAGGTACGGTCGGTCACGGCGCGGCGCCAAAGTTCCGCGGTCGCCGTCTTTTGGCGGCGCACCAGCACCTCGTGCACCATCATCACCGGGCGGAGGTTCCAAGCGAACCGCTCGTAGCCGAGCCGCAGCCGCAGGAAGTCGAGCAGGATATAGAGCAGGTCGCCCTGGTCGCTCTGCGTCGTCGTGCTGTTGTAGTCTTTGAACTCGGCGTAGTTTTCGATGAGCGTCTCGATGACGATCGTCAGCAAGTCGACCGCTTCCGTGCGCGGGATGTCGCGATCGAGCGATTCGAGCAGCGCCGGGCGCGGCTCGGCGTCGTCGTTTTCCTCCAGCGTGCGCAAGTAAGTGTCGACGCGCTGATGCAGCACCGCGCGAAGGTTGCCGAGGTTCAGAAACTTCGGCGTGAAAAGATCGCGGCCGTATTTCTTGACGAACTCGACCAGAGCTTCCCAGCGCCGCTTCTCGCCGGCTTTTTCGAGCGACGACAACCGCAGGCTCCGGCTATGCGTGTTCCAGCGCTTGAGCCAAGCCTCGGTGAGCGATTGCAGCCCTTCGAAGAGTTCGGCCGAATGTTCGACGTCTTCGCCGTAGCTGGGGTGCGGGCTGTCGTGCTCGACGGCGTCGATCAGGGCGTGCACCGAGGCCTCGAAGCCCATCTGGAAGAGGCGATCGAATTCCGTCACCGCCCCTTCGCCGACGGGCCGATGCCGCTCCATGAGCTGCACGACGGAGATCAGCCGAAAGCCCTCGGAGAGCAGACCGGCGCGAGGCATCGATTGCAGCAGGTTCACGGCCGCCGATTGCACGCTTTGGGCTTCGACGATCTCGCGCGGCCGCCCGGCTTTGGAGAGCGGGACGTAGAGAATCGGCTGCTCTAAGAGGGCGTTGCGGAGGCGCGGCATGGCCTCGACCACGCTGTCGCGGTCGCCGTGCTTCAGGCCGCGGACCACGTCGACGAAGCGGGCCGACCAGTCGACGAGTTCGCACCCGGGCGGGATCGCGTCGAGCGTGGCGAGCAGAAATCGCCCGGCTTCGATCATTTCGACCGCCGTGACGATCACGCGCGCTTCGAGGTCTTCCTTGATCTGGCGGCGGCGGTCGTACTCGACCAGCGAGGCGTGCGTGCTCGTCGGCGTCGGCAGGCGGTGGGCGTGCAGTTGGTCGAGCAACGCGAGCAAGCCCCGGCGATTGGCCTCGGCCTGCGCGTACCAGGCTTGCAGCCGATCGGCGTCGAATTGCAGCATGACGGCCGTGGTCGACATCGACGAAGCGCCGATCGCCACGGTCTTCCAGAGGCGAGCGGCCGTTTCGATCAGCGCGAGTCGCGTAATGAGCCGTTGCGCTTCGAGTTCGATTTCGTAATCGCCGACACCGTCGTCGTCGCCCGAGACGGTGTTCCCTTCGTTGCCGTCGCGGGTGCTGTCGCGATAGGTCACGTCTTCGTAGGCCGCGTCGAAGAGTTCGCCTTCGTCGTCGTCTTCTTCTTCCTCGGAGTCGGCCGATTCGAGTTCGTCGCCCAGCGTCGGGCCTTTGCGCGGGCGGCGGCCTTCGGGACTGAGCTCGAAGCGCGGGACCGACCAATTCTCGTCGGCGTTGGCTTCGAGATAGTCGAAGAACTTGGCGACCAAGTCGCGGCGGGCCTCGGGCTTTGCGAGGCTCGGCACCGGCACTTCGCCGAGCATTTCGTGCAGCCAGCGGGTCGCCAGCGCGTGAAAAGAAAAATCCCCTTCGACCAGCGGCAGTTCGCCGAAGCGGCCGAGCCATTGCATCAGCAGGCCCATCGCCGCCACGTAGTTGCGCTTGTCGAGCAGCGTCTCGACGACCAAGGCGTAGGTCTTCGGGCTCGTGAAATGGTCGACGTGTTTGCGCCAGAATTGGATGTCGCCCGACGACTCGCCGCCGCGATGCCAGGCGCCGAGCGCTTCGGCGACTTGCTCGGCCGATTGCACGGCGTCGTGACCGCTGACCGGGTCGACTCCGGAAACCGTCGTCGAAGCGAACTGGTCCCACCAGCGGGCCAGCGAACCGAGCAGATTCTGCAGCCGCGATTGGAGGTCAGTCTCGCCGGCCGCCGCCGCTTCGCCGACGAGCCGGACCAAGAGCGAGAGCAGGCGCTTCACAAGGTGCACGAGCACGTCGACGCGATGATCGCGGACCGTGTTTTCCAGCGCGGGGAACAGGCTGAACTGACCCTGAAAGCCGAGGATGTTCCAAGGATCGACGAGGGCCCCGCATTCGATGGCCCGATGCAGCAGGGCGACGGCCTCGGGCACTTCGGCGGCGCCGCGTGCGAGCTGGCCTTGGTCGACGAACTGATGAATGGTCGTGATCAGGCCGTTGATTTCGCAGAGCATGCGGGCCGAGGCGACAGGGACGATCTGCGCCTGGCGTCGGCCGGCGTCGGCATAGCCCATCTTGGCGAAGAGCTGTGCGAGGTGCACGTGCTGCAGCTGGATGGCGCGGAGCCGGGCGAGCCGATGGTTGAGGTGCTGCCGTGCGCCGCCGAACGGTTGTCGCAAGGTCTCGGCCTCGGCGCGGAGGCGGTCGCCGTGAGGGCCTGCGACTTTGGCGAGCAGGCGTTTGTAGAACTCTTCGCGGCAGCGGACGATGCGCGGCAGCAGCGTGCTGAGCGTCACGCCGGAGTCGTGGGCGTCGGGCCCGTTGCCGCTGACGGCCGAGGCCATGAGCATGGTGCCGGCCAGCACGGCGCCGGCTTCGAAGAGCGCTTCGTCGGGCGGCAGGTCGGGTTGATCTTGCGTGCGCTGCCAGACGGCGTTGAGCGTAACTTCTTGCAAGACGAAGCGTCGATAGCGGCCGCGCTGATCGATACGCTGCGGGTCCCACTGGCCGAAGTGATAGTTGGGCCGCTTGTTGACGGGGTGGTCGAAGTCGTAGGCCCGGGGATCAACGGCCAGTTCTTCTAAGAGGGCCGGATCGAAGTAGGCCTGCAGCAAGACGTCTTGATCGGTCTCGCGCAAAATCTTGAGCGCTTGCTCGAGCAGTGAGCGGTAGCGATCGTGCGCGAAGCCGGCACCGTCGAGATAGAGCGGCAGCGGCCCGACCCACTCGTGTTCGTACGGTTCGAGCCTGCGCTGGTTTTGCAGCACGGCGGTCGGGCGGTGGCCGAGGAAGTCGTTGAGCTTATCGAGCGCCTGTTCGACGAGCTCCGCCCCTGCCAAGCCGGCCACATGCAGGCGGAGCACGGTTTGCAGAACCCGGGCGACGGGGTACGGCCGGAAGAGGTCTTCATCGGATTGATGAAAGAGCAGGTCGCGATGGAATTCGCGATAGGCGGGAATGACTTGGTCGAAGGCCGCCGCCATCACGGCCGTGGCTTGCTCAAGTTCGCGGAACGACGGTACCTCGGCCTGCAGCCGGCCGGCTTCTTCGCGGAGCCAATCCGCGAAGCGGCGCCAGCGAGGCGTGAGGGCGTCGACCGTGCGCGAAGGGGGCACCGCCGCTTCGGCCACGACCATCCGGCGGAAGGCTTCGTTCACGGCCCGATAGAATTTGGCGTCGGGGGGGCCTTCGGAAAAGTTGAGATAGCCGACGATCTCCTGGCTGAGCGAGCGCTCCGGCGGCGTCACGTTCGCTACATCCATGATGGTTGCCGACTGCCGGGCGGGGAGAAATCGATCGGGGGGCCCTATTTTGCGTCTTCCCACGCCGTGGGAGTGATTATCATAGAATTCCCGCCCCAGGTCCGCTATTGCCCCCCGACTTTCCGGGGGCGAGCGAACTTTTGCAGCCGCTGCGGCCGGCAGGCCTTCGGTTTGCGACGCATAGTTGCGGTGGGTGCGGACTTGCGCAGGATGCGCCCCGGCGGCGAACCGAACCTCGCTCGCCGCTCGTCTGTTAGCCTCGCTTGCGTTCGGCGGCTTCGCTCACGTCTCGCAGTTTTTCTCACGTCCTGAATACGACTCTAGGATCGGCGCCCATGTCGACGGGAATGCTTCGCTTCGTCACGGCCGTGTTGCCCTTGGCGGCTTGCTTCGGTTTTGCGAGCCCTTGCTCGGCGCAGCTTGGCGCGGATTTGGTGTCGAACACCGTCGCCCGGCAGCTCGGCTTGGAGCGGATGTGGTCGACGCAGCTCCGGGTCGATCCGACGCGCGGGCGGGTGAAGTACGTCACGATTCATCGCGGCTTGCTCGTCGCGCAGACCGATCGCGGCACGGTGCAGGCCGTCGACGCCGAGACCGGGCGCACGTATTGGGTGGCCGAGATCGGTCGCGCCAACGCGCTCGTGCAGCAGCCGGCCGTGAACGATAAGTACGTCGCGGCCATCAACGGCGGCGATTTGTTTTTGCTCGATCGCTCGACCGGCGCCGTGCGCTGGCAGCAACGCCTCGGCAACTCGCCTGCCACGGGACCGGCCTTGAGCGCCGATCGCGTGTTTGTGCCGCTCGACGGCGGCCACGTCGAAAGCTACAAGCTCGAACGCGAGCGGATTCTCGACAACGTGCCCGACCGCTTCAGCGGCACCGGCGGCGCGACGCAGCCCCCGCTGGCCGTGGCGAATCGCGTGCTGTGGACCTCGACCAACGGCTACGTCTACTCGCGCGAGCAAACGAAGGAACTGATTCAGTTTCGCTTCCGCATGAACGACGAAGGGGCCGGCACGCCGGCTTACCTCACGCCGTTTGTTTACGCCGCGTCGCGGGCCGGCGTCGTATATTGCCTCAACGAAGTGACGGGCCTCGACGTGTGGCATCTCGCCGTCGGGCAATCGATTTCGCAGCCGCTGGTCGCTCTGGAAGGGATGCTCTTCGCCATCACCGAGACGGGCGACATGGTGCGCATTGATCCGCTGGCCGGCCGGCAGCTGTGGTACATCGGCGGCATTGCGAACTTTCTCTCGGCCTCGGCCAAGCGGCTCTACGTCACCGATCTTTCCGGACGTTTGACCGTGCTCGATACGGCCAGCGGCGCGCGGCTCGGATCGTTGGAAATCCCGGGCCTCACTGAATTCACGATTCGCAACACGTCGAGCGATCGGATTTATCTGGCCACCTCGACCGGCATGGTGCAGTGCCTCCGCGAGATCACACAGCCGAAGCCGATCGAACACGTGCCGGGCTTCGCGATCGCCCCGAAGCCGAAAGAAGGCGCGGCACCGGCAGCTCCCGCCGACGGCAGCGCGCCGGCCGATGGCTCAACCCCCGCAGCCGATCCCGCAGCCCCCGCGGCGGCCAATCCGTTCGGCAGCTAGTTAGCCGTCGCATTGTCCCTTGGGTGCCACTGGTGGCTTGTCCACCAGTGCCTGCGACGACGTCGATAATGCACTGGTGGGCAAGCCACCAGTGGCACCCGGCTCTCTTAACTCTTCGCTCCTAGCTCTCCGGATCGTACCCAAACTCGCGCAACTCCTGCGAGCAGCGACAAGCCGCGGCGATCCGCGCGGCCCACCGCACGGCGTCCTCGCGCGACGGCAACTCCAGCACGCAGAACCCGCCGTCGAAGTCCTTAGTCTGCGGGTACGTCTCGTTCGTCACCGTGCCGTCGGCGGCGACCAACTGCGGCCCGACGGCCGCATTGATCCCCCCACCAAACACATAAACCCCGGCCTCCTTCGCGGCGCGAATCACCACTCGCGCCGCCTCGCCGACGGCTCCCAAGTCTTCCTCGGCGACGTTCATCGCGGAGGCGGGGAAGGAGATGAGGTATTTCATAGGGGCTTTGTACACGACGAATGAGATTGGTAGGTCACTGCGAGGACTAACAATGTACTAAAGGTCCCCAGCGTCTGACGCTGTTCCCCTAATCTTGAACCCGCTAACCGACATGATAGCTCTCCGGAATCCATTGAATTGAAGTGTTACCGTCGGAATAGCGGGCATAGCAGCCGAGTTCTTCAGATAACACCTGCGCCGGGTTGTTTGTCACGCGAACAATAAACTCGCCGAAGTCACTTGCGAAATGTGACTCATACCACCCGTCGTGATCGGCGTAGAAGATTTTTCCCGCGTTAGGTCCTTCTACCGGCATGACGAAATAGTTGCCGCTCTGTGGGGCTGTCGCGAAAGCGACGCCGGTGCGTATGTAATCTGGATCGCTTTCATCGTCGAGGTGCTCGAAAAATTGACGCATGACTTCTCCCGCTTCGTCCCACTGTGAGATCGGCAGAGCTTCGACTCCGGCGGTAGCTGAGAGCAAATCCTTGTACAAAACAAAGCCGTCGTGCGCGGCGTAGATCTCTTCGAACTTTGATGCATGCGCACCGAGCACCGACCTAAGGATCGCCAAGTCCTGTGTTGACGCAGGGGCATTTAGCACGTGGCACAAACGCGCAATGAAGCTTTTCTGGGTCGCTGCCGACCGCCCACCATTGGTGCAAACAAAGGATGGATTCGCTTGTTTTGCAAAGGCAATAAGATGTTGAAGCGGCGAAGCCATGAAATCCCAAAATGTCGAGGATATCGCTAGATGGTTGCGGTCTGTCGTCTGCAGACTCAAGTTTGTTGATGAGATATGAACGCGAGATTACCGCAATCCGCATGCTATCCGCTGCAGGATCGGCTTTCACTAACCGCGTCTTAGCCCCGGGCGAGTCGCCCGGGGCAGCGTGGATTGAGCATGAGCGTCGATGATCGTTTGACGCTGCCCCCCGGCATACGCGGCTGCGCCGCTATCGAAGGGGGCTAAGTCATAATATTGAACGCCGTCTTATAAACGGGAACTTTGCGCTACGTTGCGGGATGAGTTCTCCGGATCATACGTAAGATCGCAAAGTTCCATGTGTGGTGACTGACGGCTAGCATAACACCGCAGTCACGCCGGTCCTCGGACGTTTTAAATAAGCACTGCGGGCAAACGATGTCGACGCCTTCCGTTATTCAAGCGCCTCAAAAACCCGGTTTTGGAGACTACATCGTTTACGTCGATGAGAGCGGCGACCATAGTCTTGGCGCAGAGGACTCGACATATCCAATGTTTGTTCTAGCTTTCTGCATTTTTGAGAAAACTAAGTACGTTGAATCTGCTGTACCGCTGATGCAGAAGCTGAAGTTCAAGTGGTTCGGCCACGACATGGTCGTATTGCACGAAAGAGAGATCCGAAAATCATTGCCACCATTCCAGTTTCTGATGAACTCGCAACAGCGTGAGCAATTCTTGGGCGACATATCAGGACTCATCGCGGCCTTGGATTTCACAGTAATTGCGGTTGCTATTCGCAAAGAGCAGCTAAAACGGAGATACGCAGACCGCTGCCAGAATCCTTACAACATTGCATTAAAATACGGGCTAGAGCGAGTC